>CAZMVQ010000060.1:2620-14790 GCA_964569865.1 uncultured Devosia sp.
GAAGTTAGCCCCTGACGAAGTTAGTCCCTAATGAAATTAGCTTCTGATGAAGTCGGTTGGCGTCTGGGGTGTGCTGGCTTTTTTCGCCCCGAACAGATCGGCCTCTGAATTTCCACCCGAGCAGCCATTGCCAAATGTAAATCCACATGAGCCACGAAGATCATAGGCGTCTTCCCCGAGTTCACGATGAGAAGTGGGGATTACAAACCGGTCCTCATAATTGGCAATTGCCATGGTGTGATACATTTCCTCGATCATCAAAGGGGTCATGCCAACCCGCTCCGCTACCGCTTCATTGATCACGCCATCAACGGTTTTTGAGCGCATGTAAGAGCGCATGGCCAGCATGCGTTCAAGCCCGTTAATTACCGGCTCGTCCTTGCCTGCGGTTAACAGATTGGAGAGATAGCGAACCGGAATGCGCATGGATTTTACGTCCGGCAATTCACCGTCCCAACCAATTTTGCCAGCCTCTGCTGCCGATTGTAGAGGAGAAAGGGGCGGCACATACCAAACCATTGGCAGGGTGCGATATTCCGGGTGAAGGGGAAAGGCAACTTTCCAATCCATGGCCATTTTATAAACCGGGGATTTTTGGGCGGATTTAATCCAGTCTTCGGGAATGCCCTGTTTTTTAGCTTCTGCTATTATTTCAGGATCGTTGGGATCAAGAAACAATGAAAGTTGTGATTCATAAAGATCCTGCTCGTTTTCGGTCGATGCTGCCTCTTCAATACGGTCCGCATCATAAAGCAGAACGCCCAGATAGCGGATACGACCAACGCAGGTTTCTGAACATACGGTTGGCTCACCGGCTTCAATGCGCGGGAAGCAGAATGTGCATTTTTCAGACTTGCCAGAAGACCAGTTATAATAGATTTTTTTATAGGGACAGCCCGAGACACACATGCGCCAGCCGCGACATTTTTCCTGATCCACCAGCACGATGCCATCATCTTCACGCTTGTAGATGGCACCAGAGGGGCAGGCGGCAACACAGGTGGGATTAAGGCAATGCTCGCACAGGCGCGGCAGATACATCATGAAAGTATTTTCATACTCGCCGTACATTTCCTTTTCCACACCCTCAAAATTATAGTCCTTTGAGCGTGAGGAGAATTCCCCACCTAAGATTTCTTCCCAATTGGGGCCCCATTCGATTTTTTCCATGCGCTCGCCGGTGATTTTGGAGCGTGGACGGGCGGTTGGAAAAGCCTCAACTTCGCCAGCTTTTTGCAAATGCCCATAATCAAAATCAAACGGTTCGTAATAATCATCAATTTCGGGCAGATCCGGGTTGGCAAAAATCTTGGAGAGAATTCTCCATTTTGCGCCCATTTTAGGTTGGATTTTACCGTTGGCATTGCGGATCCAGCCCCCGTTCCATTTCTTTTGGTTTTCCCATTCTTTGGGGAAGCCAACGCCGGGTTTGGTTTCAACATTGTTAAACCATGCGTATTCAACCCCCTCGCGATTGGTCCAGACGTTTTTGCAGGTAACAGAGCAGGTGTGGCACCCGATGCATTTGTCCAGGTTTAATACCATTCCGATTTGTGCGCGGATTTTCATGATCCCACCTCTTGTTTTGTTGCCAACGGCTTTTCGAGCCAGTCTACTTTTTCCATTTTGCGCACAACCACGAATTCATCGCGGTTGGAGCCTACGGTGCCGTAATAATTGAACCCGTAGGATTGCTGGGCATAGCCGCCAATCATGTGGGTTGGCTTGGTTATGGCTCTGGTTACCGAATTGTGGATGCCGCCGCGATTGCCGGTGGTTTCGGACCCCGGCGTGTTCACGATCTTTTCCTGAGCGTGATACATGAACAAGGTGCCATCCTTTATCCGTTGGGAAACCACGGCCCGTGCAGTAAGAGCACCGTTGGAATTATAGGCCTCCACCCAGTCATTATCGACAATACCGGCTTTTGCCGCATCATTCTCCGATAGCCAGACCACCGGTCCGCCCCTGTTCAGGGTAAGCATCAGCAAATTATCCGAATAGGTTGAATGGATGCCCCATTTCTGGTGGGGGGTGATGAAGTTCAAGACAATCTGCTTGTTGCCATTATCCTTGGCTTCAATCTCTGGCGTGATGGATTTTGTATCGATTGGGGGACGATAAACACAAAACGCTTCACCGAATGCCCGCATCCATAAATGATCCTGATAGAGTTGCTGGCGTCCGGTCAGGGTGCGCCATGGGATCAGCTCATGCACATTGGTGTAACAGGCATTATAACAAACGGTTTCACTCTCAAGCCCCGACCATGTGGGGGACGAGATGATCTTGCGCGGTTGCGCCACGATATCGCGGAAGCGGATTTTTTCATCTTCCTTGGGCAGCGCCAGATGAGTGTGATCGATACCGGTTGCCTTGGAAAGTGCTTTCCAGGCCTTCACCGCTACTTCCCCGTTGGTTTCCGGGGCCAGCATCAACACCACTTCTGTTGCGTCAATATCGGTTTCGATTTTTGGTCTGCCTTTGGAAATTCCTTCCTCGGTCACGCGGCCTGATAGATTGCCTAGAGCTTCAACCTCGTGCTCGGTGTTCCAGCCAATACCCTTGCCCCCATTACCCAATTTTTCCAGCAGGGGACCAAGGGCGGTGAATTGTTTGTAAAGATTGGGATAATCGCGCTCAACCACCACCACATTGGGCATGGTTTTGCCGGGAATGGGATCGATTTCCCCTTCCTTCCAGTCTTTTACATCAAAAGGCTGAGCCATCTCGCCCGGTGTATCGTGAAGGATAGGCACCAGAACTGTATCCTGTTCCACCCCAAGAACTTCCGGAGCAACTTCCGAGAATTTTTTGGCTAAACCCTTAAAGATATCCCAATCCGATCTGGCCTCCCATGCCGGATCAGCAGCCGAGGAAAGCGGATGGATAAACGGATGCATATCCGAAGTGTTCAGATCGTTCTTTTCATACCATGTGGCGGTTGGCAAAACGATATCCGAATATACGCAAGTGGTGGACATGCGAAAATCAAGGGTGACCAAAAGATCAAGTTTGCCCTCGGGCGCCTCATCATGCCATTTTACTTCTTTGGAGCGTTGTCTGCCCTCTTCACCAAGATCCTTGCCCATAACGCCATGGGTGGTTCCCAACAGGTGTTTTAGGAAATATTCATGCCCCTTGCCTGACGAGCCGAGCAGGTTGGAGCGCCAGACGAATAGATTGCGCGGCCAGTTGGCTTCATCATCCGGATCCTCGCAACTCATTTCCAACTTTCCGGATTTAAGTTGATCAGCCACATAATCCTTGGGGTCTTTTTTGGCTTTTTTCGCCGCCGCAGCTATTCCGAGCGGGTTGGTTTTTAGCTGGGGAGCCGATGGCAGCCAGCCCATGCGTTCAGCCCGCACATTATAATCAATCAGGGTCGCGTCCCACGGACCATCGGGTGCAGTGGGGGAGAGGATTTCAGAAACATCAAGAGTTTCATAACGCCATTGATTTGTGTGGGCATAAAAGGCCGAGGTTGAATTCATATGACGGGGAGGGCGCGCCCAATCCAGACCGAACGCCAAAGGCTGCCAGCCGGTTTGGGGCCGCAGTTTTTCCTGCCCCACATAATGGCTCCAGCCACCGCCGGATTGGCCAACACATCCACACATTATCAGCAGGTTCATAATCCCGCGATAATTCATATCCATATGATACCAGTGGTTGAGGCCGGCACCCAGAATAACCATGGAACGACCATTGGTTTTTTCCGCATTGGTGGCAAATTCACGGGCCACGGTGATGATGCTATCGGCAGGAACACCGGTGATTTTTTCAGCCCACGCCGGTGTATAGGGCACATTTTCATCAAAAGAGTTGGCGACATTCTCCCCGCCCAATCCCCTATCCAGCCCATAATTGGCGGCAAAAAGATCAAATACGGTGGCAACCATTGTATCGCCGTCTGAGAGCTTGATTTGCTTGGCAGGAACCGAGCGCACCAGAACGCTTTCATGCTCGGTGCCTTCAAAATGATCATGCTCACGATTGCCAAAATATGGAAATGCCACTTCAGCTACCGCGTCATGGTCTTCGTCAGCAATGAACGAGAGTTTTAGCTTTACTTGCTTGCCCTTGCCCTCTTTTTCCTCCAGATTCCATTGCCCATCTTCCCCCCATCTAAAACCGATGGAGCCTTGGGGAGTTACAATTTTGTCGGAATCCCCATCAAAGGCGACGGTTTTCCATTCCGGGTTGTTTTTCTCGTTGAGATCACGGGCGAAATCGGAGGCTCTAAGCAGGCGCTCAGGAATATAATGGCCGTTCTTTTTAACCAGCCGTACCAGCATTGGCATATCGGTATATTTGCGGCAATAATCCTCAAAATATGGTGCCTGCCGGTCCAGATGATATTCGCGCAGGATCACATGACCCATGGCCATGGCCAGCGCCGCATCGGTGCCAGCCTTTGGGTTTAGCCACATGTCGGAGAATTTTGCAGCTTCGGAATAATCGGGTGAAACCACCACGGATTTTGCGCCCTTATAGCGAGCTTCGGTATAAAAATGCGCATCAGGGGTTCTGGTCTGGGGCACGTTTGATCCCCAAAGCATCAAAAATCCCGCATTATACCAGTCGGCACTTTCTGGCACATCGGTCTGCTCCCCCCATGTCATGGGCGAGGATGGGGGAAGGTCGCAATACCAGTCATAAAAACTCATGCAGACCCCGCCCATCAGCGAGAGATAGCGCGACCCTGCAGCATAAGAAACCATGGACATTGCCGGAATGGGCGAAAATCCAAACACTCGATCCGGCCCATAGGTTTTGGCCGTATAGGCGTTGGCGGAAGCGGTGATTTCGTTGACTTCGTCCCATGAGGCACGAACAAAACCACCATGGCCGCGAATTTTAACGTAGCTATCGCGTTTTTCTTTGTTTTCTACAATGGATGCCCATGCCGCAACCGGAGCAAGGGTCATACGTGCCGCGCGCCACAATTTTAGCAATCTTGAGCGAACAAGCGGATGTTTTACCCTATTGGCTGAATACATATACCAGGAATAAGAAGCCCCCCGTGCGCAGCCCCGAGGTTCGTGGTTTGGAAGATCGGGTCTGGTGCGCGGATAATCGGTCTGCTGGGTTTCCCATGTAACAATGCCACCCTTCACATAGATTTTCCACGAGCACGAACCGGTGCAGTTGACCCCATGGGTCGAGCGCACGATTTTGTCATGCTGCCAGCGGTTGCGATAACTGTTTTCCCATTCCCGGCTTTCATTTGTTGTCACGCCGTGACCTTTGGAAAATGTGCCCACATTTTTGCGGGCCAGAAAATTCAGTCGATCCAGAAGATGGCTCATTTTGGGTCCTTAGGTTTTGTTGAACCGGTGGGGTCATACCCACCGGTAAATTGGATGTTTTAAGTGGCTTTGTGATTTATGGGTTTTTCACATAGGCGTTGGGGCGCAGGTAAAACCACCAGTTTATGATGATGCAGATGGAGTAAAACACTGCAAATCCGTACAAGGCATATTGTGGAGTTCCAAGGCCCATCTGCTCGCCAAATACCTGTGGAATGATGAAGGCTCCATAGGCGGCAATTGCTGATGTCCAGCCCAGAACCGGCCCGGTTTGCTCTTTATTGAAAACCATGGCGATGGTTCTAAAGGTTGAACCGTTGCCAATGCCGGTGGCGGCAAACAGGATCAGGAACAATCCCATAAATGGCCAGAAATATTGTTCCGGGGTTTCAGAGCCATAGGCCTGCTGAATGAAGTAGGCGACACCAAGAGCAGAGGCCACCATGATAATGGAAATAATCTGGGTAACTTTTGCTCCCCCCATTTTGTCGGCCATCATTCCCCCGATCGGGCGAATAAGTGCGCCAATAAATGGCCCCATCCATGCAAACATCAGCGCGGACGGCCCGTTGGGATTGGCAATATCATGAGTTAAAACCCCATCAACCATCACGTGTTGAAAGCCAAACACCACTTTGATTGTTAAGGGCAGGGCTGCTGAATATCCGATAAATGAGCCAAAAGTCATGATGTAGATGACGGTCATGGCCCATGTATGCTTATTGCCAAAGATTTTATATTGACGGGTCAGGTTTTGCCCTACCTGACCGGGGATCATTTTTAGCCCCAGCACAGTAAGTGCGATAACGATTGGCAATATCACCCATTTAGAGATGGCAATTCCCGCCCCGCCAACACTTGCCGGCAGCATCAGCCACAGGCCAAAAATGGCGGCAGCAAAGCCAATAAGCAACATAAAGGTAATAATGCCAAATGCGCCTATGGGATTGGGAATATCCGGGGAGACCTGCTCATCGCGGATATTGTTCATGCCCCACCAGCCGATAACGGCCAGCGGTATCAACAATAACAACCAGACAAATCCCGCATTATGAATGTAGGTTTCAGTGCCGGCCGGAATTTTTCCGATCAAAGTGCCAGAGGTTGTTTGCAGGGTGCGTGATGCTCCCCCAAACAAACCAAATGTCATCACCAGAGGAATTAATACCTGCATGGTGGTCACACCAAAATTACCCAGCCCCGCATTCATGCCTAGAGCATAACCAAGGATTTTTTTGGGGTAAAAGAACGAAATATTGGACATGGAAGAGGCAAAGTTACCACCTCCTATGCCCGATAACAGGGCCAGCGCCTGAAACTGCCACAGGGGAGTATCAGGGTTTTGCAGGGCAAGACCCGTTCCAACAGCAGGGATCATCAACAGGGCGGTTGTGAATACAATTGTATTTCTTCCCCCCGCGATACGAATAAAGAATGTGGATGGGATGCGCAGCGTTGCTCCGGTCAATCCGGCAATTGCGGTGAGGGTAAAAAGATCACTCTTTTCAAATTCAAAGCCCAGATTGAGCATTTGCACAGTGATGATGCCCCAATAAAGCCACACGGCAAACCCGGCCAGAAGGGAAGGAATAGAAATCCAAAGATTGCGGGTGGCAATTTTTTTACCCTTACTTTCCCAGAATTCTTCATCGTCCGGGGTCCAGTTTCTAAGATCTTTTCCCAATGTACTTCTCCGTCATTTTTTTTGCTCATCTCGGTATGAGCTGGATTTTTATTTGTTGACCAGCCGGGATTTTTCTCGGCCAGATATTTATTCATTTTAATGCTCTTATTCAGAGGGCACTGGTTCAACCTTGTCAGAGCGCTGATGTGGCACATCTGAAAGGTGGGTATTGTCTTTAAGTTCGGGGTGCAGTTTGCGGTCCATTTTGCGAATGGCCACATGCATCCATATGGTGCTGACCGCCACGATGACGAACATCAACATGAACACCACCGACCACACGCGGGTAATGTCCAAAAGTATGCCAAAGGATATGGGCAGGATAAATCCACCAAGCCCACCGATCATGCCCACCAGACCACCTACGGCCCCCACATTGTTGGGAAAATAAACCGGAATGTGTTTATAGACCGCAGCTTTGCCAAGGCTCATTACAAAGCCAAGAATTACCGATAGGGAGACAAAGCCCCAAAGTGGCATGCCAAAGCTGAAATTGATCAGGTTGGGTGTGCCATCATCATTAGGTATGCCGGTTACGCTATAGCTGGTTTCCGGGTAGCTCATTATAAACAGCACTACCAGAGAGACAATAAAGGTCAGGTACATGACAAAGCGCGCGCCCCAGACGTCAGACATCCAGCCCCCAAGGGCACGAAATACCGAACCGGGAAGCGAATACATGCCCGCAAATACCCCGGCCATCGCCAGTGTCACACCGTAGGCACCCACATAGTAGCGTGGCAGGAATGAAGCAAAGGCCACAAATGCTCCAAAGACAAAGAAATAATAGGTGGCAAAGCGCCAGACCTGAATGTCCTTAAGCGGTTCGAGCTGTTTTAATGCCGAAACAGGCTTTGCGCCGGTTTTTTTCTGCTCGGCCCTAACCGGGTCTTCCTTGGAGAACACAAAGAAAATAACTGCCATTATTGCCAGCACCACCGCATATATGCGCGCGGTATCCTGCCAGCCAACAGCCAGCAGTAAAAATGGTGCGCCAAAGTTTGTGACAGCAGCACCCACGTTGCCAGCACCGAATATTCCCAATGCGGTTCCCTGACTTTTGGCGTCAAACCAGCGCGAAACATAGGCAATGCCGATTATGAACGAGCCACCGGCTAGTCCCAGACCAAGGGCGGCAACCAAAAACATGCCATAGGTGGTGACAGTTGCCAAAAGCCAAACGGCAACAGATGTCACCAGCATTTGCAGGGGAAGCATAATTCGCCCCCCCACCTGATCGGTCCAGACCCCAAGAAAAATCCGGCTGAGGGAGCCGGTTAAAATCGGGGTGGCCACCAACAGGCCAAACTGGGTTTCGCTCAACCCCAGATCTTCTTTGATCTGCACGCCTATGATGGAAAAAATTGTCCAGACTGCAAAACAAACGGTGAAGGCCAGAGTGCTCAATCCCAGAGCAACATTTTGTTGAGTGCGGGTTACTCCTGGTACATTTGTCATGAATATCTCCGATTGGTGTTTTTTGAAGAATTACCGGTTGTTGGTTCTACTTTTTCGCTTTCGCAAATAGCCTTGATTTCTCAAGTTTACTCTACTTAGGTTTTTTGGTTTTCTTTCTGAAATCTCTCCAGAATACGAAGAAACAAGCGCTGCGAATAAAATGGTGGTAGAGCAAATTTAAAACCTCATGCATCCCCTTTACAAAAACGTGTTGTCCAGCCAAAATAAGTCGAAATATTCTTGATATTTGTCAATTGGGGTTAATGCGTGCGTATTGTTGATTTGCCAGAGATTCGTCAGCTCTCGCTTTTTAAAAGCATGAGCGATGGAAGTTTTTCCGAATTGATGAATGCGGCCTATCTGCAAAATTTCCCCGCTCAGGTTGATCTTATTCATGAGGGCGACAATGCCGATTTTTTATTTTTTGTCGTTGAGGGATGCGTGGAGCTATACGCCAACGCCAATGATCGCGAGGGCGTGCTGGCGCTGGTGCGTCCTGTTGGCTCGTTTATTCTGGCAGCGGTTTTGGAGGATTCTGTTTATCTGATGTCGGCGCGCACCAGCGAGAAGTCGCGTATATTGATGATACCGGCGCAAAATGTTCGCGATGCTTTCAAGCGTGATGACACGTTTGCCCGCGCCATTGTTTTGGAGCTTTCGGGATATTTCAGGGCTGTGGTCAAGGAATATAAGGATTTAAGATTGCGCACCGGTGTCGAGCGTCTGGCCAATCGCCTGCTCAAATATCATATTTCTCAAGGCGCGCCGGGTTTTGTGCAATTGCCCTGTGATAAAAAAACTCTGGCTTCTATTCTTGGTATGACGCCTGAAAATCTCTCGCGAGCCTTTGGCACCTTAAAACCCTATGGGGTGGATGTAACGGGGCAAAAAGTTGTTCTGGGAGATGTTGATTCTCTGACGGTTTTGGCAAAGCCCAATCCGCTGATTGATGATCCCTCCACCTGAGAGCATTTCCGGGCTAAATTGGTTGGCCCTTACCTACCATCTCAAACCCGGGCTGGCGGTGAAAAAATCCATTGGCCATTGGCTGGGGTATGCCAAGCGCTTCCAGTGATTGGTTCACTTCATCACAGCTGATTTTGTTGTCCAGCAGTGCGCGATAATTTTGGGCAATCGCCACCATATCACTTGAATGGGGTGATAGGCGAAAAGCCTCAACTCCCATCTTTTTTAAAGCATCCATTTCTGAGCTCAAATTGACGTAGCGGTGCGATAGTGTCTGGATGCCGTTGATAGAAAGAAATGGAATATTTGAGCGGGTGTTTAGATCCATGCCGTCCGGGTCGTTTTCACAAACAAACAGACAATTATCTTTGCTCCGTTCATGGGCGCGGGCATGATAGCAGCGGGCTGACAGGGCCAGGGAAACCCGGCCAAAAACCTGCACTTCTATTTTTACTCCCAATTCGTTTGCCTTTATGCACAGGGCTTCAATGGATTGCGCCGGCAGTTCTGCCGCCAGACAGAAGTGTGTAGCCCCTTTTGCAGCCAGAAAACTCATGGTCTGTTCATTGTAAACGTTAAGGGCCTGGCCGATACGGTGGGGTGTTCCTGAAACATGCCACAGCGCTGAGGCGTCATTGGCCTCTACCTCATATTCTTTTTGGGAGCAGGTATCGCCAACGATTTTACGATCGCGTTTGATCATCACTTGGCTAAGGGTAGACCAGACAACTTTTTTACCCCCGCTTTTAAGACGCTCTGCCACTTCATGGAGATGACGATCATCAAAAAACGGCGTACGTTTGGAACAGATGGTTTCCCCCAGATAAGCAACATCAACCGGAGCTTCATCGGCGATGCGAAACCAGAAATCCCGTTTTTTTTCTGGGGGCCAATGAAAAATCAATGGTCCCATGGTCAGTTGTGTGGCAGCCATGTTTTTATCTCCACTTTTTACTTTTAAATGCACCCTGAGTCTGCTTTCCGCCTTCCGTCAAAGAAATAAGGGTGGAAAGATCCGGCTCATTTCCCTCCATAATGTTATCAACAGCGGCGCGATAAGCAGAAACCACTGATTTTACATAGGAACGCGAACGCTGACGGCCCTCGATTTTAAACGCGGTTACCCCTGCCTTGATTAAATCCGGTAAAAGGGAAGAGAGATTTAGGGAAATGGGTTCTTCGAACGCGTAATAGGCCTCTTTTCGCGCCGGGGTCAGATAGCGCCCCTTGCAGATGGTTGGGTAGCCGGCACTTTCCCCTTTTTCAAAACAGTCGATTTCATAATTTCCCAACTTGGCTGACAGGTTGCCTTTTTCATCTTCAGTATATTCAACTGCGCTGGCCGGGGAACAGATTCCATCCATATTGGTGGAAAGTCCGGTGACATAATTAGTTAGTGAACAACGCCCCTCCGCCATCATGCCGATATTGCCAAAGACAAAAGCCTCGATTTCGCACGGGATTTCGCGGTGAATGGCGCTGATTTCTGCAACTGTAAGAATGCGCGGCAATACAACACGTTTTACTCCAAATTCCTGGCAATAAAATCGGATGGCTTCCGGGGAGGAAGCACCCGCCTGTACCGAAAGATGCAGGCGCAGGTCAGGGTGGTTTTCGCTTGCATATTGGGCAACCCCTATATCAGCAACAATTACGGCATCGACCTTCAAACGTGCGCCAATATCAACCGCCTCGCGCCACAGGGCGCTTCCAGGAGCGGTTGCAAAGGAGTTAACCGCCAGCAATACTTTTGTTCCCCGCTCTCGGGCATAAGGGATTGATTTCTCAAGGGCCTGAACAGAAAAATTCAACCCCGGGAAATTACGCGCGTTGGTAGCGTTGGTCAGGCCACAATAAACCGCATCGGCCCCGGCATCGACCGCAGCGCGCAGGGCGGCAGGAGTTCCCGCAGGGCAGACCAGTTCCGGGGGGGCAAAAGTTTTGTCCAACTCATGAGGGACAGCTTTTTGAGCACTCATATGGTGTTCTCCTTACTTCTAAGGTGAGCCATGACTAATCTTAATGGGGCAAAGGCCACACCGCCAATATCTAAAACATCATCAATTATTGATCCTTCCAGATCATCCATGGCATTGCGCAGACATACTGCTGCCTCGGTATTGCCACCTATGCGTATGTCACGAGAAAAAAACATCGCATCACTGTCTGAATTGCCATCAATAATAGTAAAAAGGGTCATAAAAGGGCCGCTGATCGAAGCGCCAAACTCAATATTTTCCCTGCGTCGGTGGGCGGTAAGTTTTGGCTCCTCAGGGTCAGGAAGCAGGCGCAGGACAAAAGGCAATTCAACAACATCAATCATAAAGAACGTTTTGGTATGTGGACCAAGGCGTTCAAACAGTTCAGAGCGTCTGGTTGCGATATCGCGCACCAGACGGGCAAGGACAGGCTGGATTAGTACCAGTGGCACCGGGGCAAGGGCGATGCCAATAAGCTTTGGCATGCGGGTGGTTTTTTCCGCAGTGGGCTGGTTTGTGAAAGTATTGCTTTGTTTAAGCATGATCTATCCCTTCGTCAGGTGAAGGTACGAATGAGAATTCGTGCCTGCTTCTTTTTGGGGAATATTGGCTATACGTGCACCAAATTCAAAAAGTGTACAACATAATTTTTGCTAAGAATTTTGAATTAAGCGGATAACCCATTCAAAATAGCCCGATCTGATTGAGAAAACACACGATATAAAAACCGGTGCAAAATGTTTGTGATACATTTAAGCTTGATTAGGGTCA
>CAZMVQ010000061.1:0-6392 GCA_964569865.1 uncultured Devosia sp.
CCTATCAGCTCGAAGAGCGGGTGGAGGAATTATTTCACGATAAATCTGTCACAGGTCGCGGGGCGTGGAACCGGCTGTTTGATGAAACCATGGCCAGTCTGACATTTAATGTAAAAGGGGAAAAACTGGGCCTTGAAGCAACCCTTACTTTGATGAGCGACAAAAAACAGAAAAACCGCAAAAATGCCTTCAAAGCGGTTGGTGTTACCTTGAAGGAAAATCAGCGCCTGTTTACCCAGATCACCAATGTTCTGGCCAAAGATAAAGAAATTTCTGATCGTTGGCGCGGTTTTGAAGATATTGCTGACAGTCGCCACTTGGCCAATTCAGTAGAGCGGGAGGTTGTTGACGCGCTGGAAAATTCGGTGCGCGAAGCCTATCCGCGGCTTTCTCATCGCTATTATGCCATGAAGGCGAAATGGTTTGGTCAGGAGCGTTTGAATGCGTGGGATCGCAATGCGCCCCTGCCGACCAGCGATGATAGAATTTATGATTGGGAAAGCGCAAAATCCATTGTGCTTGATGCTTATGGGGGTTTTTCGCCTTATCTGGCAGAAATTGCTGAACCATTTTTTGACAGTGGATGGATTGATGGGCCGGTTACGCCGGGGAAAAGGTCCGGGGCTTTTGCTCACCCGACGGTGCCAAGTGCGCATCCATATTTGATGTTAAACTATTTAGGCAAAACCCGCGATGTAATGACTTTGGCCCATGAACTGGGTCACGGGGTGCATCAAAGACTGGCGGCAGAACAGGGTGCGCTGATGGCCCCGACGCCTTTGACCTTGGCCGAGACGGCCAGTGTGTTTGGCGAAATGCTGACATTTCGCTCTTTGCTGGCAAAAACAGATGACCCTAAACAGCGCTTTGCGCTGTTAAGCTCCAAGGTCGAGGATATGCTCAACACCGTGGTGCGCCAGATTTCGTTTTATACCTTTGAGCGCAAAGTGCATACGGCGCGGCGCAAGGGAGAACTGAAAACCGAAGAATTAAACCAGATGTGGAAAGAGACTTCGGCTGAAAGTCTTGGTCCGGCGATAAAGCTCAACAAAGGGTTTGAGTCTTTTTGGGCCTATATTCCCCATTTTATTCATTCGCCATTTTATGTTTATGCTTATGCGTTTGGTGATTGCCTTGTGAATTCGCTTTATGCAAAGTATGAGACATCTAGCGAGGGATTTGCGGAGCGCTATTTTGATCTGTTGAGGGCCGGAGGCTCGAAACACCATTCAGAATTGCTGGCCCCGTTTGACCTTGATGCCAGAGATCCAGAATTCTGGTCTTTGGGATTATCAATGATTGAAGGGTTGATTGACGAATTGGAAAAAACTCAACCCTGATTTACAGGCCTTTATGAGCAGGGCCAAAAAAATATTTCGACTATAAACTATGATAACATAAGGAATAATCATGACTAACAGTGATTTTGAAGCGCATAAAAAAACCTATGCCCAGTTTACCAAACTTACCAAATGGACGGTGATCGCGACCGCTATATCAATGGTGCTGCTGTATTTTATTGTAAATCCATAAAACTTTGGAATTCGACCTGATTTTTAAACAGGCCTGATTTTGATTTTAGCTATGGGGACATGCATATGAAGGTGGCGATTGCCAGAGAAAAAGCTGCCGGGGAAACCCGCGTTGCAGCAACGCCGGAAACTGTGGCCAAGCTGGTGGCGCTGGGCTGTAAGGTGGCGGTTGAAAAAGGGGCGGGTTCACTCTCGCGCTTTCCTGATGCCCATTATAAACAGGCTGGTGCGACCATTGGCGCTACGACGGCTATGACCCTTAAAGGGGCCGATGTGGTTTTTTGTGTGCGCCGTCCCTCTGCCAGTTCTTTGATTGGTATTAACAAGGGCGCGCTGGTTATTGGCTCCTTGAACCCCAGCGATGATCAATCAGAATTTAACGCCCTTGCCAAAACCGGGGCCGCATTGATGTCCATGGAATTTATGCCCCGTATTTCGCGGGCACAATCCATGGATGTTTTATCTTCGCAGGCAAATCTGGCCGGCTATCAGGCAGTAATTGATGGTGCCGGAGAGTTTGACCGGGCCTTGCCAATGATGATGACAGCGGCGGGAACCGTGCATCCGGCCAAGATATTTGTCATGGGAGCCGGGGTTGCAGGTTTGCAGGCCATTGCTACCGCTCGACGTTTGGGGGCTGTGGTTAGTGCTACCGATGTGCGTCCGGCGGCAAAAGAACAGGTGGAGAGCTTAGGGGCAAAATTCATCGCGGTGGAGAACGAAGAGTTCAAGCAGGCAGAAACCGCAGCAGGTTATGCCAAGCAGATGAGCGCTGAATATCAAAAATTACAGGCGGAACTGACCGCAAAGCATATTGCCAAACAGGATATCGTTATTACAACGGCGCTGATACCGGGGCGCAAAGCTCCGGTGCTTGTTACCAAAAAAATGGTTGCTTCCATGGCTCCGGGATCAGTGGTGGTTGATCTGGCAGCGGAGCGTGGCGGCAATTGCGAGGCAACACAGCCGGGCAAAGTTGCAAATTTCAAGGATGTTTCAATCGTTGGATATACGAATATGCCGGGACGGATTGCGGCCTCTGCCTCTCAGCTTTATTCGCGCAATTTGCTGACATTTCTTGAGACTTTGATCGATAAGGAAAGCGGCAAGCTGAATGTGGATTGGGAGGAGGAGCTGGTGAAGGCAATTCTTTTGACCCTGAATGGCAAAATTGTTCATTCCAGCCTGATTAAAGCGCCCTCATCTAAAAAACCGATTGCAAAAAAGACAGTAACCAAGAAACCCGCTGCAAAAAAGACAGCGGCCAAAAAACCCGCAGCTAAAGCAAAGAGTGCTAAAGGCGCTACAGCCAGTAAACCTAAATCCGGGGAGAAAAAATAATGGAACAGATTGACCCGTTTATCTTTCAGGTATCAATATTCGTTTTGGCGATTTTTGTCGGCTATTTTGTGGTCTGGAGCGTTACTCCGGCCCTGCATACGCCTTTGATGGCCGTGACCAATGCCATATCCTCGGTGATTGTGGTGGGAGCTTTAACGGCAGTTGGTGTGGGGCTGGTCGGGGATGACAGTTGGGCGGCAAAAGGATTTGGATTTGCGGCGCTTATTCTGGCCTCGGTAAATATTTTTGGGGGCTTTTTAGTCACCCAGCGCATGCTCTCCATGTATAAGAAAAAGGACAGCTAGAAAATGATTTCGCCAAACATTGCTGCGCTGCTTTATCTGGTTGCCGGAGTATTATTCATCTTGGCCCTTAGGGGGCTTTCTTCACCCGCATCGGCCCGCCGAGGCAATCTATATGGCATGATCGGCATGTTTATTGCCGTTCTTACAACCCTTGGGGTTGCCGGGCCTACTGATGCTTTGTCATGGGGACTTATTATTGGCGGTCTGGCAATTGGCGGCGGCATTGGTGCCGTAATGGCCAAAAAAATCGCCATGACCGATATGCCCCAACTAGTGGCAGCTTTTCACTCATTGGTTGGTCTGGCGGCGGTATTTGTGGCCGCAGCAGCGTTTTATGCGCCCGGAGCTTTTGGTATTGGCACAGTGGGAGACGTATATCCCCAGGCGCTGATTGAAATGAGCCTTGGGGCAGCGATCGGGGCCTTTACTTTTACCGGCTCGGTTATTGCTTTTGCCAAGCTGGACGGACGCATGTCTGGCACGCCGATTATTTTGCCTTTGCGCCATATCCTACATATCGCTTTGGCGGCATTGCTGGTCTATCTGGTGTGGCAATTCACCCTGACCAGCGCTGTCTGGTTGTTCTGGGCCATTACGCTGGTGGCGTTGGTGCTTGGGGTTTTGATGATTATTCCCATCGGCGGGGCAGATATGCCGGTGGTGGTTTCCATGCTCAACTCCTATTCCGGCTGGGCGGCAGCGGGAATTGGCTTTACCCTTGGCAATAGTGCTTTGATCATTACCGGGGCGCTGGTTGGTTCATCAGGTGCCATTCTTTCCTATATTATGTGCAAGGCGATGAACCGCTCATTTATCTCGGTAATTTTGGGCGGATTTGGTGGCGATAGCGCCGTTGTTGGTACTGGTGAAGAAGAAACCAGACCGGTAAAACAGGGGGCGGCGGACGATGCGGCCTTTTTGATGAAAAATGCCGGCAAGGTTATTATTGTTCCCGGATATGGCATGGCTGTAGCTCAGGCTCAGCATATTTTGCGCGAAATGGCGGACATATTAAAAGCCGAAGGGGTGGAGGTAAAATATGCCATTCATCCGGTGGCCGGGCGGATGCCGGGGCATATGAATGTGCTGCTGGCCGAGGCCAATGTGCCCTATGATGAAGTGTTTGAGCTTGAAGATATAAATTCAGAATTTGCTCAAGCCGATGTGGCTTTTGTCATCGGGGCCAATGATGTGACCAATCCTTCGGCCAAAACCGACAAAACCTCGCCAATTTATGGCATGCCGATTCTGGATGTGGAAAATGCAGCCACCGTATTGTTTATCAAGCGGGGCATGTCTGCGGGTTATGCGGGAGTGCAAAACGAATTGTTTTTTCGGGACAATACAATGATGTTGTTTGCCGATGCTAAAAAAATGACCGAGGATATCGTTAAAGCGCTTAATCATTGATTATTTGAAAGATTTGCACCGATTGGTGGATTTCAATGTTGCGCTTTTTTGAACAGGGCAGTGGGTTTTGCTGTTCTAAAAACGTCACAAGGGATGATTTGTTTTGGCCAATCAGGCTCACATTGATATTTTTTCCGATCCGGTTTGTCCCTGGTGTCTGGTGGGGCTTACCCGTTTGAATAATGCCATCACCAAGGCAAAAGCGGCGGCCAAAACTCCGTTGGAAGTTGATATAATTCATCACCCATTTTTGCTGGATGCAAAAACCCCTAAGGAGGGGGAGGACGTGGTGGAGATGCTCAAGCGCAAATATGGGCGCGCGCCCGATCAAATGTTTGAGCAATTGCAAAGTGAAGCTAAGATCAGCGGGTTTGATCTTGATATGGGTAAACAAAAACGGCGCAACCCTTCGCAGCGGGCGTTGGTTTTTATCATGGCGGCGGCTGAAAAAGGCACCCAGCATGAGCTGGCTTTGGCGTTTTCTCACGCATGTTACATGGATGGATTAAATATCAATGATGATGAAGTGCTGAGCGAAATTGCCTTAAAACATGGTTTTGAAAAAGATGAGGTAGTTTCAATTTTAGCCAATGATCAGTTGGTGGAAGCGATTGAAAAAAATGCCAGATGGGCACCAACGGCGGGCATCACCGGAGTGCCATATTTTATATTCAATAACAGCTTTGCATTTTCGGGTGCTCAAAGAGAAGAGGTTTTTGATCAAGCTTTAGAGCGTGCTTTGGCCATGGAAAAGGTCTTAGATCCTGATCCTGACTCTGGCGTCAGCTCCTGAGTGGATTGATCAAAATAGCGCCGTCTAAATTAAACCAACATCAATCCCTTAATGGGGATTAGGTAGTTAGGGATAGGGAAATTATGCGCAAGATTATATTTTGGGTCATTGGCATTGTTGCGACCGCCTATCTTGGAATAATGGCGTATCTGTATTTTAATCAGCGCGATCTGCAATATTTCCCGACCGGAGACGTGGTTGCCCTAAGCGATACCGAGTTGGTGGGCGCTGAAATTATCAATATTGATGTTGCTACCGGCAGGCAGGTGGGTGGCTGGTATATTGCGCCACAACCAGAGATGCCGGTAATTATATTTTTCAAAGGCAATGCTGGGAGTTTTAGCGAGGATGCGTTTCGCTATCAAAAAATGGCAGAGGAAGGCTTTGGAGTTCTGGCTTTTGACTATCGCGGCTTCCCCATGTCACTGGGAGAAGTTTCTGGCGAGATAAGCGAAGAAAACATTCTCAACGATTCGCTGGCAGTTTTTGACTGGCTAGAAAATCGGGGCGAAAGCATCGTAATCTGGGGACGCTCGCTCGGCTCTGGTCCGGCTCTCTATGTGGCTTCAAAACGCGAGGCAATGGCTGTGGTGCTTGAAAGTCCCTTTACGGCGGCAATTGATGTGGCGGCACAGCGTTACCCGTTTTTGCCCATGCGTTTGCTGATGAAGGATAGTTTTTTATCCCGCGAATGGATTGGTGATGTTGAGGAGCCAATATTTGTTGCCCACGGCACCCTTGATACAACAATATCTGTTCAAAATGGTCGTGACCTGTTTGCCTTGGCCAATGATGGACGCAAATTGTGGATTGTTGAGGGGGGAGATCATGGCTCGCTTTGGGATGATGGTATCTGGGAGCAGGCCACCCTGTTCTATCGGGAAATAATAGCCCAAAAGCAATAAAAGCCGCTCTGAGATCAGAGGCGGCTTTTAGAATTTTTTATATTTGCTGGCCGAGTATTTGTAGCCCATTCGCTTCAGGCGACTTATCGCCGGGGCGACTTATCGC
>CAZMVQ010000061.1:6492-14430 GCA_964569865.1 uncultured Devosia sp.
GGCGACTTATCGCCGGGGCGACTTATCGCTTTGGAGACATGGGAATAAGGCCTTCGCGCTGGGCTTTTTTGCGGGCCAGTTTGCGCGAACGGCGAACGGCTTCTGCTTTTTGGCGCGCACGCTTTTCCGAGGGTTTCTCGTAATAGTTGCGCAGCTTCATTTCGCGGAAAACGCCTTCACGCTGCAATTTCTTTTTCAGCGCTTTTAACGCCTGATCAACATTATTATCACGAACGACTACTTGCACGCGGAACTCCGCCTTTCAAAATTAACAGTGTTAAAGCGCTTGTTGTTAAAAACTCTAAAGTCTGAAATATCTGGATTTCAGGCAACAGAACAACCAACGCTCGGCCGAACCTTCGACCTTCGTTGGCGCGGACATAGCAGACCAATTGGCCTGTGTCCAGCAATTGTGCTGGAAGATTAGCAAAAAGCCCAAGTTTTTCATGGCTATCGAGGCAGGTGAGTTAGAGGGGGGTTATTGCGTTGACGTGGCCCATTTTGCGCCCCGGTCGGCTTTGGCTTTTTCCATAGATATGGGGATGGTCGTTGGGCGATAGTCCATGGGGTATCAGGTTGATTTCGCCCCCAATAAGATTGCGCATAACCACATTTGCCATGCGCTCGGTCTGGCCTAAAGGCCAGTTGCAAATTGCTCTGATATGTTGCTCAAACTGATCTGTGGGACAGACATTTTGTGTCCAGTGTCCCGAATTGTGCACCCTTGGAGCAATTTCATTGACTAAAAGTTCCTGCGTGTTGTTTGCATTTTTATCTGCTTTGCAAACAAAAAACTCTACAGCCATAATGCCTTGATATTGCAAGGCCTTTGCAATTCTTGTAGCGATAACAATGGCCTCGTTTGCAGTGGATTTTTCAATATTTGCGGGAACGGTAGAGGTATGAAGAATATGATTTTTATGGACATTGGTGGATGGTTCAAAGGCTTTTATCTGCCCTGAGGCATTGCGGGCAATCACTACTGAAATTTCGCTATCAAATTCCACAAATGCTTCCAGCACCAGCTGTTTACCGGCAAATTCTTTGTAAGCGCTATGGGCATTTTTTGCCGTTTTAATGATGCGCTGACCTTTGCCATCATAGCCAAATCGAGTGGTTTTTAAGACTGATGGGGTGCCAATGATTTTTATTGCCTCTAGTAATTGCTCAGGCGAGCTGACCGGCTCAAAAGGGCTGATTGCAATATTCAATTCCTGCAAAAACTTTTTTTCCAACAAGCGGTCCTGAGAGATTTTTAGGGCTTTTACTCCGGGGGCCAGCAAAACATGTTCTTCAATCAGGTGAGCGGTTTTTGCAGGTACATTCTCAAATTCATAGGTAACCAGATCAACCGAGGCGGCAAATTCCTTTAAGGCGTCCTGATCTTCATAGGGGGCAATTGTATGAAACTTTGCCACGTCAAAAGCCGGACTTTCCCGGTCGGGGCAAAATATATGGGTGTTCAGTCCCAGTTTTGAAGCAGCAACAGCCAGCATGCGCCCCAACTGACCACCGCCAAGAATGCCAATGGTGCTTGAGGGCAATAGCGGCTCCCGTGATGGGGGAGTTTTAGAATTCATCTGAGGGGAACTCCGCAACTGCAAGGGTTTGCTGACGGCGAAATTCTGTTAATTCGGCCTCTACTTCGGGATCAATGAGAGAAATGACGGCGGCTGATAAAAGGGCTGCATTAACCGCTCCAGCTTCACCTATTGCCAGGGTGCCAACGGGAATTCCTGCCGGCATCTGAACAATGGAAAGCAAACTATCGCGACCATTTAGGGCCTTTGACTGGATTGGGACGCCAAACACCGGCAGGGTGGTTAGAGCCGCGATCATTCCGGGAAGATGGGCGGCACCGCCAGCTCCGGCAATTATGGTTTTAAATCCCTGCTCGCGGGCATCACGTGCAAAGCCATACATGCGTTCGGGGGTTCTGTGGGCGGAAACTATGCGCGTTTCATATTCGATTTTTAGCACATCAAGAGTTTCGGCGGCGCGGCGCATTGTGGGCCAATCTGACTGAGACCCCATAACAATTGCAACTGGAGGTGTTTGAAGCATTTTAAATTTTCGCCGGTTTTGTGTTTTTAAAAAACTCTAATGAGGAGCGATTTATCGCAATAAGGTCTTTGATACAAGCAAAGGGGGGCATAAGAAGTTCGCTACAATTAAAGGCAATTTTGTTTAAGCCAGAATATCGGGAATGAGTAGTTTCTCCAGTTCAACTATTCTGTCTTTAGCCAATAGTTTGTGTTTTTTTAGGCGTGATATTGCCATTGGATCGTCTTGCTTAGAGGATTTAAGAGCTTGAATTGCAGCATCAAGGTCTGAATGATGCTGGCGAATTGTTGCCAGTTCCAATCCAAAACGTGCAATTTGCGCTTCGCTCAAAGTAAGCATTTTTGTCATTCCAGCTTGTGTATAAGTCTAAGAAATCAGGGTCAGTATAAGCTATTTTTACCCATGTTGGTAGTTGCACATCTCGACAAACTGCTAGTTTTTTGCAACACTGATTCGTGTCCAATACATAAAATAAAGGGAGTAGTGTATGACTAATGTTTCTCACATTTCCGCTCTGGAGCGTCGGCATGAAATGCTGGAGCAACAGATTACCATTGAATTGGGGCACCCAAGTCAGGATGCCTTAAAAATTCAAGAACTAAAGCGTAAAAAGCTTGAAGTTAAAGACGAAATTACCCGATTGCAAAACGAAACCCGACATTAATTTTTGCTCAAGACTAATCCGCCGTTGAAGAGCTTTTAACGCACCTCGTGGCGGTGGGCTTGTGCCTTAGTGTGGGTGGGCTTTTGTTGTACCTCGCGCCGGCGGGCTTTGTTGTACCTCGCGCCGGCGGGCTGGAAAAACCGGATAACCCACCCTCGGGTTAAGCCCGAGGGTATGCTTGTTCTAAAAGCGTTTTAGTCGCTCTATTCTGATTCTTTTGGCGAATTCAGATTTGCAAAAACCGCATCAGCATCGATTTTGGCATCATCTTTTGCGGCACCCGGCTCAGAATTTTCACTAAACGGAGAAGGGTTCCCTGAGTCCAGAGCATTGGAGGATGATGGGGCAAACGGGTCGGGGATGTGCGAAGATATTTCGCTTTCTTTGACCGCGCTTCCCAATGCTTCTTGTGGGGACATAAGTTTGGTTTTGCCCTTTTCTTCGTCGTCAGGGTTGGTTTTGCCCTTATAGGCTTTGAGCACTTCCTTATCCAAAGCTATCTGGGTGCAAAGGCCAAGGGTGACCGGATCCATCATTACCAGACCGGCATTGTTCCAATGGGTGCCTTCACGCACAGCGCTAATGGTGGTTTTTGTTGTGCCAACCAGACGCACGATCTGGGCATCTTTTAATTCGGGATGGTTTCTTACCAGCCATTTAATAGCGTTTGGCCTTTCGGTGCGAAGAGAAATTGGCGTATAGTTCGGGCCGCGTTTTTTGGTTTCGGCAATATGAACTTTTGGCTCTGAAAGCTTCATGCGATAGTTTTCATCCGCCTCAGCCTTGGAAATTTCTTCGCGCTCCAGTTGAGCGTTCAATATGGGGTTAACTCCCTTAACGCCAGTGGCAACATCTCCATCGGCAATGCCTTGAACTTCTAAAATATGTAAAGTGCAAAAGGCACCAATTTGCTCAAACGTCAAACCGGTATTGTCAATGAGCCAGACAGCGGTGGCTTTGGGCATTAAAAGAGAATTGGCCATGGAGAAGATCCTCGTGTGGAATAGCAATTGTTTAATCGGGCGACAAATTATTTCCGCTATCGCATGAGCAGGTTTTTGCGCGTGAGCAGGTTTTTGCGCGTGAGCCGGTTTTTGCCGTCTCACTTCGCCATTTGCAAAATGCTTTAGGGGAACACCCTCTATATAGAGCGCTTACAACGATTGCGCAATGGGGATTGTCAGACTTGAAAAAATGATAAAAAAAGATGCATCGGTTCAACAAAATAGGGAAGTGGTATAAAAAATGAGCAACGATAAAAACTATCAGGTTGGAATGGTGCTGGATGATTTATCGTTGGATGAGTTGGGAAAAACCATTGAGGTTTTGAAAAGTGAAATTGAAAGATTAGAGAGCGAGATAATAAAAAAATCGGCCACACTGAGTGCGGCCGAAGGAGCTTTTAAACTGTAAATGCGTGTTGTGTGTCGGTTTTATTTTTTGAAAAACCCGACAAGCAAATGATCAACAGAAATTTTGCCCGGCCCCATAACAAGAATAACCATGAAATAAACCGACCAGCCAAAGTGCAGCTTCCAGGCATCAGGAAATATCAGTTGAATGACGATGGTCATTATAATCAGCCCCAAGGCGCTAAATCGGCTGGCAAATCCAACCAGAATTGCAAGGGGTAAGACAATTTCGCCAATTCCGGCTAAAAAGGCTGAAGTATTGGGGAATGGCATATCGTAGACGGCGCCAAAAATATTGAGTTTGAATTCCGAGCCAAACAGGAATTTTGCAGAACGGCTCAGTTCAAACCATCCATCCCATTTCAGCTTTCCGGACGCATAAAAGGCCGTTGAGTAGAAAATTGCCAAGCGCACTAAAAGCAATACAATTGAAACAGGTATGGCTTTGAAAATGGCGTTGGTTTTGTTGGTCAGTTTAACTATTGCGTTCATAAAACTCGTCCTAAATTTTTATATTTTTACTAGTGTGGTGTTTCACGTTGACTGGCGATTTTTTGGTCAATTAAGTCGGCCTGTGAATTTTTGTGATCAGCCCGAAATGGAACATGGCCCCAAGGGCGTTTTGCAGGTCAAATTCTGGAAATTGGGCTAGAATCTTCTCGGCTGCCGCGCCAAGGGGCGCTCCGGATGCAATAAGAGATAAAAACTTATGCAGGTCCGCAGCAATTATGTGGGCAATCACTTCCATCTGCGGGCGAATGAATAATATGCTTTCGCCACCGCGCTCAGCATCTAGTGGTTTTACTTCATCATCAAATTTGTTGGTAAACCAGATGGAGCCAACCGGCCATTTCGAAAAGAAAAAATGCGCGCTGGGGTGGCAGGAAAATGTCAGAGAAGCCATGGTTTCAGGAGCGTGGGTGCTCAAATTATCTATGGCTACCGGGTCAGCATCCCTTCCATGATAGGTTTGCAGATACAATAATTCACAACTGGCCACGTCTGCCAGATAGGGAATTTGCTTCACTGGAGCAAAACCAGCGATGAATTTGGGGAACTGGTCGCCATAGGTCATTAAAACTGGAGAAGTTGGCGGAAACTCACGGATGAATTGAGTGGCCATGGGGTCAAAAATTTGCGGGCCGAGCAGGCGCAAAACAACCGGAAATGTCGCCTTCATGGATTCTATGAGAGAGATGGTTACATTGTTACGATAAACATTATAGCGCTTTTTCGGTTCTTCGTCGCCAAGTCCCAAAAGGTTTTTGGGGGTTGGCATGTCAGGATTTAATAATCCGTCAGCAAAGCGGCTTTGAATTTTATGATGCGATGGCATGTTTTTTATCGCTTTTTGTAGATGTAGCCCGATCCATGATTTCCTGGGCGAACTTGGCTTCTGAAAATAAAACAGCCCATTCAGGGATGTTGGTATCCCATTCAATCAGGGTTGGAATGCCATTAGTGCGAGCTATTGTTTGCTCATAAAGTTTCCACACCGGGTCGGCAATCTTGCGGTCATGGGCATCAATGAGCAATGGTTTTCCGGTATCGTCTTGTTCGGTGGCGTGACCGGCCAGATGGATTTCCCCGATTTTTTCCAGCGGAAAAGCTTTGAGATAATCCTCGGGGTTAAAATCGTGATTGGTTGCGGAAACAAAAACATTGTTCACGTCTAGAAGAAGCCCACAGCCGGTGCGGTTGCTGACTTCAGTTAAAAAAGTTACCTCGTCCATATCATTATGGTCAAAGCGGATATAGGTGGAGGGATTTTCCAACAGCATTTGCCGTCCGACAAATTCGTGCACTTCATCCACATGGTCACAAACGATATTTAAGGTTTCGCTGGTCAGGGGCAGGGGCAAAAGGTCGTTTAGATAGATTTCATCGTGGCTCGACCATGCCAGATGCTCAGAAAACAGGCCCGGCTGATAGCGGCGCTCAAGTTCTTTGAGGCGCATTAAATGATTTTTATTCAGTCTGCCGGCGCCACCTATTGAAAGGCCAACGCCATGCAGGGAAAGGGGGTAATTATTGCGTATTGCTTCCAGATATTTATGGGGGGGGCCGCCATCGCCCATATAGTTTTCCGGATGGACTTCAAACCATGCAATGTCTGGTTTTTTGCTGAGAATATCTTCGTAATGGGTTGGCTTTAAGCCAACACCTGATCTTTTGGGAACGGGCGGAGCAATACGCTTTTGTGGCGCACTGCCATGATCAAAATTCATGTTCATTTTACGCCCATTCCCTTGTTTTTCGGTCTGTGTTTTATGATTTACAAAAACAATTCAGCCAAATCATGATTAACCAGCTACAGGCAGATCACGATCCAGTTCCATCAGCGATCCCATGCGGCCATCAGGAAGCATGAACTCGTCCATATCAACCATGCCGAATTTTTCGCATGTGCCAGCTGGAACAGCTGACCAGGCATTACCCTGGAAATCCACAACTGATGTGCCCTGACAAGAGGTGCCAGCACCAGCTTTACAATCGTTTTCGCCAGCAAGGGCAATGCCGTAGCATTTTTCGGTGTCGGAAGACGCCAATGCAGGTGAAGAAATAGCAAGAGAACCCATTGCTGCGATAACTGCGCCAGCTACTAGTACTGAAGTTGCTTTTTTGTTCATTTTGATTTCCTTATTCGTTTAAAGATTATCCGCTCCCGTGAGAAGATTTTTTGAACCTAGTGGGTTCGATCAGAAAAAGAAAATCAACACCTTATAACAAAAAAGTCAGCAGGAGTTGAAGACGATTTAGGCTCAACAATTGCTTAATAAAACCTGACAAAAAAAATTGTTTGGTTGAAGAAGCACAAACACACAGGGTTAAAAAAGTATTCCCCATTTACTTTTAATTAACGTATTAGAGCTAAGAATTAATTGTTCTTTCATTAAACCTTCGGGTTTGAAACTTTGAACTTTAAAGAGTGGTTCTTTCCCACTGTTTATGCCTCCCTGTTAACTTCGAGAGCTGTTCTTACAGCTCTTTTTTTTTGCTAAAAGCAATTATTTTCAGGTTTTGGCCCCATTGTGCTCCATAATCATGTTCTAGATATAAAATCTGATCATAAACCACATAACAATTGGCGTTTAATTTCGCCGTTGACCATGAATTTGGTTTTTTGTTCAATGCGCGTGTCTTTTTAACGTTTTTCGGTTTAATATCGATCAGCGTTTAGCGTTAAAAAATAATTTGTGGGTCTGTTATCTTGGACGATGAAAAATTGGACGATAAAAAATTAAATTCTAAAAAGTCGCTATCTCAAGCAAGTCATGAGGCAACTCATATCGGGCCGCATCTGGTGGCTTCGGGAGATTTTATCAGGCTCTATACTCAGGGCATGGCACTGATTGAAGAAGTTGCATCCTATCTTGATGGTGAGGGCAGAAATCAGGCGCGCGGACTTAGCCGGGAGGCCGGGTTTTTGTATGCCACCGAATCCATGCGCCTCACTACCAGATTGATGCAGCTGGCATCATGGTTGTTGTTGCAACGAGCAGTGCAGGAAAAAGAAATGTCGGCCCAGAGTGCTCGAGCGGAAAAATCCAAGGTAAAGTTTTCCGCCACCCCCTCCCAAAGAGGTGGGCCGGGCTGGTCTGATTTGCCAGAACAGTTTTTAGATTATATTGCCCATGGAGATCGGCTGTTTGAGCGCGTGGTGCAGTATGATATTTTAGATCGCGGCGAAGTACCGAGCGCTCCGATCAGGGATGATAATGACATTGCCGATCAGATGACCCGTCTGCGCGATGCTTTTGGTTCCAGCGGAAAAGTTTAGAGCCATAAAAAGAAAAA
>CAZMVQ010000062.1:0-14263 GCA_964569865.1 uncultured Devosia sp.
ACCCATACGCCTGCCAGAAAAATACCAGCGTTAGAATAATCCCATAGACAATTATGCTATTGCGCAAAATAGGGGTTGGAATAAAGCGGGCCAGTTTTGCCGAGACAAATCCACCCACCATCGACCCGACAAAAACAAAGCTGCCCTCATACCAGGCGATTGACCCCTCTAGCATGAAACGAATTATGGCCACCGAAGATACGGTAGCCGAAAGTAACAGTTTTACCCCGTTCATGGCGTGAATGTTGGTGATGCCCGCCAGAGCAAAAAATGCCAACAGAATTATGCCCAGTCCGGCGTTAAAGAACCCGCCATATAGGCAAATTATCGCCAGCAAGAACCACAAGGCCACGGCGATAATTTTTGCCCGTGAACCATGGGATGCGCTATGCTTGCTCATCCATTTGCTTAATTTTCCACCAAAGGCAAACATGAAAACAGCCAATCCCATTAGCCACGGAACAACTGATGAGAATTGCTGATCATTCACTCGAAGCAGCAGCTCTGCCCCCAAAAAACCACCAATTATTGCCGCTGCAATATAGGGGGGCAGCCTGTGGCGATTGTCCTTGATCTGGGACCAATAACCAATCGCCCCGCTAACATATCCGGGCCAAGCGGCAAATGTATTGGTGGCGTTAGCCAATACCGGAGGAACACCCGCCAGCAACAATGCCGGAAAAGCAATAAACGAGCCGCCACCAGCCAGCGAATTTATCGCTCCGGCAATCAATCCGGCAGCGAATAAAAATAAAACTTCCAGTATTCTTCTCCCAGTGGTGTCGGAAATGTTCGCATGCGCCAAAATTTGGCACTTGTTTAATATCGCAATATACCGATACAATTGTTTTAACTATTAGAATTTTTTTCAAAACAGGCAAGCATTGAATATGAGTTCTTCATTATCTCCTGTTGTTCAGCGCAATCCCATTGAGCTTTATTATTGGGCCACTCCCAACGGGCGCAAGGTCTCCATAATGCTTGAAGAGCTGAATTTGCCCTATAATACCCATTTTATTGATATCTTAAATGACGAGCAATTTGCGCCTGAGTTCCTGAAAATTTCACCCAATAATCGCATTCCGGCAATTGTTGATCCTGAAGGGCCGGGCGGGGGGCCAATATCCGTATTTGAGAGCGCGGCAATTCTTAAATACCTGGGCGAAAAGTTTGATAGATTTTATCCCGCCGATTGGCGTCAGCGGGTGCAGGTGGATGAATGGTTGTTTTGGCAAATGGGCGGATTTGGTCCGATGTTGGGGCAGGCTCATCATTTTTTGGAATTTGCCAAAGAAAAAGTTCCCTACGCAATTGAGCGCTATCATACTGAAGCCAAACGCCTGTATGGAGTTATAGACCGGCGGTTGGAAAAGCGTGACTTTCTGGCCGGTGAATATTCAATCGCTGATATTGCATGCGTTGGGTGGGCGAATTCTTACGAGCGGCAACGAATTGATTTGAATAAGTTTCCAAACGTTAAAATTTGGTATGAACGCCTTCTGGATCGCCCGGCAGTCAAGCGCGGACTAGCGCTTGGCGAATAGCTGGGCAATTTATATGGGAAACATAGATTTTAATTGATTCGCAAAAACCGATTGAGTTTTGAAGTGGGCCATAAAAATGCGAGCTTTTTTTAACGCAAAACGGTACTTGTCTAGCGCGAAGCAGTGCTTGGCGTTACCCGAACCCAGTCCTCTCCCAAACATATCAGGTTGAATAATATGCAGCCCGACAATCTTATATTATTGTCATCAATCAGTTCCATGAACCCGTTATAGGTTTCCCCGTCTTCGGGATTATAAATTGTTCCCTCAAGCCTGTTTTGTTCGGTATCTGAATTGAGAACCAGGATTTGCAGGCCCAGAACCGGGCGTCCCCGCAGTGCCGGATCCTTATTGAGAGCGTCGATATAGTTGCCCTGCATGGCCGCTACATTATCTCCGTATTTATCAACGAGGAATTGAGGAATAACAACATCTGTAAGAACGCCGCAATATCCCTGTTCGCATGGCTCGATAGTTACTTGAGATTGTGATTTTGTGAACCATGTCCCCACAACTTTAGGCGCAAAAAAATTGCTGTCTGCCAGAGCCGAGCTGGTAAACAGAGCGAAAAAAACTATGCGTAAGCACCAACGCCAAAGCGAGCGCCAGCTCAGCCGGATTTGTATCTTTTGCAACCGCCGCAATTTAACCCCCTGATAGTCTCCCTGTGTAGAATTGAAAAATCACCACTTTATCGTCTGATGGTTCATCAATTTAATCAAGTATTATACGTTCAATATATCCAAGTTTTAACTTGATTTATGAAATTTTGACTTAAAATCATATGTGTTAATTATAGATGATTTAAGGTTTTTGGCTGTCGAATTACTGAAATTTCGTATAGTTTATATACATTTATCAGATAATTCTTATGTCTTGAAGGTAGCGCAATTTGTTTGAATTTGCCTTGGCACCCTTTTTATAAGAAATATCCTAACCCTGAAATTTTTCACCTGTCCGATTGTTCTGATGTGGGTTTTGAAAAAAAGCACTTGCTTTTATCTCAGCGAAACCAGTATTCACGTTCTTGGAGAGGTGGCCGAGTGGCTGAAGGCGCGCCCCTGCTAAGGGTGTAGGCGAGGAATCGTCTCGTGGGTTCGAATCCCATCCTCTCTGCCATTAAAAAAGCCGCCCCTTTTGGGGTGGTTTTTTTAATGGTGGATAGGCTTGTTGCTAAGAAGCCAAAGCCTTGCAAAGGCTGGGGACAAAACATCAAAAAGCTCTTTATGTTTTCCCAAAGGCCGCTATCGCTGGTACGGCAGCGCCAAATGACCACGTTGCGCGCGAAAAACACATGACAAAATCTACAGGCAGCGGTTGGCTTTATATCCTGCCTAAACTATGGGCAAATCGTTGTGAGACAATCCTGATACTCCATGCGTGGACGCACGGACATATTCTGTCTATGCTTTGAATAAGATCAAGGGAAAATGCAATGGAAACCAAATGGCTCGAAGACTTCCTTGCGTTAAGTGACTTGGGAAACTTTCGTCTGGCGGCATTGCAGCGCAATGTTTCGCAACCAGCGTTCAGCCGACGTATTCAAGCGCTTGAATCATGGTTGAATGCCCCTCTGATTGATCGAACTTGCCACCCTTCACAATTGACCGTTTCGGGCAGACTGTTTTTGCCGGTTGCGCGTGATATTGTTGATATCATTGAGGCTGGAAAAGCAGATGTCCAGACGCAGATGATGCAAGAGAAAGAAAAAATCAGGTTTTCAACGCTGGGCACGATTGCGCAGATATTTATGCCGGTCTGGCTCAGAAGCCTTAAGCCTTTTATTGATGCCGATCAGTTTGTGGTCAATACCGAGTATGTGGGATTTTCTAGCCACTTTTCCGCATTGGAGCATAATTATGTCGATTTTTTTATTGGTTATCTGGATCGACGCATCGAGCTTAAACAGGATGAAACCCTGTTTACTTCGTTATTGTTAGGCAACGAATCATTGGTGCCGGTGTGCAGCACCAACAAAAACGGCGAGCCGCGCTGGTGGTTGCCGGGCAAACAGACAGAGCCGGTTTCATGCCTTCATACATTTCCCGAAAATTCTCCGTGGCCGATTAAATACCATATGGAGACTAAATTTGGCGATATAGACTTTAAATCGGTTTATGATTCTTCGACGGGAACCACCCTGAAGGCTATGGCGATTGAAGGGTTTGGCATGGCGTGGTTGCCCCGCACGCTGGTGGCCAAGGAGCTGGAAACGGGCCAGCTTGTGAGGGCGGCAGAGCGCGCTGACGATATTCTTGTTGAAATAAGGATTTTCCGCAGCTTGAATAATAATGAGCCTCGGGTTTCCAAATTCTGGAAAGTTTTACAAGAGCAGGAAAAACGGGCAGCTATGGTCAAGCCCCATTAAATTGTTCGTCCAATGCAGATTTGTCACGCCGGATTTAGGGGCTGGCCCAAGGCTTTGCGGTGGCTGGCCAAGACTTTGTCGTGCCTGAGCCAAGACTTTGTCGTGCCTGAGCCAAGACTTTGTCGTGCCTGAGCCAAGACTTTGTCATACCTGGGCAATGGCGGTATTTTTGAATTGCACGGCGGTAATTTGATAATCTGTCTGATAAAACGGGTTGGATGATGCAAAATTTGCATGAGTACCCTCGGAAACGGTATTGGACTTCTTCCTCCGTTGCTCGCAACGTCTCAAGACATGATATTTGGGAGGGTATTAGATGTGCGCGTGGACAGAATTCAGCGTCCTTCGCTTCCGTGGCCTTCATGGCCGCCCGGAAATTGCGCGTCCGCGTTTAGATAATAATTACCAAAACTAACAAACCAGGGAGATAAGTAATGCGAATATTTTCAACACTCTTACCCGGTAAGAGTAAATCGATAAAAAGCGGTGTATTAAGGACCGCCACGGCGATGATTGCCGCTGCTGCTTTGGCGATGTCGCTGGGCTCCGGCGCTGCGGTTGCCGAACAGGACGGCCGCGCCAATCTAAAGATTGCGATGCCGGGAACTTGGGCGTCGCACGGTCCGACAGCGACCAACAATTTTGGTGCCCGCGTCATTTATTCACTCTACGATAGACTGGTATGGCGTGACTTTCTGTCCAATCCCGACGGCAGCGGGGCAGAACTTGTGCCCGGTCTGGCGGCATCCTGGGAGCAGGTAACGCCCACCGAATGGGATTTTACCATCCGTGAAGGTGTGAAGTTCCATGATGGCACCACGATGACCACCCAAGACGTGGCGTTCTCGATCAACAATACCTACGGCGAGGGCACCGAGCCGTTTGCGGCATCGGGAACCATCGCCAGTGTTGTGGCGATTGATGACAAAATTGTTCGGGTCACCACCAAGAACCCCGACCCGGCCTTGCTGGCGCGTATGGCGACAGCGATGGGCAATATCTATCCGCAGGCTTACTACGAGAGTGTAGGTAAGGAAGGCTTTGGACGTGAACCTATCGGTACTGGTCCCTACAAATGGGCAGGTCGGGTAACTGGCGAATCCATCACGCTTGAGGCTTTCGACGACTATTGGGGCGAAAAACCGCCGCTGAAGTCGATCACTTTCCTGGAAGTGCCAGAGACTTCTTCACGGATTGCCGGGTTGCTGACCGGTGAGTACGATATCGTAACATCGCTGCCACCCAATCAGACTGGGCCGATCGACAATGATGACGCCACTGAAATCCGTGCCGTCAAAGTTGAAAACATCCATATGATCACCTTCCGTCAGTGGAAAGAGGGCAACGTGGCCTCTGACAGTCGGATTCGCAAGGCGATGGCACTGTCGCTGGACCGCGAATTGATGGCTGACAAAATCTGGAACGGCCTGACAGAAGCTGGAACCTATGATTTCCCGGGTTATGGTGAATATTATCAAAACCGTGCTGCACTGCCATTTGATCCTGAAGAGGCAAAGCGCCTGATGGCTGATGCCGGTTATAACGGCGAAGAAATTCACCTTCGTGTTGTCAGTGGCTGGTATGTCAACATGGATCGGGCGATGGCAGTCGCCACTGAAATGTGGAAAGAAGTTGGTCTGAATGTTCGGGTCGAGTTTATCGAAAACTGGGGCCAGATGGGTCAGGAAGGCGACGGTTATGCTTCTTCTGACAACATGTGGATGACCGATCCCGCTGGTGGCTTGTGGTTCAGCTGGGGCCGTGAAGGCGGACACCGTCTGAACGATTGGCCTGAAAAGGGCGTCGTGCCAGATGCGGTCCAGGCGTTTGGTACCGCAATCGAGCAGGGCTCGGACTTTGAGACCCGCGCTGCAGCATACAATTCACTGCTGGATTATTGGGAAGAAGAAGTTCCTTCAATCATATTGTATCGCCCGGTTGAAGCCTACGGTGTGCGCAAAGATCTGGACTGGACGCCTTACACGTTCTTTTGGATGGATTTCCGCGCTAACAACGTCAGATAACGGCCTGACGTTAAAAAGATAATTGGTTGGGCCGATGGCAGTGCCACCGGCCCAACTGCAAATACTGCCAAATTTTTCGGCTCATTAAGGAAAGTTCTGGAAATTGACCCGATACATTCTCATAAAAATTCTGCGCAGCCTGTTCACACTGTGGATAGTGGTGACCGCAGTTTTCTTTGTACTGCGCGCCTCAGGTGATCCGCTTTACAGCGTCTTCTCGCTGGGCACGCCGGAAGCCACGCTGGATGTTTTTCGGGTAAAATGGGGCATCGACAAATCGATGTTCGAACAATATTTGATTTATGTCGGTGACATTTTTCGCGGTGATTTTGGCACTTCGTTTTTTGACGGCAGGCAGGCGTGGGATATCGTTACAGAGCGGCTGCCCAAGACATTGCTGCTTGGCGGCACAACATTTAGCGTCAGCGTTGTTGTCGGTGTGGCGCTGGGGGCATTTGCAGCCCTAAAACGCGGCACATGGTGGGATCGGGGCATTATGACGGCGGCGGTAGCTTCTTTTTCCATGCCCAGTTATTTTTTAGCGCTGCTGATGATTTTGCTTTTTTCATTGCAACTGCGCTGGTTGCCGACTGCGGGCGCCAGTACCTGGCTGCACCTGGTTATGCCGGCGACCGCACTTGGTTTAACGCTGTCAGGTTCAATTGCGCGCTTTACCCGTTCGGCGATGCTTGAAGTGCTGCGCCAATCCTATATGCGCACTGCGCAGGCCAAAGGCGCACCCAAAAGACGTCAGATTATCTGGCACGCACTGCCCAATGCTGCCATTCCCACCGTCACGGTGATCGGTTTCCAACTTGGTTGGTTGATCGGCGGGTCGGTGGTAATTGAAACGGTTTTCTCATGGCCCGGCGCTGGACGATTGTTTATCACGGCCGTTGGCGTGCGTGATTTTGCGGTGGTGCAATTATTTATTCTTATGGTCGCTTCAACTGTGATTACTGCCAATCTGCTGGTGGATATTCTTTATGGGTATCTTGACCCCCGTATCAGCATTACCGGGGATTCCAAATGAAGATCGCGCCCAAAAGAGATAGTAAAACAATCCCGGTATCACCCGATCAGATGGCTCCCGTCCGGAAAGATTCGCTGATGAAACGCTGGGGTCTGACCGGCGAATGGCTGGTCACCGCAGCGATGATCTACATCGCATTCATTCTATTCGTCGCGGTGTTCGGTTTTGCCTTTCAGCCCTATCCACATACCCAGCAAGATCTGTTCAACCAGTTGCAGCCGCCGGTATTTATGGATGGCGGATCCTGGGAGTATATTCTGGGCACGGATGATCTGGGCCGTGATGTTTTAAGCCGACTGATCAAGGGATTGCAGCTTAGTGTGCTGATAGGCATCATCGGCACCGTCATTGGCGCGGTTTTGGGCAGCTTTCTTGGCATCGTTGCTGCGCATTTTCGCGGCTGGGTCGAAGAGGTTCTTATGATGCTGGTGGATGTGCAGGTTTCCCTGCCTTTCATCATCTTTGCGCTGGCGATATTGGCATTTGTGGGCAACAGCCTGACCATACTGATTATCGTAGTGGGGATTGACGGTTGGGAGCGCTACGCGCGCCTGTCGCGCTCGATGGTTCTTTCTGCCAACCAGCAGGATTATGTGCTGGCAGTGCGCTCGCTGGGGCTAGGTAATTTCAGTATTTATCGTCGTCACGTTTTACCCAATATCATGGGCACGCTGATTGTTCAGGCAACAATCAACCTGCCGGGAGTGATCTTGCTGGAATCCACCCTTAGCTTTCTTGGCCTCGGGGTGCAGCCTCCGATGACCAGCCTTGGTCAAATACTTGGCGTGGGTCGTGATTATCTAATTTTGGCACCCTGGATCGCTGTGGCACCGGGCATGGTAATATTTTTTCTTACGCTCTCGATTGCCATTGTCGGCGATTGGCTGCGTGACCGACTGGACCCAACCCTGCAATGAGTGAAGCGAAAAAACATAGTAGCGCCGGATCGGACACAAAGGAAAGCGTGCCGCTGTTTCAGGTGCGCGATTTGTCGGTGGTTTTCGACACGCCCGACGGCACGGTTCAGGTGGTGGACAGTGTTGATTTAAAAGTCAGCGCCGGACGTACTCTGGGGCTGGTGGGTGAAAGTGGCAGCGGAAAAAGCGTCACCTGCCTGGCCGCATTGGGCCTATTGGCGGCGCGAGGACGGGTGATTGGCGGTGAAGTTCTGTTTGAGGGCCGCGATTTGCTGAAAATTGGTGACTCTGAAATGGAAAAGTTACGCGGTTGTGAGGTGGCAATGGTGTTTCAGGACCCGATGGTATCGCTTAATCCGGTGCGCACAATCGGCTGGCAGATATCGGAATCGCTGTTTCTACATCAGAGCCTGTCGCGGGACGCAGCGGCCAAGCGCACCATTGAACTGCTTGATATGGTTGGCATACCTAATGCCAAATCTCGGGTTTTGGAATATCCACATCAGTTTTCCGGCGGCATGAGCCAGCGGGCAATGATCGCAATGGCCATCGCCTGTCAGCCAAAATTGTTGATTGCCGACGAACCTACAACTGCGCTGGATGTGACCATTCAGGCGCAGATCCTTGAATTACTGTCGGATCTTAAAAAAGAGCTGAATATGGCTTTGATTCTGATCACCCATGATCTTGGTGTGATTGCCGAGGCCGCCGACGATGTGGCGGTGATGTATGCCGGGCGCGTGGTTGAAGAAGCTCCGGTTATGGAATTATTTGACGGGCCATTGCATCATTATACGCTTGGTCTGCTCAATTCTTTACCGCGGGTTGATCGCAAGGTTGAACGGCTCAATGCCATCGAGGGTGCGGCGCCGCCACCGCAGGAGTTTGTTGCAGGATGCCGGTTTGAGCCACGTTGCAACCATTGCGATGACACCTGCACTGGCACCCGTCCGGAATTCACAAAAATCAGCAACACTCGGCGAGTGGCCTGCAAACACCCCAAGAGCGTATCCTCATGAGCGGCGCAAAAACCAACGATCCCGAAATCCTGATGCAAGTTAATGATGTTGTGCGCCATTTTGTGGGACCGCGCACATCGTTCTTTGGCAAACGAAAGGTCGCCCATGCGGTCAATGGTGTGTCGTTTGATCTTTATGCGGGTGAAACTTTGGGGCTGGTGGGTGAAAGCGGATGTGGCAAATCCACCATCGGTCGGCTGATTTTGAATCTGATGCCGCCCACATCCGGCTCGGTGAAGTTTTTGGGGGAGGAAATCACCGAGGTCAACAAAGATGAATGGCGCCGCCTGCGCAGCGAAATGCAACTGGTGTTTCAAAATCCGCTGGGTGCGCTTAATCCGCGCCTGACCATTGGTGCGCAGATACGTGAACCGCTTGATATCCATAACGTTGGTGAGGCAGATGAGCGCGACGCCAAGGTATTGGAAATGTTTGAGGCGGTTAGCCTGCCGCCGCATTTGCTGGAACGCTACCCGCACCAATTATCAGGAGGCCAGCAACAGCGCGTGGTGATTGCCCGCGCGCTGATCAACAGCCCAAAACTGGTGGTTTGTGACGAAAGCGTTTCAGCACTTGACGTGTCGGTGCAGGCTCAGGTTGTCAACCTGCTGGTAGATTTGCAAAAGAAACTCGGCCTGACCTATCTGTTCATCACCCATGATCTGAGTGTGGTGCGTCACATATCAAATCGCATCGCGGTGATGTATCTGGGCCGCATCGTCGAGCTTGCCGACAGCGAAACATTGCTGGAAAACCCGATGCACCCCTATACGCGTGCGCTGATTTCGGCGGTGCCAGTGCCCGATCCGCGGGCCAGGGCCTCGCGCGCCACTATCACGGGTGAGCCACCAAACCCATTTAATCCGCCAACAGGGTGCGCTTTTCATGCTCGTTGCCCGCATGCAGATGAGAAATGCAACACACAACTTCCTGAATTTAGGGCAGTTGGAGATAAACATATGGTGGCTTGCCATCATGCCGAGGCGCTGGTGGATTTTCAAAAATCAAACGAGGGCAAAAAAGGCTCGCGATAATCAATGCTTGGGAAAAAGCGCAGGTTAATTAATGAAAGCTGTCACTTACAATATCCAGTTTGGGCTTGGCAAAGATGCTCACAACGACCTGCAAAGAATCGCCGGTGCCGTTGAAGGGGCCGATATAATTGCGCTGCAAGAGGTTGAGCGAAACTGGGATCGCAGCGGCAATGTAGACCAGCCACAAATACTGGCCAGTTATCTGCCCGATTTTTACTGGGTTTATGGCCCTTATTTCGATGTGGATGTCAGCCAAAAAAGCCCCGATGGTTCCATTAAAAATGCTCGAAGGCAGTTCGGCAATATGGTTTTGTCAAAAAACCCCATCCTTTCAACCCGACTATTTCCGCTGCCCAAATCTGCCACAATCAAACAGCGAAATATGGCCGTTGGTATGCTTGAAACAGTGATTTGTAGAGGCGGGGGCAAGGCGTTGCGGATATATAACACCCACCTCTCGGCCAAGTCTCAAAAAGACCGGATGATCCAAATCCAACGCATGCGCGATACCATAGCGCAAGCGCCAGCAGAGGGAAATGCCTGGACCGGCAGCAGTGAGGACCCGCTGTGGCGCGAAGATAATTATGCCCTGCCAATGCCTGAAGAATTTGTATTGCTGGGGGATTTTAATCATGGGGCCAATGATCCCGAATACGACCTCTTGATCCAACCTGACGGCAGCGATTTTGGCTTGTTCGATTGTTGGACATTAACGGGGAACGCATCGGATAAAGGCGTAACATTTATTCCGGGGTCGGACCCGCAAAATGGCAATCGAATTGATTTTGCATTTGTCGATAACAGACTGAAAAACAAAGTAACAAAAGCGTGGATCGATAGTGAAGCGCAGGGATCAGACCACCAACCTTTCTGGATTATGATTGATGATGTCTGATAACGCCAAACCCATTAACGCAACACATTGGATTAACGAAAGCCAGCACCATGCCAACTAGCTTTTTCACCACAAATGGAAAATTCTATCGTGGAAACCTGCACACTCACTCCACTCGTTCAGACGGAGTTTTGGAGCCAAAAGAGGTATGCCGACGTTATCAGGCAGAGGGCTATGATTTCATCTCTATGACAGATCATTTTGTCGGGCTGTTTGACTATCCGATCACTGATACTTCAGATTGCCGCAACGAACATTTCACCACCATCCTTGGGGCCGAGTTACATACCGGCACCATGGAAAATGGCCATCTTTGGCATCTGGTAGCGGTGGGGCTGCCAAGCGGTTTTACTCCCCCGGAGGCTCCAAATTTCCGTCCGGTTAAAGGCTCTGAAACTGCGGCAAGTATCGCATTGCGCGCCCGTGATGCGGGGGCTTTTGTTTCAATTGCCCACCCCCATTGGTCGGGTATGAGCGAGGCCGATGCCCGCACTATTACTGCCGCCCATGCGGTGGAAATTTATAATCACGGCTGTGTTGTCGACAATGATCGCGGTGAAGGTTTCCTCACATTGGAACACCTGCTGAACGAAGGTTCTCGCCTCAATCTGACCGCCACTGATGATGCCCATTTCAACACCCCCGACCATTTTGGTGGCTGGGTTATGGTCAAGGCTCAACAAAACGAACCGCAGGCACTGCTCGCGGCGCTTATAGCTGGCGAGTATTACTGCAGCACCGGCCCGCAGATTTTTGATATCCGAATTTGCGATGATAGCGTTGCCGTAGATTGCTCTGCGGCCGCTACCATTATTTTGCAGGGGCAGGGCACATCAATGGCAACCCTGCACGGTGAAAACATGAAAACCGGAACGCTTTCGCGCGAGCGGTTGATTGGTTCAAAATGGCTGCGCGTCACAGTTATTGATCAGGCTGGTAAACGGGCCTGGTCAAACCCGGTTTGGACAGAGGACATTTTGGACAGGGGACATGGGCGAGATCTTATCAGCGGCGAGATATTATCGGCCTCAAAAAATGAGGGGGAATGATGGAGCTAACCCGATTTTCCAGGTGATCACTCTGGTGACAAATGCAATGTCGTCACCGCTTGAAAATGCCCATGTTGAACGGGTTTGGCAAAGCCTTGGTATTACCGGTGATCATGACTGGTTAGCTCCGGGTGAAGCCTGCGATTTGCTTTTTAATTCTTCTGTACCAGCCGCCGTGTTGGTGTCGATTGCTCAACAAACACTGTTGGGATTGCCCATTGACGTGGTGTGCATGCCCGTTGCGCAACGACGAAAAAAGCTGCTTGTTTGTGATATGGATTCCACAATAATTGATCAGGAGTGCATCGACGAGATCGGCGATGCGATCGGGCAAGGTGCTGAAATTCATGAAATAACCGCAAAGGTTATAAACGGCACAATGAATTTTTCAAAAGCCCTGCGCAAACGGGTGGCTCTGTTGAAAGGGGCGGAAATTTCTGTGCTTGAAAAAGTTTACAACGAGCGCATTTCAGCCAAAAGCGGTGCCCGCACACTCGTTCAGACCATGCGCAAAAACGGTGCATATTGCGTTCTGGTATCTGGAGGATTTACTTACTTTACCAGCCGTATTGCCAAGAGCATCGGTTTTCATGATCATCAGGCAAACGAATTGCTGGTTGAGGCGGGCAAGTTAACCGGTACTGTGAAAGAACCGATTCTTGGACGTTCTGCAAAATTGAGAATTTTGAATGATCTTTGCGAAAAAAATGGATTAGCGATGTCTGAAATACTAACTGTGGGAGACGGCGCCAATGATATAGAAATGATCAAAGCGGCCGGATTGGGGGTGGCGTTCCACGGTTCAAAACTTTTATGCGAACAGGCGAACGCTGCCATTCATCACGCGGATTTGACCGCCCTTTTGTATATTCAGGGGTTTAAAAAATCTGAATTTATGTATTCCTGAATTCAGCTATCAATGCGCTTCCATTTTCGCGCCTGTAAAAGAAAATATGTCCAATGTCCCATTTTTCCTTTCCCTCTCTGATTGCCAATGCTCTTGGCTCCAATAAAGGCTGGACCAAGCAATGGGCAAAACCTGAACCCAAAGCCAATTATGATGTGATTATTGTCGGAGCGGGTGGTCACGGTCTGGCGGCGGCATATTATCTGGCCAAAGAGCACAATATTACCAATGTTGCAGTGCTCGAAAAGGGTTGGCTGGGCGGCGGTAATACGGCGCGCAATACCACAATTATCCGCTCCAGCTATCTGCGCGATGAAAGTGCTAAACTTTATGAGCATGCGCTTGGTCTTTGGGAGGGGTTGGCCCAGGAAATCAACTATAATCTGATGTTTTCCCAGCGTGGAGCGATGGCGCTGGCCCATACGGTGCATGATGTTCAGGCCCTTAAACGCAGAATTAATTCCAACCATTTGAACGGGATCGATGGTGAATGGCTAAGCCCTCAGCAGGCCAAGGCTTTTTGCCCACCGCTCAATATTTCCAGTGGTGCACGATATCCGGTGTTGGGCGCTGGCCTGCAACGTAGAGGTGGCGTGGCTCGCCATGATGGAATTGCATGGGGTTTTGCTCGGGCCGCATCTGCACGCGGGGTCCACATAATTGAAAATTGCGCCGTTACCGGTATCAATCGGGCACCTGATGGCAGTGTAACCGGCGTTGAAACCACACGTGGCACTATCGGTGCAAAAAAAGTTGCTCTGTCGACGGCGGGAAATTCGTCCATGTTGCTGGATATGGCAGGAATTCGCACACCGATTGAATGTTTCTCGCTGCAAGCGCTGGTTTCCGAGCCGATCGAACCAATTTTTCCCTGTGTTACCCTCTCGAATTCTGTGCATGCCTATATTTCCCAGTCGGACAAGGGCGAACTGGTAATCGGGGCGGGAACGGAGCAGTATTTTTCCTATTCCCAACGCGGACCATTGCATTCCGTTGAGCACACAGTTGCGGCAATTTGCGAGATGTTTCCGATATTTACCCGGCTACGCATGATGCGCAACTGGGGTGGCACGGTTGATGTGACACCGGACCGCTCTCCTATATTGGGATTGACCCCGGTTCCCGGCCTTTACATCAATGCCGGCTGGGGAACCGGTGGGTTTAAGGCCACACCGGGAGCAGGCAACCTGCTGGCTTTTACCATAGCCAACAACGCCCCCCATGAAATTAGCGCTCCGTTTTCGCTGATGCGTTTTCAAACCGGGAATTTGATTGACGAAGCTGCAGCCGCCTCTGTGGCGCACTAAAACACAAGGAATAAAAAATTGCTTTTAATTGATTGTCCCTATTGCAAAGAAATGCGGCCAGAGATTGAATTTGCCCATGCTGGAGAAGCTCATATTGAACGCCCCGCCAATCCCGCAAGTCTGAGTGATGCGCAATGGGAGAGTTTTCTTTTCCTTCGCTCCAATC
>CAZMVQ010000063.1:0-11227 GCA_964569865.1 uncultured Devosia sp.
CCAATACGATCAATATATTCCCCATACATGCGATCACGCTCGGCATCACGCACCTTTTGCACGATAACCTGTTTAGCGGACTGGGCAGCGATACGGTCAAATTCAATCGGGGGCAAAGGCTCAGAGAGATAATCGCCGAATTTGGCGTCGGCAATCTGCTTTTTTGCTTCGCTTAGAGAAATCTGACGTGCGGATTCTTCCACATTCTCGACAATTTCCAGCAGTCTCCACAGGCTCATTTCGCCGGTTTTGGGATCAATTTCAGTCTTAACCTCGGTTTCAGCACCATAACGGGCCCGGGCAGCACGGGAAATGGCATCCTGCATGGCTTCAATGACTATCATCCGGTCAATGGATTTTTCCCGGGCTACGGCATCAGCAATTTGCAATAGCTCTAGTCGATTGGCTGAAACGGACATTGTTAATTTCCTTTTAAGTCTTTGGTTAACTTTGGTTTTGTTCAATTTCGGTTATTTCAGGATCATCCAAAACAGGGTTTTTTTCCTGTTCGGTGCGGGCTTCCTCCAGCAAGCGATCACTAAGGATAAGTTTGGCGAAGGAAATATCTGTCATGGGCAGGTCCATATCGGCAATCGCCCCGTCGGCAACATCGGGAAGGGTTATGGTAACCTTGCCATCTTTCACCTGTTTGATAAGGCCACGAAAGCGCTTGCGCCCGTTGAGCATTTGCGACAGCTCGACCCGGGCCTCATGACCCTGCCAACGCAAAAAATCGCGCTCTCGCACCAAAGGCCGATCAACTCCGGGGGATGATACTTCCAAATGATAGGCGCCATCAATTGGCTCTTCGGCATCCAGCAGGGCAGAAATTTCATTGCTGAATTCCTGGCACTGGGCGATGGTGAATTTACCGTTGTCATCTTCAGCCATGATTTGCAGGGTGCAGCCATTGTCAGGTAATATTTTTACCCGAACAAGATCAAATCCCATTTCCACAGCTACCGGCTCAACGATCGAAGCGATGCGTTGTTCCTGTCCGGTTTCATTGATGTAGCGTTGCTGAGGCAAGTTTTTTTGATTCCTGATGTTTTTTAGTCACTAAAAATTTAGGCAATAAAAAAGAGCGGGGCCGGTTGGCACCCACTCTCGCAAGTTGATCTTGAGAATTTAGATTTGATATATATCAGCGCGCAGCTTTTATCAAGGTTAGTTTTTATTTGGTGTTTTTAAGATTATAACGGGAGGCTTAGGGTCAGGACCTATTAAAACTAAAATAAAAACTTTTCTCACGCCCCTCACGCCTTGCCTTGGCCTCATATCTGGTGGGCTGCCAGCCAGCAAAGGGAATATGCCAGAATTGGGGTTTTGAGGAGGTTTGCCACTCAAAAAGGGGCTGGCGCTGCATGTGGGCCAAGGTCCAGTTGGCATAATCCTCGATATCGGTGGCGAAATAAAACTTGCCGCCCGGAATAATTACCCGCGCCAATTCCTTAAGGGTAATGGCAGAGATAAACCGGCGTTTATTATGACGCAATTTTGGCCATGGGTCCGGATAAAGCAGATAACAGCTATCAATCGAAGCACAGGGAAGTGCTTTTAACAGCAGATAGGCATCTTCAGTAAACAGGGAAATATTGGCGATATTTTCCCTATCAATTATTTTTAATATTTTGCCAATGCCGCCGGTGAAGACCTCACAACCGATAAAATCATCATCCGGGTTTTCTTGAGCCAAACGGGTCAGATGTTCACCGCCGCCATAGCCGATTTCCATAATTTTTTTATGATTTGGCCGGCCAGCTAATTCTTCGATCTCAAATTGCCCCCCATCGGGCAATTCCACTTTTATTCGGGGCAATAGCGAATCAAACAATTGCATTTGCGCCCCATGCAGGCGCTTGCCCGAGATTCGGCCAAAGAATGCCCGGTGTTCGGTTTTGGAGCGCTCCGATTTGTCGTGCGGCGGTTTTGAGCCTTTAGTCATAGAAGCCAACTTCAAAAATACCAGAGCCTATCAGCTATTGCGCAATTGCCTGCTTTAAAGCCTTGATCAGGTCGAGCTTTTCCCACGGGAAAGTGCCGCCACGGCCCGGTTTGCGGCCAAAATGACCATAAGCGGATGTTTTGGCATATATGGGGCGATTAAGATCAAGGGTTTTTCTAATTCCTGTTGGGGAAAGGTCCATCACCTGCTCAACGGCTTTTTCGATTTTTTCATCGTCAACCGTTCCGGTACCGTGGGTATCAATAAATATCGAAAGCGGCTTGGCGATGCCAATGGCATAGGAGAGTTGAATGGTGCAACGTTCGGCGAATTTGGCGGCAACGATGTTTTTGGCCAGATAGCGGGCCGCATAGGCAGCCGAGCGATCAACCTTGGTGGTATCTTTGCCCGAAAATGCTCCACCACCATGGGGAGCGGCACCACCATAGGTATCAACAATGATTTTGCGACCCGTGACCCCGGCATCACCATCAGGCCCGCCAATAACAAATTTACCGGTGGGGTTGATGTACCAGACACAATCATCAGCAATTTTAAAACCTTCAAGGGCTTCTAGAATATAAGGTTCAACAACCTGGCGCACCTTGGCCGAATCCCAGCTTTCGTCCATGTGCTGGGTGGAAAGCACAATCTGGGTCACTTCATAGGGCTTGTCATCAACATAGCGAATGGTAATTTGACTTTTTGCATCCGGGCCAAGTTTGCCCACGTCACCAACGCCCGCTTTTCTGGCGACTGCCAACAATTCAAGAATTTTATGGGCGCAGTGGATGGTTGCCGGCATATATTCGCTGGTATCATTGCAGGCATAGCCAAACATTATGCCCTGATCACCCGCTCCTTCTGAACCGTTTGCATCAGCTGCACTATCGACACCCTGAGCAATATGGGCCGATTGGAAATGCAACAAAATATCAATTTTTGCCTTTTTCCAATGAAAACCATCCTGCTCATAACCAATGTCTTTTATGGCCCGGCGGGCGGCCGAGCGAAAACGGGACGGATTGATTACATCATTGCCGTTTTTGTCTTTTTTGATCAGCGTTGATGGAACCCGCACCTCTCCAGCGATTACCACCCGGTTGGTGGTGGCCAGAGTTTCGCACGCTATGCGAACATCCATCGGGTCAGTGCCGGTTTTTTTTGCCTCCTTATAAACAAGATCAACAATCTCATCAGAAATACGATCACAAACCTTATCAGGATGCCCCTCGGAAACAGATTCAGAGGTGAACAAAAACGAAGAGCGGGCCAATATATTTCTCCAATTTCAAAATCAAACAGGTGCGCAAAAAAAATGGGGGTCCAGACCCAAAAATTTACCGATCAGTGCTTTCTTTTGTCACTCCATAACCGATGGGTCAAGGATGACATAAAGAAAAGTTTATATGATTGAAATCCTAGCAGCTAAATCCTACTGATTAGTTATGGACGCGAGGAGCGCAAACGCGTAATCGCCACAAAACCAAAGCCAAGCAGCAAAGCGCCAAAAAATGGCAGGTTCAGATATCTGGAAAAAAACGTTGGCTTGATACGATTGGGCATATTTGCATCAACAATTCCAATTTCTCCGGGTTCAAGAACAGAACTTAGGCGTCCCAATGGGTCAATAATGGCACTTTTGCCGGTATTGGCCACCCTGACCATGGGCAATCCCTGCTCCACCGCGCGCAGGCGGGCATGTTGAAAACTCTGGGCGGGACCGATGGAATTATCAAACCAGCCATCGTTGGTGAGATTTAGGATAAATTGCGCCCTTTGGGCAGCCCCGTCAGGAGAATTAGAAAATAAAGCGCCGGAAAATATGGCCTCATAACAAATAAGGGGTAAAAATGGCGGGGTGGTGGGTGTTTGCATCAGATTGCGGCTTTCGCCCGCCGACCAGCCCTTAAAGGTGGTGACAAACTGCTTGATACCAATGGAATTTAGCAACGATTCAATGGGCAGATATTCACCAAACGGCACCAGATGGGTTTTATCATAGGAAGACAGGGTTTCTCCATTGGAGCCGATGGCCAGAATTGAATTATATTCCAGCTCCTGCAAATTGGCAGCGAGCTGGCGGCGCGGCGCTCCGGTAATCAAAGTTGTGCCATCAGGCAGCATATCGGCAATGCGCACCAGAGCCTCGGGAAAATCGGACAAAAAGAACGGCAGGGCAGCTTCGGGCCAAATCAAATGGGTAACATCCAGCAGGCCGTTATCATTTGGTCCGGTGCGTGAAGTGGACATGGCAAGCAGGCGCTCAAGTATAATTTGAGCACTTTCAGGCTGCCATTTTTCGCTTTGTAATATTCCGGGTTGCACCAGACGCAGGCGCATATCATCTCGCTGGGAAATTTGAATTTCATTCAGGCGATATTGGCCAAAGCCCAATTGTATGGCCAGCAGCACAAAAATCGTAAACAGGGGGACTAATCTTTTGCTTAAAGACCTCTCATCCGCCGGCCAGACAAGGGCGGGCAAAAAACCCAAAAAAGCTGCCAGCAAGGTCAGCCCATAAATCCCGACGACCGAAGCAAGCTGCATCATGGTCACGTTGGCACTAAGGGCATACCCTAAAACATCAAAGGGAAAACCGGTAAATAATGTTCCGCGCAAAAACTCCGCTAAAGCCAAAAAGACGCTCAAAGAAATTATGCGCATAAATGAGTTTGACCAGAAGAAATGGGCCGCAGCACTGGCCAGACCCCAAAAAATTGCCAGAATCGCTGCAAGGCCCAGCACGGCAAACGGAATGGCAAAAACAAACACGCCCCCATCGACCAAAAAGGCAAACCCGACCCAATGCAGGGCGACGGCAAAATAGCCAAGGCCAAAGCTAAAACCAATCCAGAACGAGGGACCAAAAACAAGCCCCAATCCACCGGAGCGCTCAGCTCCGTCAAGGCACCAAATCCACAGAGGAAAAGTGACAAACAACAGGGGTAAAAACAAAAACGGCGGCATGGAAAGGGCCGCAATGGCACCGGCAATCAGCATTATCAGCAAGCGCCGCCAGCCAAAAGACAGGATACAGGTCCGAGAAATCCAGCTCAAAATATTTGCCTATTCATTTTTTGCCAACACCGATTTTGCCACCTATATCTCACCTACATTTAAAGCCAATATTGCAAAAAAAGGATTTTTAGAAGATCAACTGGATTTTTGCGAGCGAGAATCAATTATAGATTCACTATCTGATTCTACTTCAATATCAGTATCTTGGCGAGATTTAGCTCGAACATTGAGCTTGCGGGGACGGCGCAATATGCGCACCTTTTTTACCCGGCGTGGATCAGCCTGCAAAATTTCAAACTCAAAACCCTTTAACTGGGTTATGACCTCGCCGCGAACCGGAATCCTATCAATCAGCGCAAATACCAGACCACCAAGCGTGTCTGCCTCCTGAGAAAATTCAACCGGATCAAAATCGGTGCCAATTACCTTTTGCAATTCCTCCAAAGAAGCTCTTGCTTCGGCAATATAGACATTGTCTGCCTGTTTGATCACCAGCGCCAGCTCTTCATCATCATGCTCATCTTCGATATCGCCAACCACTGCCTCCAAAAGATCTTCAATGGAAACCAGACCATCGGTGCCGCCATATTCATCTACGACAATTGCCATATGCAATCTTGTGGCCTGCATGGATTGCAACAGATCCCCAACCGGCATCGAGGGGGGGACAAACAAAACCTCGCGAGCAAAATCCAAAGCCTTGAGCTTTTTTTTCAGAACCGGATTGAGCAATTTAATCGGCGAGCCGTTAGGCTTTTCAACGGGGGCGGAAACATGTTGCAAGGCATCCTTGATATGGATCATGCCGACAATATTATCCAGGTTTTCAGAAAACAGGGGCAATCTGGAATGGCCGGAACTGCGAAATTTTTCCACCAGTTCACCAAGGCTGTCCTCATCGTCCGCTGCCTCAATATCAACCCTTGGCACCATCACGTCTTCAACGCGAACGGCTGAAAGTTTTAGAACATTGGCCAGCATTGTGCGCTCGGAACCGGAAAACGAGCCGGTTTTACTATTTTCGCCCTGCAATGCCAATTGAAGGGAATCACGCAAAGAAATATCCGGCTGGGAAAGGGCATTTTTTATTCTGCTCCAAAGACCCGCAGGCTGCGAAGGGGCTTTGTTCTTCAACAAAACACTCACTTGTGAGGAATTTGAAGGTTTTTTGGGGCTTTTTTCACCAAAATCTGTTTCGTCGCCTTTAAGGCGATGCGGCCGGGACGCCGCGACGATAGAAGGGTCAGTTTCGTTCATATTTTAAGTCCGAAAAATTTGCATATCTCACAAATCCGACGGGAATTTTCTCCGTTTTTATCCGTTCATCAAGCCATTTAAGCAATATTTGCTCAACGCAAGTTATCATAAATATTTAGTCGGCGTAAGGATTAGCAATCTTGAGATTGTTCAAGATTTTTATCTCCATACTTTCCATCTGATCTGCTTCTTTGTCATTTTGATGATCATAGCCCAAGATATGCACAAATCCGTGCACAACCAGGTGAGTCAGATGATCGCTAAATGCCAGTTGGTTATTTTTTGCTTCATTTTCAACCGTTTCCAGACCAAGTATAATATCGCCCAACATACCCTCAAGCGAGGCAAATGGTTCAATCTGGGGAAATGAAAGTACATTTGTCGGCTTATCAATTTGGCGCCATTGCTGGTTCAACTCCTGAACATGGGCATCATTGCTCAAGGCAATGCAAATTTCTCCCGCCCCGCCAATTTTAGGGTTTCCCAACTCAAGGGTGCTAAAAACAGCTTTTCGAATCAATTTATTCAAATCCGCTTCGCCCATTTTTTCCAGCCAGCGCTGATCGGCGACCATCACGTCAATTTCCAGCTCAAACGCCAGCCCGCTTTCGGCCTGTTTTTTATCTTTAGCGTTGATTTGCATGGGATTTATCATAGGCCCTAACAATACGGGCAACCAGAGGATGGCGCACCACATCCTCATAGGTAAAAGAAGAAATATTGACCCCTTCCACTCCACGAAGCAGCGAAACAGCCTCGCTAAGACCTGAGGTCTGGCCGGGGGGCAGATCAATCTGGGATGGATCGCCAGTTACGATCATTTTGGAATTTTCGCCCATGCGGGTCAAAAACATTTTCATTTGCATGGAGGTGGTATTTTGCGCCTCATCAAGAATTACCAGAGAATTTGCAAGGGTGCGCCCGCGCATAAACGCCAACGGGGCAACCTCTATTATGCCCGAGGTTAACGAGCGCTCCACATTTTCAGGAAACATCATGTCATAAAGCGCATCATAAAGCGGGCGCAGATAGGGATCGACCTTGTCCTTCATATCACCGGGCAAAAAGCCCAATCGCTCTCCCGCTTCCACCGCCGGGCGCGAAAGAATGATCCGGTTGATATCTCCGCGTTCCAGCAATGAGGCGGCATAGGCCACCGCCAGATAGGTTTTTCCGGTGCCGGCCGGACCAATGCCAAAAGTCAGATCATTTTGTCCAAAGGCGCGCATATAGGCATCCTGAGCCGGAGTGCGGGCAACGATTGTTGATTTTCTGGTGGCAATCTGGGCCATTCTCACCCGACCGCCGCGCTCCATGGAGGGCAGGGAAAGTTGGGCATCGCTGGTCTGGATCATGCGAATAAGCCCATCAACATCGCCAATGGCAACGCTTTTACCCTCTTCCAGCAGTTCATAGAGAGATTGCAAAATCCTGCGGGCCTGATCAATATCTCCAACCGGGCCTTCAAGCATTAGATGATTGCCACGCGGGGTGATTTTTACCTGAAGGCGTTGCTCTATCAGGGCGATATTTTGATCATATTCCCCATAAAGCTGAGAAAGAAGCTTATTGTCCTCAAAGGCAATCTCCAACTGATTGGAGGAATTTTGCTTCTGGTCAGAAATTTGTTTGCTCAAGCGCTTTTATTTCCTAAAATTTTGCGGTTCGGTTTCTCATTATAACTGGGTTCAGCGTCAAATTGTAATCAATTGTCCATATAGTGAATTTGGCCCAACGCTTTTTACTTCAATTTCCACAATCGAGCCAATCATGGAAGCCGGAGCATCCACATGCACGGCCTGTAAATATGGTGATCTTCCGGCCACCTGCCCCGGCTGGCGACCGGGTTTTTCTAACAGTACCGAAAGGGTTTTGCCCTGACAATTTTGATTGAATTCATTCTGGTGATGTTTAATCAGGGCTTGTAAGGTTTGCAGACGTTCATTGGCCACCTTCGGCTCTATTTGATCTTTAAGCGATGCACCGGGAGTGCCGGGGCGGGGCGAATATTTGAACGAATAGGCGCTGGCATAGCCAACCTCTTTGACAAGAGCCAGAGTGTCGTTGAAATCCTCATCGCTTTCACCGGGAAAGCCAACGATGAAATCTCCTGAAATTGCAATATCGGGGCGGTTTTGACGAATTTTTTCTATTATCTGCAAATAGGATTTTGCCGTGTGTTTGCGATTCATGGCCTGCAAAATACGATCCGAGCCGGATTGCACAGGCAGGTGCAGATAGGGCATCAATTGGGGCAAATCACGATGGGCCACTAAAAGTTCATCGCTCATATCATTGGGATGAGAGGTGGTATAGCGCAGGCGATCAAGGCCATCAATTTTGGCCAATTCAAACAATAAAGCGCCAAGGCCGATCTCGTCACCTTTGGAGTTTTGTCCGTGATAGGCATTTACATTTTGGCCCAACAGGGTGATTTCGCGCACCCCGGCGGCAGCCAGATCATTTGCTTCTGAAATTATCTGCGCAACTGAACGTGAAACCTCTGAACCCCTAGTATAGGGGACAACACAAAAGGCGCAAAATTTATCACAGCCTTCCTGCACCGTTAAAAAAGCGCTCAAGCCTCTGGCGGCGACAATTTTTTTGTCAGCTTTTGGCAAATGATCAAATTTATCTTCCTCGGGGAAATCCGTATCAATCACCCGCTCATGGCCAGCCTTTGCAACCAGTTGCGGCAGCCGATGATAGGATTGCGGGCCAAAAACCAGATCAACCACCGGGGCGCGTTCAATAATTTCATCACCCTCGGCCTGAGCAACACAACCGGCGACCCCGATCATGGTGGTTTTTCCCTGCTCTGAGCGCAGCTCTCGCAATTTCTTTAACCGTCCCAATTCCGAAAAAACCTTCTCTGAAGCCTTTTCGCGAATATGGCAGGTGTTGAGCAAAACCAGATCGGCTTCGACCATATCCTGAGTTTGCTCATAGCCATGGGGAGCCAAAGCATCGGCCATGCGATTGCTGTCATAAACATTCATCTGGCAGCCGAAAGTTTTGATAAACAGTTTTTTTTGAGCAGGGGGCATTATTTAAATCTTTGATTTTGGTAATTGTGTGCCTGTAGTCAGGCTCCTAATGGACCCGCAGGCATAAAAATTCAAGTTGTTCTATGGTTTGGTGCTTTTAAGAATCCTGAAGCAGTTTATCGCCCCGATTCAATGCAACCAACGTTCGACGCACTTCATTTTCGGCCAGTTTGGTTATCGCCTTTCGGTTGGACCCTTCGGCCAAAGGCATGGGCTGACCAAAGGCGATGGTTACATCACGGGTGCCCGAAACAAGAATATCCCAGATATTTTCCGCAATGGACTTTGCCTTTATCCATGCAATCAAAGAGCGCTCGGGGCGGGTAATTGGCAAGCCCTGCAAATGGGTATAGGCGATGGTAACCGGCTGAATGGAAACATATTTTGCCCCCGCATCAATCAAAGCCGTCTGGGCAGCGGCAATCAGGCCGGAGCGAAAAGGCATAACGTGGGTTCCTGTATCTGAGCGCCCCTCGGCAAACAGACAAACGGCACCGCCGCCAACCATACGTCGGGCCATTTCATTGGTGGCTGTTCTGGCTGCGGTTTTTGCCGACGAGGCCACATAAATGGTTTTTTGCATGCGGGAAAAAAACCCGACAAAGGGCCATTTGGCCAACTCGTCCTTGGCAACAAAAGTCACATTTGCCACTGAACCGATAGCGATAATATCAATCCATGAAATATGATTGGACACAACAAGGGTGGACATGCCGGTTTCTGGCTTGCCGATCAATCGCACATTTAACCCGAGAAAAATTGCCGCCAATTTATGAAACGCACGTGGAATAATATTCCAGATCGGAAGTTTTAAAAGAATTATCAGCCATTGCACAGGCACCGCCACAATCAAAAACGGCACAATAATAAATATAAAAAACAAAATTCTGCGGATCATTGTTTGAAGCCTGTCATCAATTAGGATTTAGAATTTTTAGAGGGATCAATGGGCACAGCATACAGCTCTAGCCGGTGATCGACCAGCCTGTAACCAAGGCGACGGGCTATCAGCTCCTGAATTGCCTCAATTTCCTCATTGCGAAATTCAATTACCTTGCCGCTTCTGACATCAATCAAATGGTCATGATGCTCATCCGGTATTGGCTCAAATCGCGCCCTGCCATCCTTAAAATCGTGCTTTTCGACCAATCCTGATTCTTCAAACAGGTTCAGGGTTCGATAAACGGTGGAAAGAGAAATGCGCGGATCAATAGCGGAAGCCAGTCGATAAAGCTCTTCCACATCCGGGTGGTTTTTGGCGTTTTGAATAATCTGGGCGATCGTGCGCCTTTGTTCGGTCATACGCAGGCCACGGGCCGCGCACTGTTCCTCAAGGGATTGTTCAATATCGGTTTTTTTACTCATTTAGTGTTGTTCCAGGGTGTGGTTTTGTTCCAGGGTGGAATTGGTTTTCATCCATAGTAGAAATTTTTAGGCTTTGACCCGGATAGAAATCTCAATCTATACCATATCCGTGCGCATCACTATTGCTGTTGCCTTGCTACCATCTTTTAGCGGGTAATAGCCGGGGCGGGTGCTTATCTGTTTGAAACCAAATCGGCGATATAAAGCCATTGCCGCTTCGTTATTGCTATCGACCTCAAGAAACATTGCAATGGTTTGGCTGGCCAGCAAATCATCAAATCCGGCTCTTAACAAAGCCTGCCCAACGCCTTTTCCCTGCCATTTGCGCTCGACTATAATGGTTAGAAGTTCTGCCTCTTCTTTTATCAGGCGCAGCACCATAAATCCGGCAACCCGGTTTTTTTTATCGCTTGCAACATATATGGGTGTCTGGTCGGGGCGCGACAGGTATGAGGAAAATTCATTGTCTTTCCAGCCGTGGAAAAATCCGTTCTGATGGATTTTTGCCAATTTTGACACATGATCACTATCAGCAGGTTTTATGTGCAGACCGGCGGGGGCAATCCATAATTTCATTTAGATGATTTCATTT
>CAZMVQ010000063.1:11327-14148 GCA_964569865.1 uncultured Devosia sp.
ATTTCATTTAGATGATTTCATTTGCAAAAATTCATTTGTTTTTCAATTTCAAGGATTTTTATATACCTGATCCCAAACAGTGCAAAATAACAATTTCAAACCTACAACTAAACTATTGCAATTAAATTATTGCAATCTTGCCTTTGGATTGCGGCTTGGCATCTGCGGGGCGAACATATGTCGGGTGGGGCGGAAAGTTTTTAGGGTCAGCATCAACGATAAAATCGCATAGCTGCTCTATGTCAATTTTCGCATTAGAATAGATTTTGTTCTTTGGGTCCAAGCGCAGCAATTCAACTTCATCATGCTCAAGCAAAAGCGGCTGCCCAAGGGGAGATTGAAAACGAGCAAATTGCTGCACATAAAACTGATCGCGCCTTGCATCGACAATTATGTAAAACGGATTTTGATTTCCTGAACTTTGGTTCATGGAAAGCGCAAAAAGATTGGGAATTCCAATCACCGGAATTTTCAAGGCCAGCGCCAATCCACGAGCGGCGGCGATGCCAACTCTTAGACCGGTGAACGAGCCGGGACCAACAGTTACGCCAATTTTGCATATATCTGCATATTTGATGTAATTTTGCTGTAAAAGCTCTGCAATTTTGGCAAACATCACCTCCGCATGGCCGCGAGGCATGGCCTCGGAAAACCAATGGTTCTCTCCATTGGTTTTAAGGCATAATTGCAGGTGGGTTCCGGAAGTGTCGATGGCCAGAACGGCATTTTTGTTCATGAAATCTGCCCGCCGTTTTATCCGCTTATTTCACCTGTTGGGAAAGGCCGTTTGGGCCTAAACCGTCTGGCGCACTTCTTCGACACCGGGAACAAAATGGCGCAAAAGATTTTCGATGCCGTTTTTTAGAGTAGCGGTAGAAGATGGGCAACCGGCGCAGGCGCCCTGCATTTTCAGAAAAACCACACCTTGCTTAAATCCACGGAAAATAATATCTCCGCCATCCATAGCCACCGCCGGGCGAACACGAGTTTCCAGCAATTCTTTAATTATTTCAACCATTTCAGCATCTGCTTCGTCAAAAAATTCCTCTTCGGAATTTTGCAGGTTTTGATCAGCGCCCTCATTTATAATTGGTTTACCGGACAAAAAGTGCTCCATAATCGCCCCTAAAATAGCGGGTTTGATATGGGACCAGTCGGCATCATTCTTGGTCACCGAAATAAAATCCGACCCCAAAAACACACCGGTAACTCCATTGATCTGAAACAATTCTTCCCCCAAAGGAGAAATGGTAGCTTCTGCCGGATCGCGAAACTCGCACGGTTCTCCAACCAGCACTTCACGACCGGGCAAAAATTTCAGGGTTGAAGGATTTGGCGTTGCTTCGGTTTGAATAAACATTTTTTGCTTTATTCCTGATGAGTAATTTTGCTGATTTGTTCTACTTGATTGCGAATTGACAATTTCACCAAGCGCAAAGATTAGAACCATTCCAATATGATCAATATAGGCCCAAACACCCAAAAAGTGAAGAGGTAATTGGGGGCGCTTTATCAATTTGATTTCGGGGCAGGCCTTAAATTTTCATACAGGTGAAACAGGCTTTAACAAAGGGCGATTATATGCTCATCACTTACACCGCCGGGAATAATCGTCACCGGGATTGGCAGAGCGTTGGCACCGCGCCCGGCAAAAGCCGACACTAATGGTCCGGGCCCGTCCGAGGAGATTCCAGCAGCCAGAACCAGAATGGCTATATTTTTATCTTCACTGATAAGCGCTTCAATTTCTTCGGCTTTTCTTCCCTCACGCACGTGTTTTTCGACCTTGATGTCGCCGATTTCAGCAATGTGCTTTGCTCGTTCTTCCAGCAATTCCTCAGCCTTTTCTATGGCTTCAGCGCGCAATATATTTTCAACCCCTAGCCAATGCTGAAACTGCTCATTGCCAATTATCGAAAGCAATGCCACCGTTCCGCCAGTGCGTAAAACCCGATAGGCGGCAAAGGTAACCGCGCGATCACATTCCCCGGTTTCATCAATAACCACCAGAAATTTTCGTTTATATTCGCCTTTGCAGGCTTCGTTGTGTTTGCTCATAACCGCCACCGCCAAGCTTTTTCAATCGAGCGACATGCTGCCATTTTGTTAAAAAAACAGCAAGCACATTGCAAATTTTGCAATCCAGTTGGTCGTTTTACCTGATAAATTACCCGACAAATCCGACAATATTGCGCACTTCATGCATGGTATTTTTAGCAATTTCACCGGCCCGGTTGGCGCCATCCTTCAGAATTTCTTCAATAATATCAGGTTCTGCCAGATAGCGGCGCATTTCAGAGGCAATTGGGGAAAGGCTTGCAACGGCAAGTTCTGCCAAGGCAGGCTTGAAGGCTCCAAACCCTTGCCCGCCAAACTGATCCAGCACCTGTTGCTGGGAAAGATCAGCAAGGGATGCATATATGCCCACCAGATTGGCAGCTTCAGGCCGATCCTTTAATCCATCGGTTTCACTGGGCAATGGTTCCGGGTCCGACTTGGCCTTTTTGATCTTTTTGGCGATAGCATCCGCATCATCAAGCATATAGATGGTGGCCATTGAAGAGGCTTCAGATTTTGACATTTTTTTAGTGCCATCCCGCAACGAAAGCACCTTGGTTGCCGGGCCGGTTATTACCGGTTCTGAAAGGGGAAAAAAATCAGCCTTATAGGCATTTTCCTTGATGGAAGCGGCAAAATCATTGTTGAACTTTTGGGCAATGTCTCTTGTTAATTCCAGATGTTGTTTTTGGTCTTCACCCACTGGAACATGGGTTGATTTATAAAGCAAAATATCCGCCGCCATCAAAGAGGGATAGGCAAA
>CAZMVQ010000064.1:0-3446 GCA_964569865.1 uncultured Devosia sp.
TAAGTTCAAATCCGTTGCAAACAATATCATATTGATAGGCATTGATGGTCAGCGGGTCTTCATTTTCCAAAGCCTCAAGACCGCCTTGGGGCATGGAGAATGGATTGTGAGAAAAATCAACCTTTTCATTTTCCTCATCCCACTCAAACATCGGGAAATCAACAATCCAGCATAGGGCAAACTGATCCTCGTCAATCAGCTTCAAATCGGTTCCAACTTTTGTGCGCGCCGCACCGGCAAAAGAGGCAAATTTGTTTGGCAATCCACAAACGAAGAATATGGCATCACCGTCTTTAAGGCCCAATTTTTCACGAATGGCAGATGTGCGTTCCGGCCCGATATTCTTGGCAATAGGCCCTGCCCCTTCCCCATCGCGCAGGAAAATATAACCAAGACCCGGCTGTCCCTCTTTTTGCGCCCAGGAATTCATGCGATCGCAAAATGCCCGCGATCCGCCCGTAGGTGCAGGAATTGCCCATACCTGAACTTTTGGATCATTGGCGATCTGGCCGGCAAAAATCTTAAACCCCGAACCGGCAAAATGCTCGGTGACATTTTCCATCTCGATGGGATTGCGCAAATCCGGCTTGTCAGAACCATATTTCTTTATGGATTCTGCATAGGGAATTTGCACAAATTCCTTGCTCACCCGCTTACCATTGCCAAATTCTTCAAATACCCCGCGCAAAACCGGCTCAATGGCTTCAAAAACATCTTTTTGCTCGACAAAACTCATCTCGATATCAAGCTGATAAAATTCTCCCGGTGAGCGATCAGCGCGGGCGTCTTCATCGCGAAAACATGGGGCAATCTGAAAATATTTATCAAAACCGGCAATCATCAACAATTGTTTGAACTGCTGGGGGGCCTGAGGCAGCGCATAAAACTTGCCCGGATGTAAACGCGATGGCACCAAAAAGTCCCGCGCACCCTCAGGGCTGGAGGCGGTGAGAATTGGCGTCTGATATTCAACAAATCCACCCTCGACCATTTTATTGCGCAAATAGGTGATGATTTTGGAGCGCATAACGATATTATTATGAATTCGCTCACGGCGAAGATCCAAAAATCTGTTGGTCAGGCGGATATCTTCAGGATATTCCTGATCGCCAAATACCGGCAGTGGCAATTCTTTTGCAGGCCCCAAAATTTCCAGCTCGTTGATAAAAATTTCTATTTCGCCGGTGGGCAAATCCTTGTTGATCGCGGCTCCGTCTCTTGCTTTAACCAATCCGTCGATGCGCACAACGCTTTCGGCTTTTAATTCTTCCACCGCTTTGAAGGCTGGCGAATCAGGGTCGGCCACACATTGGGTAATGCCATAATGATCGCGCAGATCAACAAACAGCACTCCCCCATGGTCGCGCACCCGGTGCACCCAGCCACTTAAGCGGACGTTTTCGCCGACATTGGCCTTGTTTAGCTGAACGCAGGTATGGGAACGATATTTGTGCATGGTTAAATTCTCTTGGTGCTGTTAGACAGGTTGTTCAAAATAGAACGCTTCGATTTATTTCAATCCTCGTTCGAGGGAACTTCGATAAAGGGAATGGCCACTTTATGCAACTGATTAGCGGCACCGAAGAACTCAAAGTTTTTTGCCAGCGAGCAGGCAAATTTAATTTCATCACCATCGATACCGAATTTCATCGCGAAACCACCTATTGGCCCATATTGTGCCTTGTTCAGGTTGCCACCAGCGACGAGGCTGTGCTGATTGACCCGATGGCCAAAGATATTGACCTTTCCCCATTGCTTGAATTGCTTGCAAATGAAAAAATTGTCAAAGTCTTTCATGCCGCCCGTCAGGATATCGAGATTTTCGTTAAAATGACCGGTTCTGTGCCTTTTCCCGTTTTCGATAGTCAGATAGCGGCCAGTGTTTGTGGGTATGGGGATTCAATATCCTATGACAAACTGGTTCAGGCAATTGTTGGTGCCCAGGTCGACAAAAGTTCACGCTTTACCGATTGGGCGGCCCGTCCCTTAACCGAAAAACAAATGGCCTATGCTTTGGCCGATGTCACCCATTTGCGCGACATTTATCTGGAGCTCTCAAAAAAACTTGAGGAATTAAACAGAGTTTCGTGGATGCAGGACGAACAAAAACCTCTTACAAGCCTCTCCACCTATATAATGGAGCCAAAAGACGCCTGGCAACGACTTAAATCCAAGGTAAATCGCCCTCGTGATCTGGCAATGCTCAAGGAACTGGCGGCCCTAAGAGAGCAAAAAGCGCAGGAAACCGATCGTCCGCGCCGCCGGGTGCTAAAAGACGATGCTCTTTATGAATTAGCTATTCAGCGCCCAAAATCGCAAAAAGATTTTGATCGTTTTCGCGCCGTGCAGAAGGGTTTTGGCAATTCACGCCTCGCGCAAGAAATCATGGAGCTGACAAAAAAGGTCGAAAATATCCCCGACAATGAATTGCCCCCTATGCCAAAACGGCGCATGGGCCCCTCGCCCAAAGGCCCGATCGGAGATTTGTTGCGGGTTTTGGTCAAGGCAGTTGCCGAGCGTGAAGGGGTTGCCTCGCGCATCATTGCCAATTCAGGCGATATCGACGAACTTGTTTTGAGCGACAATGCCGATATTGCCGCCATGAGCGGTTGGCGATATGAATTATTTGGCAAAAAGGCCTTGGCCCTAAAACATGGAAAGCTGGGTCTTGCCGCTTCACCGGATGGCATTATTGAGATCGAAATCAAAGAAACCGAGGCTTGAAGAATCCAAACCTAAAATCATAAAAATTTTATCTCAGACTGATCTATTTCCAGATGCTGCGCCAATTGCGCCAACCTGCTTTGAAGGCGCAAACTATCCAGAAACGAAAATTCACCGGGAAGAACCAATATCAATTTTTTTGCAGTAATTTCAAATTTGATCTTTGGCAGAATTTGCGGCATGGCTCCGGACAGAACATAGGCCAGTCGAATAAGAGCGCCAATGGTTCTGGCCCGATATTGGGTTTTTTCTCCCATCAATTCGGATAATTGCTGGCTTGAGCTTTTGTGATTCAACCCCATATAGCGCACGGCCAGAATTTCGGCCATAAAGGCACGCCCCGGATGATCAACGCCAATCAGCGCGCTGTAAGCCACCAGATCAACGCTTTGCTCGCCGCGATAATCCCGATGCCCACGCCAGCCAATATCGGATAACAGGCAGGCCGCGTGGCGTAATCGCTGCTGGGACGAATTTTCCTTCTCTCCCATTTCCTTCATGAATTTTTCGGTGAATTTCACCAGTTCGCCCGCATGCACTACCGAACGGGCGCGCAAATAACAGATTTCTTCACTGGCCACGATCAGCGGGTCTTTTTTTGCCTCTTTGGCCTCCAGCCGGTCAAACAAATATCCCTCGCGCACCCCGTGGGAAGAAAACACGATGTTTTTGAAATCCCCTCTTTCAAGAACCGCCGCCATCACCACAGCTCCATAGACAAG
>CAZMVQ010000064.1:3546-13653 GCA_964569865.1 uncultured Devosia sp.
GCGCTGACCTGATAATTTTGCACCATATGCAAGGGATAATTTGATCTGACCTGCATCAATAGAGCAAAGGCCCGCCATGTCCCCCCGATGGCGCAAAAGGTTTCGTGTCGGCTTTTGTTTAAAACAGTTGATTTTTCCAATAGCCTGTTAGCAATTTTCATCGCCCTTGAAAGGGAAAATCCACTATCATCCTCAAGCCGGATAACTCCAAGAGCATGGGTTTCTCCACCAAAGTCTTTTTTTGAACCAACCATGGATAATTCCAGCGATCCGCCGCCAAGGTCACCAACCAATCCGGCAAAGTCAGGCATGCCAAAAATAACACCCCTTGCCGCATAATGGGCCTCTTGTGCCCCGCTAAGAATGCGCCCTTTTGTTTGCATCAGCAATTCGACCCCGGCCATAAATTTTTTGCCATTGCTGGCTTCACGCACCGCAGAGGTGGCAATAACATAAACGGTTTTCACCTCCATCAGTTTTACCACCAACCCAAAGCGGGAAATGGCTTTGAGCGCCATTGCAGCATTTTGCGGGGCGATTTTTTTATCTTTTGCTACCCCGCGACCAAGGGTGCAGTTGGTCTTTTCATTAAACAGGGGCGTTAAGGTGCGCCCTAGATGTTCATAAACCACCAGACGAACCGAATTTGAACCAATATCAAGCACAGCAACGGAAGCGGTATTCGCTACTCGAGCTGCACCCGTAATGTTATTTTTGTTCTGATCTGCATGACCATTACCGGTCATAATTATTGGCCAGTCTCATCGTCGGCATCTAAGATTGCCGTCCCACGCCCCGAAAGAGAAGGATTGGTCATGAAATAATTATGCACATTAAATTCTTCTTCCCCCTTGGCGGGTTTTAAGCGCTGGGAACTTCCATCAGGCAACAATGTCCAGCTCTGCTGATTGTCTTTGAGGTTTGCTACCATTATGCGCTCAAGTATCTGCTTATGAACGGTTTTGTTGGTAATTGGCACCAGCGTTTCCACCCGGCCATCAAGATTTCTCTGCATGAGATCGGCCGAAGAAATATAAACTTTTGCTTTTGGTGAGGGCATAGCCTCGCCATTTGCAAAACAATAAATGCGTGAATGTTCCAAAAAACGCCCAACAACGGATTTTACCCGGATATTGTCAGAAAATCCGGGAATGCCGGGACGCAATCCACAAATTCCACGCACTACCAGATCAATGCTCACCCCTTTTTGGCTGGCATCATAAAACGCATCAATGATTTGCGGATCAATCAGAGAATTCATTTTCATCCAGATGGCGGCAGGTTTGCCATTGTTGGCATTTTTTACTTCAACATCAATGTCATCAATCAGGCGCTGACGCAGATTTAGGGGCGATACCGCAAGGGCCTCAAGCTCTGTTGGCGAGGCATAGCCGGTAATAAAATTAAACACCCGCGCCACATCGCGCGCCAAAGTCTGGTTGGAAGTAAAATAGGAAAGATCACTATAAATTTTTGCAGTAATTGGGTGATAATTCCCCGTGCCAATATGACAATAGGAAACCAGTTTGCCACGCTCCCTGCGCACAACCTGCGATAGTTTGGCATGGGTTTTAAGTTCAACAAAGCCAAACACCACCTGCGCTCCGGCCCGCTCCAAATCGCGCGCCCAGCGAATATTTGCCTCCTCGTCAAACCTTGCTTTTAGCTCCACCAGCGCCGTAACCGATTTACCTGCCTCTGCCGCATTGATCAAAGCTTTGACAATGGGAGAATCTTTGGAGGTTCGATAAAGGGTTTGCTTTATGGCCACCACATCCGGGTCGGCCGCCGCCTGAGATAAAAACAAAGCAACAACATCAAAACTTTCAAAAGGATGATGAACCAGAATATCCTTTTGCCGAATGGCGGCCAGACAATCCCCGTTATGATCACGAATCCGTTGGGGGAAGCGCGCGCGATAAGGTTTAAACAACAGGTCCGGACGGGCGATTGAGCAGATTGCTGCTGCATCCGCCAGACCCAAAAACCCGGTGCCATCAAATATTTCAGCTCTGGTAATTCCAAGATTATCGGCAATCTGACGCCGAAGAGATTTGGGCATTGCGTGCTCAACCTCCAGCCGAATAGTTGTGCCGCGCCGTCTCTGTCTGATGGCAGTTTCAAACTCCTCCACCAGATCGGCCGCTTCTTCGTCAATTTCCAGCTCGCTATCACGCAAAATTCGAAACGCCCCGGACCCTAGAACTTTATAGCCGGGAAACATCTTATCAAGGGAAAGCGACACCACATTTTCAATGGTCACCAATTCAATGCGCTCATCGCTTGTTAATTCGTCAGGCAGGGTGACAAAGCGATCAAGAGAATTGGGAATGCGCACCAGCGCCATCATCCGGCGCGCACTTTCAATGCTTTCCAGTTGCACCGCCATGGTAAACCCAAGATTTGGGATAAACGGAAACGGATGGGCCGGATCAACTGCCACAGGGGTGAGAACCGGAAACAATTCCTGCCGGTAAAGTTTTTTTAGATAGGAAATTTGCGCCTCGCCCAGATCAGCAGCTTCGTGAATAATCACCTTTTTTTTAGTCAGCGCCCGACGCAAAGTCTGCCAATGCTCCTGTTGTTCCAGATGCAGATGCTGGGCCAAATTCATAATTTCTTCGAGCTGCTCTGAAGCATTTAATCCATCAACAGAAAGCCGGTTGATGCCAGAGCGCTGTTGCGAGAGAAGCCCGGCAACCCGAACCATGAAAAATTCATCCAGATTGGCTGCAGAAATCGAAACAAACCTCATTCGTTCCAACAAAGGATGGGCCTTATTTCCCGCCTCCTCCAATACCCGCATATTAAATTGCAACCACGAAACTTCCCGATTTACAAATCTTGAAGGGCTGGTGCCTAATTTTTTTATATCGGAACCGGACAATACATTTTCAGCCATGATTATTCCTTATCGCCATATCCTGACGAATTTTTATTGCTTCAGCGGCGATTTTTTTGCCAATCGCTTTGCCTTTTTGCAATGCCAGTCTATCCAGTATTTCGCTCAAGGCAAAAACTTCCCCCGGTGAGCGCTCGATCCGCGCTACAAGATAAGAAATTGTCTCCGGAGAAACCACAATCTGACGGTCGTCAAATAATTTTGCAAACATCTGAGATAGTTGCAAATCGCTGGCCGCCTGCAAGCTAAAATGGGATGCGAGCCGCGCTCTGGATTTTACATCATCGGTTAAAAAAGGCCAATTGATCACCGGCTCACGAGCACTCATCAAAACCGGGCGAGCATCGCGCATGCTCTGGTTTAATAAATGAAACAGCGCGTTTTCATCAAATCCGGCCCGGTCCACATTATCCAACAGCACCGGGATTTGTTTTTCCTCACCGGCCAATGTTTCCAATTGTTCATTGGTGACAATCTTTGGCTCTACAATTTTAGCTCCGGCAAGTTTTGCCCAAACTTTTCCAAGGTGGGTTTTTCCAGATTTTTGCTCTCCGGTAATTAGGGTCAAAGGAGCCGCCCAGTTGGGAAAGCTGATAATATGCTCAAACGCCAACCGGTTGCCTTTGGTTACGATAAAATCCTTTTGCGCATAAGAGGTTTCATAGGCCAGATCAAATGTCAGTTGCCCCCTTGTCTCATCAGATTTTTCGCCAGCCGTTTTTTCGTCCTGAGCGCTCATTTTTTTTCTTTTGCGCTATTGGCGGATTTTGTTGCGGGTTTTTTTGCAGTCCGCGAAGCTTTTGCAGGTTTAACGCCGGTTGCGCCCGTTTGTTTTGTGGGGTTTGCAGCCCCTGCCGCCATAGCTTCTTCTCCCAGATATAGCTGCCCTTGAATATATTTTTTGATGGCAAAACGCACCAGCACCCCGATAAACGCCACAATCGGAACCGCCAACAACAATCCAACGAAACCAAACAAAGTGCCAACCGCAAACAGGGCAAACATCAGCCATACCGGATGCACTCCGATGCTGGAGCCAACAAGTTTCGGATAAAGAATATTACCCTCTAAAAACTGACCGACGAGAAAAATTCCCAGCACAATTCCAATCGGCCAAAAATCGGGCCAATATTGCACAATCGCCACCCCGGCCGACAAAACAATGCCCACCAGAAAGCCCACATATGGAATGAAACTCAGCAACCCGGCCGTAACCCCGATTGCCAGACCAAAATTTAGGCCTGCAACTGTCAGCGCCACTCCATAAAATATCGACAGCAATATTATAACGGTTCCCTGCCCGCGAATAACCGCCGCCATTGCCTTATCGATCTGGCGCATAACATCGCGGATTTCTTCCCGATGATCTCGTGGTAAAAGCTTGTCGATTTGCTCAACCATTCCATCCCAGTCCAGCAGCAGATAAAAGGCTACCACCGGCGTAATAACCAGCAATGCCAATACATTAATCAGCGTCAATCCGCTCTGCATAATTTGAGCGGTGATATTTCCCAACATCGTGACGCCGCCTGAAAGCAGATCGGCTAAGCCGTTTTCAAATTGGGTAATTCGCTCTTCCCCCAACCATGCATAAAGCTCTGGTGCCCGTTCGGTGACAAAAGTCTGTAAAATGTTCACATATTCAGGCAATCCTTGAGCCAACCCCACTCCCTGTTGCACAATGGAAGGAACCAGCAGAAAAAACGCGCTGATAATTATCGCCATCATAAGCGTCATAACCACACAGGTGGCCCAAAATCGCGAAAACTTAATCTTTTCAAGCAGATCAGTCACAGGATCCAAAAGATAGGCCAGAGCCATTCCCACTACAAAGGGCAGCAAAATTCCGCGAAATACCCAAAGAATAAAAAAGCTAAACCCCAACAGGGCACTCCAGATCAATATTTGTTTTTGCATCGTCATTGCTTCTTGCCCTTGCATGCGTTGGCATCTGTGGTTAACAGCGCCTTGTCAAAGTTTATTTCATTATCAGACGAAATATAAATATCATTATCAGTAAAAACAATCGGGCACAGGAAAAACCCGCAATGGCTAATGAATCCGAAAGAAAAACATCCTCTCGACCTGTCACCTACAAACAGGCCGGAGTTGACATTGATGCAGGCAACGCCCTCGTTGAAGCTATAAAACCCGCCATAAAATCTACAAACCGCCCCGGAGCGGATGGGGAAATTGGCGGTTTTGGCGGCCTGTTTGATCTAAAGGCAGCCGGATTTGACGATCCGGTGCTGGTTGCCGCCAATGACGGGGTTGGAACGAAGCTAAGGGTGGCAATTGAAGCCAATCAACATGCAACCATCGGCATTGATCTGGTGGCCATGTGCGTCAATGATTTGATTGTGCAGGGCGCGCAACCATTGTTTTTTCTCGATTATCTGGCCACCGGAGCGCTGGATGTGGCGCAGGCAACCACTATTGTTCAAGGCATCGCCAATGGCTGCAAACAGGCCAATTGCGCCCTGATTGGTGGTGAAACTGCAGAAATGCCCTCAATATATGCAAAAAAAGATTATGATCTGGCCGGATTTGCTGTGGGCGCTGCCGAGCGAGGCCAATTATTACCCAAAGACAATTTGAAAGCTGGAGATATAATTATTGGCATTGCCTCCTCCGGTCTGCATTCAAACGGCTTTTCTTTAGTTCGCAAATTGATTGAACTAAACGATATAAACTATTCTAAACCAGCACCTTTTGACCCAAGTCAAACTCTTGCTGAGGCTCTGCTCATTCCGACAAAAATATATGTTAAGTCGCTGATTGCAGCCTTGGAAACCAATATCGGCATAAAAGCTCTTGCTCATATTACCGGGGGTGGATTTGTCGATAATATCCCGCGTATTCTGCCAAAAAATCTGGGCGCGTCCATTTTTCTTGATGCCATAAACCCTCCCCCGATTTTTGCATGGCTCAATGATCTGGGAAATATTGGCGAAAGTGAAATGCTGCGCACCTTCAATTGTGGAATTGGCATGATCGCCATTATCGATGAGAGTGAAGCAGAACAATTGATACAGGTTCTCACCGATGAGGGCGAAAGCGCCTCTATTCTGGGAGAGTTGCAGGCAAGGGGCGATAAAGCCGTTGAATTTTGTGGGAAGCTTTTGCGGTGAATAAAAACGCCACAAGCCAAAAAGATAAAAAAAATACAAAAAAAGTAGTGATTCTTATTTCCGGGCGTGGCTCAAACATGCTTTCTCTGATCAAGGCTGCCGAGCACAAGGATTTCCCGGCAAAAATCGTCGGGGTTATTTCATCTAATCCAGATGCAACCGGACTTGAAATTGCCAAAACCCACGGCATAAAAACCGCTATCAATGATCTAAAAACCTTTTCTAACAAAGCAAAAGCTGATCTGGAGCTTATGAAGGTTTTGCAAAGCTGGCAGGCGCAAATCATCTGTCTTGCCGGATTCATGCGAATTCTTGGGGATGATTTCACCAAGCAATGGCATAAAAAAACCATCAATATCCATCCCTCCCTATTGCCAAAATATAAGGGATTAAATACCCATCAACGCGCCCTTGATGCCGGGGACAAAACCCATGGTTGCACGGTGCATTTTGTGATATCCGAGTTGGATGCGGGGGCGATTATCGTGCAATCTGAAGTTGACATATTGCCCGATGATGATGCTGAAACCCTTGCCCGAAGGGTGTTAATGGCCGAACATATTCTATACCCAAAAGTGCTGGCAAAACTTGCGGCGGAATAAAATAATTCTCGCATCATTATAATTGATCTCTGTGATTGTTAAAAACGGTTCGACATAGCTATACCGGCTGCTCTAGGTTCGCCTTCTATATATATAAAGGCATGTGCAATGAGTTTTCGCGACTGGTCTCTAATAGTATTGCTGGGAATAATCTGGGGGTTTTCATTTCCATTTAATGCCATTCTATTGCGCGAACTTGGCCCCTTATGGGTATCGGCCGGGCGGGTTGGAATTGGTGCTTTGGCCTCTTGGATATTTGTTCTGTCCATCAAAAAAACCATCCCCACAGACATAAAACTTCTGACAAAACTCGCTTTACTGGGCACCCTCACCTATGCGGTGCCGTTTGCGCTGTTTCCGCTTGCCCAATTGCACCTTTCGGCAGGTGTTGCAGCAATTATCAACGCCTTCACCCCCATAACCACGGTTATTGTCTCGCACTTCTGGATCGGGGGCGAAAAAGCTACTTTGACCAAAGTGCTAGGGGTTGGGGCCGGATTTACCGGGGTGGCAATTCTTGCAATTCCAGCTTTTGAGGCCGGTGGGACCTCTCAAATCTGGGCCATAGGTGCGGGATTGCTGGCCACTCTATGTTATGCTTCCTCATTGAATTACACAAAATCTCTCAATCATGTGGACCCGTCAATTTTAGCCACTATCGCCCTTACCGGTGCGGCAATTTCGGCCATTATCGCCGCCCTGATATTTGAGGGAGTGCCTGTGGTCACCAAAAGCGAAACCTGGTTTGCTCTCATTGGCATCGGGGTTTTTACCACCGCACTGGCTTTTCAAATCATGTATCGCATGTTGCCCCGGGTCGGCCCGACCAATTTCACGGTAACCACATTCATTGCCCCGGTTTCGGCCATCACACTTTCAATCCTGTGGCTGAACGAAGAGCTTTTACCGGTTCATATTTATGGCATGCTGGCCATTTTTGCCGGATTGTTGCTGATCGATGGTCGCTTGTTAAAGTCGAAAAAAAATCTCAAAGAACAAGCCTGAATTACCATTCACAAAATCGAAATTTCGTTCTGTTATACTCGGTACTTGCTGCCATAGTCTCACCAGAGTGAAAGAAACAAGCTTGGAACAATCCCGAATTCTAATCGACGTTTTAATATTTCTCGGGGCGGCAATTGTTGTTTTGCCCATATTTCATCGCTTCAAAATCAGCCCGATTCTTGGCTATATGGCAGCTGGAATTCTTATAGGACCATCCGCTTTTGCGCTGATTGAAGATAATGACGGCGCACACGCATTGGCAGAATTTGGCGTAGTGTTTCTTTTATTCATGATCGGTCTTGAATTATCGGTTGAGCGGTTGCGCTCCATCGGGGCACGTACATTTTTGCTTGGTCTGTTGCAGGTCGTCATCACATCGATCATTATCGGCTATATCGCTTATTCCTTTGGCCTCTCCCCTGCAGCCTCTGCCATAATCGGTGGCGGGTTGGCGCTTTCGTCAACTGCCTTTGTCATGAAATATCTGGCAGAAACCGGCGATCGGGCCACGGGATTTGGCCTTATCGTATTTGCGGTTTTGCTGGTGCAGGATTTAGCCGTGGTGCCGTTTCTTATTCTTGTTCCTCTGTTGGCAGAGCAGGACGCATCTTTTATCGACGCCTTTGGCACGGCCGCCCTGCGCGGCGGTGTCGCTCTGGTATTTGTGATCATTATTGGCCGCTTTGCCTTAAAACCCCTATATCAAATGATAGCCAGCGCCCGCAGTTCCGAGCTGTTTGTTTCCGCAACCCTGTTGGTGGTGCTTGGCACCGGCTGGATTATGTCACTGGCCGGATTGTCCATGACCCTTGGTGCGTTTTTGGCTGGCCTTTTGCTTAGTGGCACCCAATATCGTCACCAGATCGAGGCCGACATCAGACCATTTCGCGGTCTATTGCTGGGCCTGTTTTTCATGATCATTGGCATGTCCATGGACTTAAGGTTGATTTTTGATCAGTGGCTGCTGGTTTTATCGCTCTTGCTGGCTTTGATGCTTGGCAAAACCCTTGTCACCGCAATTTTAAGCCGGATGATGGGCAATTCCACCTCCCGTTCCATCCGGGTTGGTCTGGCGTTATCGCAAGGGGGAGAATTTGGCTTTGTAATGTTTGGAGCCGCCCTGGCGCTTGATTTAATTGATGGTCAGTTGGCCAATATTTTGCTCGCAACAATTGCTTTGAGCATGTTTATCACCCCTGCCATGTTTTATCTTGGCCGTGTGATTTCTGCGCGGATCAAAGCTGCAAAACCTATTAAAAAATCTGACACTATCAATATCAACGATATAGAAAAGATTTCAAATCATGTTCTGATCGCTGGATTTGGCCGGGTGGGTCAGACCGTGGCGCGGGTATTGTCCGATGCGGCAATTCCCTATATCGCGCTGGATAAAGACAATGTTCGGGTCAGTAATTGCCGGAAAAAAGGCATGAATGTTTTTTATGGGGATGCCGATCAGTTAAAGATTTTACAGGCCGCCGGAGCTGAATGTGCAAAAGTCGCAGTGATTACCCTTGATGCCGAAACCGTGGCCTGTCGGGTGGTAACCGCCCTGCGTGACAATTATTCTGACCTTCCGATATTTGTGCGCGCCAGTGATCGCAAACATTCGGCCAATCTTGAAAAAGCCGGAGCCACCGCCATGGTTTTTGAAGCAGCAGAAGCCAGCTTGCAACTTGGTTCAATTGTTCTGGCCTCACTCGATGTCAGCAATGATGATATTGTTGGATTTATCAATGATTATCGCGAAGATGATTATGCCCGTCTGGAAGAAATCATTGTTGGTTCATCGGGGTAATATTAGAGGGTGATTTGCCAGCCGATCCGCCAAGCCAAATGCTGCCCATCACAACCACCACTCCAAAGATTTGTACCAGTGTCAAAATTTCTCCAAGAATAAACCAGCCCAAAAGAACGGCGCTCAAGGGACTAAGAAAAATAAAATTTGAAACTGCGACCGGCTCTAGTCGCTCGATCGCCCGGAACCAGAAAAAATAACTAAGCGCCGCCCCAAATAATCCAAGCCACAAAAACCCTGCAATATTTATCAGGCTCAAACTTGGCAAAGGCGGCTCAAAAATCAACGCAACAGGAAATAATAAAAGCCCACCAGCTATTAGGCGTCATCGCAAGGTTTGTTTGTTGAGTAACGCCAAGGAGGAACATTTGGAGAACTTGGTTGATTTTGCACTTTTACCTCCACTTTCTCGTGTAACTGAAGTGTAGTGGGCGCTCGTTTGAGCGTTCAGCGGCCCCAGAATCCCAGACATAATCGCCGGTGGGGTTGATGTGTATCCATCCCAAGGGCGAGACATGCTTTAGCAAGCTTGGATCGGGTAGCGGACATTGATATACTGGGTGCGGAGATCGGCTTTGTCCGCAGAGCGGCCATTTAACCGTCCTTGCTGATACAAAACTCCGACTAAATCTGCCAGCAAGCACAAGCAGCCATAAGGGCAACGGTTGT
>CAZMVQ010000065.1:0-13049 GCA_964569865.1 uncultured Devosia sp.
GCTAAATTGAAGGAAAGAAAACCTGTCAAATAGGTAGGGAAAATCATCCTTCTTTAGTTTTTACCCACATCAGGCCAATGGCGCCAAGAGCCAAAAGGACTATCACCGGGGTGATGCCAATGCGCTGGCTTTGGCTGGCGGCGGTAACAAAGGCGATTGCCAGCGGCCCGATGAAGGCCGTTGCCCGTCCGGTCAGTGCATAAAGTCCAAAGGCCTGAGTTGTATCTTTTTTATCTACTTGATCAACCAAAAGGGTTCTGGATGCGGCCTGTAACGCGCCACCTGCTGCGCCAATCAGTGCGCCAGCACCGTAAAATACATAAACAGGAATTGTTTCAGAGGATATGGGAAGTACAAATAATGTCACTTCCTGAGTGGTGGAGACGATGATTGTGCAGGCTAATACCAATAACCAGCACGAAATGAATACAACTGGTCGCGGACCAAATTTTGCGTCTAATCGGCCCCCAAAAAATGCACCGATTGCACCGGTAAAGGCTGCAAGAATTCCAAATACTCCGACCTGAATTATCGAAAGACCCAAAACCGTTGCCGCATAAATGCCCCCAAACGCATAAAGGGCATTTAGCCCATCGCGATAAAGCATTGAGGAAATCAGGAACGAGGAAAGGGAAGGTCGCTTAGGCAGGGATTTTAGTGTTGCCCATAGATTGGACAGGCCTTTGCTTAGTTTTGATCCCGTTTTGGCAATTGTGCCTTTATCGGGAGTGAAAAGAAACATCGGGATTACAAAAATTAAATACCAGATAGCAGAAAATGGTCCCGATGCCCTATCACCTTCATTACTTGCTGCATCCAGCCCAAAAATCGGATCCAGGCCCAAAAGAGTTTTCCCGGATGTTGGGTCCGCTGACATGAAGCCCAAAATTATAATCAGTGCAACAACACCACCCACATAGCCTAAAGCCCAGCCACTGCCGGAGAGTTTGCCAAGTTCTGAACGGGGAACCAGATCAGGCATCATGGCGTTGATGAACACGGCGGAAAATTCAATGCCGATCAGAGCAATGATAAAAGCTATTAGAGTGATCGTTATGGTTGAAGTAGAAGCCATGGATGAGGGCAAGGCAAAATATAACATGGCGGCGCCAATAATTGCGATCAAGGAAAAAACAGCAATCCATGGTTTTCGTGGGCCGGAAACATCGGCAATGGAGCCAAGAACCGGAGCCAAAAGAGCAATACAAATGCCGGCAATCGCAGAGGCATAGCCCCACATTTCCTGACCCTGCAATGGTGTCGGGGCAACAAAGGCGGCAAAATAGGGGGCAAAAATAAAGGTTATAATTACCGTATGATAGGGTTGAGCGGCCCAATCAAAGAACATCCACGAAATTACGCCTCGCTTTGAAGAATAGGAAGTTTCATCCGTAACATTTGCCATAGTAAATTGTCCCTTACCAGTTATCCCTGCTCAATAATTTTAAGCGATTAAGACCTAAACGGGAAGATTTGTCGAGCATTTACAGCGCAACGAAACAATCAAGGCTCAATTAATCAGGCAAGCCCAGATATTGGCACTTTGGTGCCAGTGTCTCGACGCCAGCGCCTCGATATTAGTGATTAGTGTCTTGATATTATTGATTAGTGTCTTGCCAAATCGGTCAACAGTCCGGCCGCGACAGAAATTCGCGAAACTGAAAGCTCTCCCTCGGTTAGTTCGCCAACCATGGCCTCGATACGCCCTATCTCACCAGTCAAGGCATTGTCCCATGCCTGCATGCGCTGTTCGATCGTGCCATTGCCTGCCGCCAGAACATCTTCACTCAAATCACGCTGGGCCCGCATTACATTGGCCAGCGCCCGGTCAAGGGCCATGCGATCATAATGGTCGCTGGTTTTGACGCTGCGGCTTTGCTCGGTGATGCGGCCAAGGCGAAAACGCTCAAGTACAGCAAAATATCCTTGAGCGGCCAAAGGAACAGGAGCCTTTACATGTTCAGAAAGCAAAACAATATCGGTGGCAAGGGTCAAGGCGCTCAACTCCGCTATCTGGCGAGCCAGTTCTTTTGGGGTACCATCGCGCTCAAATCCTGCTGCCTGATCAGCAACGCTCTTTTCTATGAACGAGGGCAAAAGATCGGACAGGGAACTTCTGATCTGACCTATTCCTTTGGAATAGAGTTGAACCATATCGGAAAGCCCGGTTTCAAAAGATACATTGCGCAAGAACCAGAGCGTTTGATTGACCAGCAGGTTTTGAATTTCCGCATATAAGGCCAATTGGGTTTCGCCGGACATTTTGTTGTCCAGCTTGTCGATGGCAAGGTTTATCTCGGTTAATCCAAAACTGTCTCTGGCTGCAGAATAGGCAAATGCTACCTGAGCGGCATCGGCAGAAGTGGCCGAGGTCATTTTGTGGATAAAGGAAGGGCCGCCTCTATTGATCATGGCGTTGGCCAAAACTGTTGCAATGACTTCGCGACGCAGCCGGTGATTTTCGATCGTTTGAGGTTGCTGACCAGTCAAGCGCGAGGGGAAATACCGATAAAGCTCTTTGGCCAGATAAGGATCATCGGGCACGTTGGAATTGAGCAATTGCTCGGTCAGGGTATTTTTTGCATAGGCCAAAAGAATTGAAATTTCAGGCCGGGTCATAGGGGTCGATGATTTCACTCGCTCTGCGACCAAGGCATCGTCGGGTAAAAATTCCACTTCCCGATCAAGCTCCCCTTGATTTTCAAGGGATTGCATAAGGGCAGACAGATCAGCGGTTCCATCCATGCCTGCACGCTGGGCAAGGGAAATGGTCAGGGTTTGCAGATAGTTATTGCGCAGGCAAAGATCTGCAACCTCATCGGTCATTTCAGCCAAGAACTCATTGCGCTGTTCAAGGTCCATCAATCCATCGCGCACCAGAGTGCCAAGAGCAATTTTGATATTCACCTCAAGATCAGAAGAGTTTACCCCGGCAGAATTATGAACGGCATCCGTATCAATAAGGCCACCATTGAGGGCAAATTCAATCCGGGCCAACTGGGTTATGCCAAGATTAGCTCCCTCTCCAATTGCTTTGGCTCCAACTTCTTTGGCATTAACTCGAATAGCATCATTGGCCTTGTCGTCGGCGTCGGTGTTGCTTTCGGAGCTGGCGCGAACATAGGTTCCAATTCCGCCAAACCATAACAGGTCTACTTCAGCTTTCAGGATCGCATTCATAACCTGATTTGGGGTATGCTTTTCTCCTTCAAGGCCTATTGCAGTTTGCGCTTCTTTTGACAGGGAAATGGATTTTGAGGAACGGGGGAATATGCCACCGCCCTTTGAAATTAATTCCTTATTGTAATCCTGCCAACTTGAACGGCCAAGCTCAAAGACCCTTTTGCGTTCCTCATAGGTTTTTTCAATATCGGGGTCCGGGTCGATGAATATATCGCGATGGTCAAAGGCCGCGATCAGTCGGGTCTGTTTGGAAAGCAGCATGCCATTGCCAAAAACATCTCCGGACATATCGCCAATTCCCACCACGCTAAAGGGTGAGGTTTGAATATCCCGGTCCAATTCCCTGAAATGGCGTTTTACCGCTTCCCATGCGCCACGGGCGGTAATACCCATTTTTTTGTGGTCATAGCCGGCTGAGCCACCGGAGGCAAACGCATCTCCAAGCCAGAAATTGCGTTCTTCAGATATGGCATTGGCGGTGTCTGAAAAGGTTGCGGTGCCCTTATCTGCGGCCACTACCAGATAGGGGTCATCCCCATCGCGACGAAGCAGCATTTTTGGAGGTAAAATTTCATCACCGTTCAGATTATCGGTAACATCAAGCAGAGCGCCAATGAAGATTTTATAACACTCGGTCCCCTCTTTTATAAAAGTCTCCCGATCAGGATTGGCGGGCATTTGTTTTGGTACAAAACCACCCTTGGAGCCAACCGGAACGATCACGGCGTTTTTGGTCATTTGAGCTTTTACCAGACCAAGAACCTCGGTGCGGAAATCTTCCGGCCGGTCTGACCAACGCAAACCGCCACGGGCAATCGCTCCGCCGCGCAGGTGAATGCCCTCAAGCCTTGGAGAATAAACCGAAATTTCGCGATAGGGGCGAGGAGCAGGCATGCCCTCAATATTCTGGCTGTCAAATTTGATGGCCAGAGCCGGACGGCGCTCACCATCCTTAGTGCGCTGAAAGAAATTGGTGCGCAGGGAATATTGCACCAGATTTAGAATATTGCGAATGATGCGATCTTCATCCAGTGAGCTTATTTCTTCTAAGTCCTGAAGAATCGCAGCGGTTAATCGCTTGGCTTTTTCATCGCGGCTCTTAATGGGCTCCGGGTCATGCAGGATATAAAATAATTCGATCAGCTTGGCGCTCAACGCCCCCTGAATGCTTAAAGCTGCCCAGATATAGCGTTGGGAATATGGGGTTCCGATCTGGCGCAAATAACGAACCAGAGCGCGCATGATGGCAATATCGTGCCATTCAAGAGATGCGCTGATGGTCAATGCACTCAAGCCATCACTTTCGGCTCTATTTATCCAAATGGATTTGATGGCCCTCTCAAGGCGTGGATTGAGGTCTGCAATATTGATGTTTTGCAGGTCTTTGAGCTGCACGTTCATTTCGTGGAGATAGGATTTGGAGCCGTTTTTGGGACATATCTTAAACGAATCCTCGTCAATGACGTTAAAGCCGAAATATTCCAGCATTGGCACCCGGTTAGAAAGGGGAATGGGGGCTAAGGGGTGAAATACTTTCAGGCGTAATTTTTGAGAATCATTTTTGTCGACTTCAAGTCGAACCGCGATATCCTCGTCCGTGGAAATAGTTTTGAGAACTTCGATATCTTTTAAGGCGTCAGCGGGTGAATTGTTTGATTGATATCCGGGCGGAAAAGCGTTGGAATAGTCTACTATTTCTGCCGGGTCCGATGCGATGGATAGAATTTGATCGCCAAATGAGCGCATGATTTCGGTTACATCCGCTTCCATTAGCGAACGTAAGGGACGAGGGGTTTTGCCTCCATTGCGCCCAATAATATACTGGATGCGCACCATACCCCCTTCTGGGAAATGGGGATAATAGGCCGAGACTCGTCCCTCATATTTGTCAGCCAGATAATTGGCGATATTTTCACGCAGGGTTGAATCATAGCGGTCTCTTGGGACAAAAACCAACACCGAAACAAAATTATCAAACTGGTCGATACGGGGCAAAACCCGGACCTGTGGCCTGTCGGGCAGGGCGGCAATTACCGTTGCAAATTCAAACAGCAGATTTTCTGAAATCTGGAATAATTCTTCACGGGGGTAATTTTCAAGGGCTGCCATCAGCGCCTTGCCCGCATGGCTGTTGGGTTCGAGTTTTGAGCGGCGCATGGTTTCAGAAATTTTGCGCCTGATCAGGGGAACTTCGGTATGGGGGGTAGCCAAAGACATGGAGGTAAACAGGCCGATCATGCGCAATTCGCCTGATAGATTGCCGGCTTCGTCGTAAAGTTTTACCCCTATGTAATCCATATGAGCACGGCGATGAACCCGGGCCTGAATGTTGGCCTTGGTGACCATGATCGGGTCAGCTTTTTTCAAGAATACCAAATGCTGTTCGGTCATTTCCACATAATCGGCGCCATCGCGCAGGAAGAAAAATTGTGGGTCTTCCAAAATGCCCAACCCACCATCTTTTATCGGCTCCAGATGGGCACTGGAATTTTTATCTGTGAGACGGTATTCGCGCATTCCCAAAAAAGTGAAGTTATGATCGGCCAACCAGGCAAGAAAATGCAGGGTTTCGGCCATCACCGGAGGAGGGATGTCGGGTGGGTTTTGCCGATAGGATTGAACCAGCGCGCGCAATCTCTCAAGCATTGGCCGCCAGCCACGCACGGCCCGGCGAACTTCAAGCAGAACCGCATCAATTTCCGTATATAGTTCGGCAAGTTTTACTTCATCGCCAATCGGGTCCAGATGAACCTGTAAAAAACTTTCAGAGACTACATTTTTGCTCTGAGAGCCTAAAATTTTCCAGGGTCGATCGGCTTTATCAACAGGGATTACCGGGTGAATGAACATGCGAATCGAGCCGCCCTTGGCCCGAATTGCCCCAAGAACCGAATCCACAACAAAGGGAATGTCGGCCAGAAAAATATCGACAATCTGAACTCCACGCGGGTCTTTTTCGTCGGGTTTCCAGATATGGATCAGGTGATCAGTACCGCTTCGCTTGGAAAAGCGTCCATAGGAATGGGAGAGAATTTGCTCATATTGTTCTGGCGAATAGGCATCAATATCCTCATCGGCGATGGCTGACACCACATGGGAATAAAAATCAGCCAGTCCCGGATCGGACTTGCGCAGTACTTCTGCACGCTTTAGGGTCTCACCCTTAAGTTTTTTGGTGTTTTCCTGTGTTGACATTTTGGCCCCTCACACAATTTCGAATCACCTCGATTGAGCAAGACTGGCTCCATGATGACAAAATGTCCATTGGGCAGTTTCCCTAAAGGGTGCGAGAGGGGGACTTTTTTGATTGGCTTCAAGCTGTGGGCAGGCTTGCACCATATAAAATTGTTGTTCTGTTGGTTGAATTTTTTCATATCCGACACTAAAACCCATGGAAGCTATAAAGAAGTCATAAACTTGCAAGTCATAAATAACATGACAATTTGCCAATAGATGAAAGCCGATACAATATGAGCGCCACAACCCTTTATGATAAAATCTGGAATGATCATCTTGTAGGGAAAAACGATGATGGCACTTCCCTGTTATATATTGACAGGCATCTGGTGCACGAGGTTACCTCACCTCAAGCATTTGAAGGGTTAAGAATGGCCAATCGCGAGGTGCGAAGCCCGGAGCGCACGCTGGCAGTTGTCGATCATAATGTCCCAACGACAGATCGGTCCAAGGGGATCGAAGACCCGCAAAGTGCGCTTCAGGTTGAAACCATGGCCAAAAACGCTGCTGAATTTAAAGTGGAATATTTTGATGAAATGGACCCTCGTCAGGGGGTTGTGCATATTGTGGGGCCAGAACAGGGGTTCACTCTTCCCGGTATGACCATTGTTTGTGGAGACAGCCATACTTCGACCCATGGGGCCTTTGGCGCTTTGGCCCATGGTATTGGTACTTCTGAAGTTGAGCATGTGCTGGCGACCCAGACGCTTATTCAGTCCAAAGCAAAAAACATGCGGGTGATGGTCAATGGCAAGCTGCCAGACGGGGTGAGCGCCAAGGACATAATTTTGGCCATTATCGGGGAAATCGGTACAGCCGGGGGTACCGGTCATGTGATTGAGTTTGCAGGTGAGGCAATCGAGGCATTGTCCATGGAAGGGCGAATGACCGTTTGCAACATGACCATTGAGGGTGGAGCGCGGGCCGGTCTTATTGCTCCGGATGAAAAAACCTTTGCTTATGTTCAGGGGCGTCCACGTGCGCCAAAGGGGAAAGATTTCGATCTGGCCAAGGCCTATTGGCAAACGCTTCTCAGCGATGATGATGCTCATTTTGACGCACAGATTTCCCTTGATGCCGCTAATCTGCCCCCTATCGTGACTTGGGGATCATCGCCAGAAGATGTGGTTGCAATTTCTGGCGTGGTGCCTGATCCCGAGCAGATTGAGGATTTAAGTCGTAGAGAATCCAAACGTCGGGCGCTGGAATATATGGGCCTTAAGGCCGGGACAAAAATTTGCGATATTGAAATTGATCGGGTTTTTCTTGGTTCATGCACCAATGGGCGCATTGAGGATTTGCGGGCGGCGGCGCAGATTATTGGCTCTAACAAAGTCAAGGATAGTGTAAGCGCCATGGTTGTTCCCGGCTCTGGCCTTGTTAAACGTCAGGCTGAAGAAGAAGGGCTGGACAAGGTTTTTCTTGCAGCAGGATTTGAATGGCGCGAGCCTGGATGTTCCATGTGTTTAGCCATGAATGCCGATAAACTTGAGCCATATGAGCGCTGTGCTTCCACGTCAAATCGCAATTTCGAGGGGCGACAGGGCTTTAAGGGGCGTACACATCTGGTTTCGCCGCAAATGGCGGCAGCTGCAGCAATTGCTGGCCATTTTGTGGATATTCGCGATTGGAATTAGGTTCTTGGGAATTAAAGTCTTGGGAATTAAGGTCTTGGGAATTAAGGGGTTTGGGCCCTGATTTTTGGGCCGGTCTTACTTATACTTGCGAAAACTAAATCAACAAATTTTTTTCATGATCATATAATTGTCTAAAACTGCTTTTATGGAATGGCGGACACTAAAAAGTCCGGCGGCGGCAGTTGGTTGGGGAAACATCCTACCCGGAGAATAATGTATTAAAATCCTGGCTTTTTGCCAGCTTTTAACTCTGGGAGCAGTTAAATTATGAAACACACACTTATATTGGTTGGAGCGGACAAAGGCGGCGTTGGTAAAACTACAACGTCACGGGCATTGCTGGATTTTCTGGCTAGAAAAAACATAGTCGCACGGGCCTTTGATACTGAAAACCCAAGGGGAACCCTTAATCGGTTTTATCCGCAAACCACTCAGATAATCGATTTGAGCAATGTTGCCGATCAGATGCAATTGCTGGACAGTATTGAAACGGCGCCTGTTAAGGTGACGATAGTTGACCTAAAGGCTGGAAATCTTTCCAACGCTTTGCAGATATTTGACCATATCGGGGTTCTTGATGCGGCGGCTGCCGGCGATTTCAACCTTGGCCTTGTGCATGTGGTTGGCCCGTCAATCGCGTCTTTGGATGAGATGAATGAAGTCACCAACTACACCAAAAACATGAGCTATGTGGTGGCAAAAAACTTCATCAACGAAACCAATTTCTTTGAGTGGGACGATAATACCTATCAGAGATATTTTGCGACACTTCAGGATGCAAAAGAAATTGAAATCCCCAAGCTTAACGAGATGGCCTATGAGCAGGTCGATTTGGCAGGGGTTACGTTTTCTAACTTTACCGCTAATCGCGATGCTGCAGGCAATGCCGGGAATTTTTCGTTTGTGCTTCGCGGATATGTGCGCAAATGGCAAAGAGATCTGGATGTAGAGTTTGAAAATCTGCAATTGATCCAGAACCTGTTGCACGGTTCTTCTGCAACCGGACAAACTGGCACACAACAGGCAGCTGCTACCAGCAGAGTACAAACAAGCGCAGCCGCCCCTGGCAATGCACCGGTTACGGCAGCGGTCAGGGCTAATGTTGCTAAAGCATCCAATGGCAAGGCTCCAACAGGTAATGCGCCAAAAGTGCCCGCTGCGGTAAAAGCTGCACCAGTTCCGGCTGAGGCGCATAAATAACTTTAGTTTTGCGTTAGAAGGATCTCGGGGATTTATGGGGTGACCCAAAAACCCCCGGGGCCTGATTTTCATTTTTTTGATAACCATCCTTGTGGGGGGATATGGCTTCTGTTGTCCATATATTTTGCTCTGACACTGCGCGTACGGGAAAAACCTTGTTGGCGCGGGTATTTGCAGATTTGAGCTCGTTGCGCCGTGAAGGCAATCCGATAATTTTTGATACGGATATTTCTGGGAACGGAATTGTAAATTACTTTCCTGAAAAAACCTCTTTAATTGACCTTTCCATGGTCGCCGATCAGGTGAGGATGTTTGACACAATTATGCAACTTCATGACCCCAACGGCCCAAGTGTAAATAAGGGGTCGGGTGCTGGCAAAAAAAGCAATCAGAGCGGAGTAATAAATTCCGCAGCCGGTTCTGACTTTGTTGTTGATGTGGCAGCAAGCGATCTGGGACGGTTTTTTGAGATGTTTAACGATATTGGATTTGAACGCGGTGCGGCGGAAGCCCGTCTGGACGTTCGGATCTATTATCTTGTCAACTGGTCGTTGAAATCGTTGCAAAGAACCGAACAAATCCGCTCTTTGCTGAAAAGCAGCGATTTTTTTGCGGTACGCAATATGGGTATTCAGGCATTTTCGTTTACGCCAGCGCCCCATGAGGCCGATCTTGTGCCAGAAATTGATATTTCATTGTTCCTAAAGGCTCTTTCACCCAGTGTTTTTGGCCTGGTCAACGAGAAAGAATTTTCTTTTGCCCGATTTGCTTCAGGGGAATATACGGAAATTAAAACCAGGGCTAATCGGGAAATCTGGAATTTCCTTGAAGGAATTTATAATCAGACCAGCCTGCCGGCCCGCGGTTCTGTAATTAGTTAGAGCAGTACCACATGCTTGGCTGGTTTGGGCTTATTCAGGTCGCTTTTCAATCTGATAGGCCGAACCGGCATCATCAATGGCATCGGGAATTCGCAGGCCGAGTTTTTGACTTTCAAATTCCTGGAACCATTCTGTCCATGGCACCATTTCTATACCGCCGATCTGGTCATTTCCGGCCCCCTGCTCCTGCAGGTGGCGCTGTCCGAATGTCAGGCGCAGGCGGGCCTGAAAGCCACCATGTCCGTTGGGAATGGAGATGATGGCCGGGTTTCCGGCATGAGCGGCTACCCAGTCGCGAATTTCTTGATGATCTATGAGAATTTTTGACATGATGCGCACCTGTTTTTAACTCGGTATGAGTTATATATGGGATTGCGTAATGCCTAGATCAAGCTGGGCGGGCGCTATTTTTCACGCAGGTTTTTTTGTATCTGGAGGCTTTTCTTTAGTTTAAACAGGCGGCTTCGCTTTGGTTTGGAGGCAATGGCATTTAAGCGTTGATCAATGATTTTTAGCAATTGATCTTTGTTGTTGTCAGGAACAGTAACCGAGGCCAATTCTGCATAGGTGGGGAATTGATTGGGGGCAGAATGGGCCAAACGCTGCAACAATATTGGAGTTATTGTGGGGCTGAAATCCTCATGGGCGTTGAGTTTTGCAAGAATTGCCATCATATTATCACTGGCAATTACCGATGAGCGATCGGTGGCCGCCAGCAAAAGGTTTAGGTTGCTCATAAGCAGCACCGGTTCGAAATCACAAAGAATGTTCAGAACCTGCAACACCCCCCAAATCACTCGGCTGTCATTGGTTTGAGCTAGAGCGATTATCTGCTCTGTAAACGGTGTGATATGCGAAGGGTTTATGCGGCCAAGTTCATATATGGTTTTGATGGCATCATATTGGGCCGCCTTTTTGCCGGTGCCAGCGATCTCGATTAGCGTAGTCACCGGGCTAGATTGCGGGTTTTCAGACAGTTCTTTATCCAGCCCCTGAGCAAGTTCAATATTGGGTTGTTGATCCCTGCGTTTCAGGGATGATGCCAGGCGTTTCTCAATGGCAAGTTTCAAAACTGATTGCCGGTATCAAGGGCTAATTCCACCATTTCACTCAAGGAAGACTGGCGCTGGCCTGAATCAATTTCTTCACCCGTGACCAGACAATCGGTCATGGTGCAGATGGTTAGAGCTTTGGCATCAAATCGAGCTGCCAGCGTATAAAGGGCCGCCGCTTCCATTTCCACCGCCACTACATTGTGCTCGGGCAACAGGCCATAGGATTTCACCCCGTCCGGCACATAAAATATATCCGAAGAAACCACGGAGGCCACATGGCTGGTAAATCCGCGACTCTTGGCAAGTTCCACAGCAGTGCTCAGCAAGTCATAATCGGCAAAGGGGGCGTAGGTAAAAGGGGCAAATCTATTATTCATGGTACTATCGGTAGCGGCCGAAATGGCAATGACCAAATCGCGAACCTTTACCTTTTTATTCAGGCCGCCGCAGGTGCCGACACGAATGAGATTTTTTACTTTATAGGTATCTAGAAGTTCATGAATATAAATTGCCGCTGAAGGCTGACCCATACCAGTGGCCTGCACCGAGACTTTTTTTCCCTTCCATGTGCCGGTAAAGCCAAGGCAGTTTCTAACGCTATTGACCAGTTTGACGTCCTCTAGAAAAGTATCAGCAATCCATTTGGCCCGCAGCGGGTCTCCGGGCAATAAAACGGTGTCGGCATAATCGCCGGGTTTGGCTTCGTTATGGGGGGTCAATTGGCGCTCCTGATAAATGGTAAAAATTAAAGTTGAATTTGGCATTATCTATGTTTTGTAGCAAGGGCGCTTGACGTTGGCGCATGACAGGTTCAAACAGCAGCACTTAAATCATGTGCGAAAAAAATATCCGGAATAAAGATCGTGAGCAAAAAAATATTCATCGATGGAGAAGCTGGAACTACCGGATTGCAAATCCGTGAGCGACTGGCTGATCGCTCCGATCTGGAATTGCTTAAAATCCCCAATGAAAAAAGAAAAGATATTGCAACGCGTACTGAATTGTTGAATGCGGCTGATATTGCCATCCTTTGTCTGCCTGATGAGGCAGCAAGGCAATCGGTTTCATTGATCACAAATTCTACTACCAGAGTAATTGACGCATCTTCGGCCTTTCGTGTTCATGGGGACTGGGCCTATGGCTTCCCTGAAATGCATAAAGATCAGAGCAAAAAAATTGCCCAAGCCATGCGGGTCAGCAATCCGGGCTGTTATCCTCAGGGACCGATTATATTTTTGGCACCTATGATCCGGGCCGGGATAATCTGTGCCGATATGCCCATTAGCGTAAATGCGATTTCCGGCTATTCGGGTGGTGGACGCCAGATGATAGAAAGCTACGAGGCCATGGGTGAAAGTGCCCCTGTTTATTCCCCCTATGCTCTGGATTTTAATCACAAACACCTGCCAGAGATGACCCTTTATTGTGGCCTTGACGCCAGCCCGGTGTTTCAGCCGGCGGTTGGCAATTATGCTCAAGGCATGATGAGCATGATACCGCTTAATCTGGGGCAATTGGCAAATGCTCCAAAGGGCAAAGATATTCATCAGGTAATCGGTGAGCATTTGGCGGATATCGGCAAAGGATATGTGGAATTGATGGAATTTGAGGCCGGGCAGAAATTGGGTGACCTTGATCCGCAGTCGCTAAACGATAGCAATCGCATGCAGCTTTATGTTTTTGCCAATGATGATCGTGCTCAGGCATTGTTGGTGGCGGTTTATGATAACCTTGGCAAAGGTGCATCGGGAGCGGCGGTGCAAAATCTGGATTTAATGCTAAGATAATCCCGCTGACTGTCCTTAGGGTCAGGACCTATTAAATTCATCCATTCTGCGCCGCTAGATTTTGGTTCT
>CAZMVQ010000066.1:0-7159 GCA_964569865.1 uncultured Devosia sp.
GGCACTCGCAATGAAAAAGCTTTTATTACCAACAATAAAAACACCGCCGGAGCTTAAAAAAATGAAATTCACCATCGAGTGGCTAAAAGATCATCTGGATACTGATGCGAGTGTGGAACAGATTGTTGATACGCTGACCATGACCGGCACCGAGGTGGAAGCGGTTGAGGACAGTTCCAAAAAGCTTGCGGACTTTATCGTTTGCGAAGTTATCAGCGCACAAAAACATCCCAATGCCGATCGCCTGCGGGTGTGCATGGTCAATACCGGCTCGGGCGATCCGGTGAAGGTGGTTTGTGGCGCTCCCAATGCCAAAACCGGCATGAAGGGGGTTTTTGCTGCGGCTGGAACCTATATTCCGGGCACTGATTTTGTGCTGCAAAAGGGAAAAATACGCGGTGAAGAAAGCAATGGCATGCTTTGCTCGGAACGTGAGCTGTTAATTTCTGATGAGCACGATGGCATAATTGAATTACCTGCCGATGCGCCGGTGGGCCAAAAATATGTGGATTATGCCCATATCAATGATGTGCTGATCGAGGTCGAAATAACTCCCAATCGCGGTGATTGCGTGGGAATTTTTGGTATTGCCCGCGAATTGGCAGCGGCTGGAGTTGGCACGATAAAAGAAAATTACATCAAGCCGGTTTCATCATCCGGGCCTTCGCCAATTTCTCCACTGGAGCAAAAATTTTCTGCTGATGAGCCAAAAACCATCCGCAAATTTGCCGCTAGGGTTTTTAAAAATATCAATAACGGCCCCTCTCCTGACTGGATGCAAAAACGCTTGCTTGATGTCGGGTTAAGGCCCATTAATTCGATAGTGGATATAACCAATTTCATCTCTTTGGGCTGGGGACGTCCGCTGCATGCCTATGATATGGATAAGCTCACCGGCGCGCCCTATTTGCGCAACGCAAATGAGGGCGAAGAATTTTTAGCGCTGGATGGGAAAATCCACAAACTCGATAATACAATGTGCGTAATTGCCGATGATAGCGGACCCATCTGTCTGGGTGGAATTATGGGCGGAAAGACCACCGGCGTTACTGGCGACACAACCAGTGTTCTGTTGGAATGTGCCAGTTGGGATCCGCTGCTCATTGCCAAAACCGGGCGCAAAACCGGCATAGTTTCCGATGCCCGCTATCGGCTGGAGCGCTCGGTCGACCCGGCTTTAACCATCTCCAGCATGGAGCGTGCCACCGCCATGATTTTAGAAATTTGCGGCGGAGAAGTTTATGAGACAGCAATTTCCGGCGAAGACGAAACGCCGGAAATCATCATTGATTTTCCGTTGAGCGAAGTTAAACGCCTGACCGGCCTGACCATTGGTGATGCGGAAATCAAGGCCGCTCTTACCCTGTTGGGATTTTGGGTTTCAGGACCTGCAAAAGTGGTGAAAGTTGCCGTGCCTTCATGGCGCACCGATATTACCATCAAGGCTGATCTGGTTGAAGAAGTGATGCGCATTGTCGGGGTTGATCGGGTGCCGGTGGAACCTTTGCCATCCCTTTTTGGTGTGGCGCAAAAAATTCTCACCCCCATTCAAAACCGGCGCCGTATAGCCCGGCGAACCCTTGCTGCCAACGGTATGCACGAGGCTGTAACATGGTCTTTTATTTCTAAAAAACAGGCCCAGATGTTTGGCGGCGGCTCTGACGCGCTGGCGCTTGCCAATCCCATTTCCGCAGAACTATCAGATATGCGCCCCTCTTTGCTGCCGGGATTATTGGCGGCCTCTTTGCGCAATGCCAACCGCTCCTATTCCGATCTGGCGCTATTTGAAGTGGGGCAGGTATTTTCCTCTGATCTGCCTGAAGGGCAGCGAACTTTCGCCTCGGCAATTCGCACCGGGTCAGCAGGTTTTAATGGTGCAGGCCGTCATTGGAACTCAAAAGAAAAAAAGGTCGATGTATTTGATGCCAAAGCCGATATGGCAGCAGTATTGAGTGCTTTGGGCTTTGATATGGATAAGGCCCAATTGCTCGACCAAAGCGCTGACTGGGCTCATCCGGGTCGTGGTGGACGGGTACAATTGGGGCCTAAAAATATTCTTGGCTGGTTTGGTGAAATTCACCCCTCTATTCTTTCCGATCTGGATATTTCTTTTCCCGTAGTCGGGTTCGAGATTGATCTTGATGCTTTGCCACAGCCAAAGGCAAAATCCAGCCGCACCAAACCGGCCCTTAAAATGAGCGACCTGATGCCATTAAAGCGCGATTTTGCCTTTATTGTTGAGCGGGAAGTTATGGCAGGCAAGCTGGTAAAAGCGGCGGCTTCAGCAAATAAAAACCTGATCAGCGATGTGAGCATTTTTGATGTGTTTGAAGGGGCCAATCTTGGGATAAATAAAAAATCCATTGGTCTGGAAGTTACCATTCAGCCCAAAGAACGCACCCTGACCGATGAGGAAATTGAAAGCATCTCCACTTCGATTGTCAAGTCGGTTGAAAAAGCCAGCGGTGGATTTTTGCGAAGCTAGCGCATTTACGGGCTAAATTGACTGCAAAAAATTCAGCGCAGCCAGCCGCTGGGTTTCGGGTGTAAATCCATCAGCACCGGAGCCGTAATTTTATCTATGGCGGTTTCTTCCTCGGCGCTGATTGTCAGATTGTCAATCACCCCAAGACAATCTTTAAGCTGCTCCATATTGCGCACCCCGATCAGGGCCGAAGTAATTTCCTTGCGCCTTAAAACCCATGACAAAGCCAGTTGAGTCATGGTTTGATTGCGCTGTTTTGCAATCGGCTCCAGCCCCGTTATCGCCGCGATCAATTCAGGCGATATATGGCTTGGCAGCACCGAGGATTTGCGGTTTCCGGCACGGGTTCCCTGAGTAATTCCCGCTGAATATTTCCCCGTAAGCACCCCTTGGGTAAGGGGAGAAAAAGCAATTATACCCATTCCCAGATCATCACAGGCATCGATGGTTTTGTTCTCTTCGATCCAGCGATTAACCATGGAATAGGATGGCTGGTGAATGGTGCAGGGCACTCCCATTTCACCCAATATTGCATTGGCCTGCCGGGTTTCTTTTTCCGGGTAGCTTGAAATTCCCGCATAAAGCGCCCTACCGGATTTTACAATGTCAGCGAGCGCTCCCATGGTTTCCTCCAACGGAGTAGCGGGGTCAAAACGGTGGGAATAAAAAATGTCCACATAGTCCAGACCCAGTCTTTTGAGGCTTTGATCACAACTTGCCATCAGATATTTTCGGCTGCCAAATTCCCCATAGGGTCCGGGCCACATATTATATCCCGCCTTGGAAGAAATTATCATCTCATCGCGATAAGAGGAAAATTCGCGGGTTAGAATGCGCCCAAACAGCTCTTCTGACGAGCCGGGGGGCGGCCCATAATTATTGGCCAGATCAAAATGGGTAATTCCATTATCAAAGGCATGGGCAATGATTTGAGTTGCGCTGGCCTGATCGCGGCTTTCGCCAAAATTCTGCCACAGACCAAGAGAAATTACCGGGAGCTTTAAGCCCCATTTACCAACATTTCTATAGGGCATGCTTTCATAGCGGGATTTATTCGGCTGATAATTCATTTTCAAGTCACCGTTTTATGTTGTTTGAATTTGATAAAAATGCGTTCTGGAAAAGCTGTTGCGCAAATGTTATGAGGGCTTTGATCCCAGCAAACAATAAGTTCGATAGTTCTAATATGACCCAGCAAAATCCTCCCGTCAAAGCCGCAATGACAAAAGTTTTAGCAATCTATAAATTTGCCGACCTGCCCGATTATGAAGAACTGGCTGCAAAAATTGAAGAATTTTGCCAACGGGAAAAAATTCGTGGCACACTAATTCTGGCTCCTGAGGGTATAAATGGCACCGTTGCCGGATCAGAAAAAGCCATGGATGACCTGGCCCATTGGCTTGAACATGGAAATTTGTTTGGCGGTCGCTTCAAGGGCGCCGAGGCAAAATTTTCCTTTGCCAATGAAATGCCCTTCCTAAGACTTAAAATTCGCAAAAAATCAGAAATCGTCACTCTGCGCGCTCCCGAGGCCAACCCCAATAAATTAGTTGGAACCTATGTACAGCCCAAAGACTGGAACGATATTATCGCCCAAAAGGATATGGTGGTTTTGGATACCCGCAATGATTATGAATATGCCATCGGCACGTTTGAGGGCGCTCTTGATCCCAAAACCAAGATTTTTACTGAATTCAAAAAATATGTATCTGAAAATCTTGATCCGGCCCGCGATAAAAAAATCGCCATGTTTTGCACCGGCGGAATTCGCTGCGAAAAGGCCTCTGCCTATATGCTGGCGCAGGGATTTGAGGAAGTTTATCATCTGCACGGGGGAATTTTGAAATATCTTGAGGCCATTCCCGCCGATCAATCTACATGGAAGGGCGAGTGTTTTGTTTTTGATGAGCGGGTTTCAATTGGCCACGGGCTGGTTGAGGGCGAAGCGGTTTTGTGTCGGGCCTGTCGCTATCCTTTAACTCCTGATGAAACCAAACAGACAGATTTTGTTGAAGGGGTTCAATGTCCCCATTGTTCTGGCGATGAGTTTGCAAAAACCAGAGCCGCCGCCGCTGAGCGCCAAAAACAAATGGAACTGGCGCAAGAAAGAGGCCAAGCCCATCTTGGCGATGACGCCATTAGCGCGGCCAATGCTCGAGCAAAGGCAAAAAAACTAAAACGACAGGCGGACAGAGCCAGGAATAACGCTGCAAATTGATATAAGGTGGCGCGGCCCCCAAATTTTGTTCCCCACTCAAAGCATTTGCAGCGCTTTTTCCAGCGAAGCCATGTAGGTGCGGCTTACCGGCAACTCTTGGCCTGAATGAGTTTTTACAATCGTTTTGCCATTAGATTTGGCAATTGATTTTATTTCCGCCATAGCCACCCAGTGGGAGCGATGGATTTGAATTCCCCTGATGCCTTGAGTTTCTTTTATGGCGTCACCAAACCGCATCAACTGCATATGTTTGCCTTTGTTGGTGATTATTTCCACATAATGATCCTGCACCGAAAGCGAAAGCAATTTGCCGCGCAAATGGGCTGGCAGTCGCGACAGTATCGCAGGTTTTATTTGTTCGTCGTGCTGACTTCTTTGTTCGATGTTTTTACCATCAAACAAAGTGAATAAAAGCGAAACACCCATGGCGATGATGATCGAATAAAGCCCCAGAGTCAGCATGTCCTCAAGGTTAAAAACCTCAAATCCAAATGTGGCAATATTTACCATCCAGACAATTATCGCCACCGGCACACCGGCCGCGATGCCAATCAGCAGCAGGCGAAAAATTTGACGTTTTACTTTTGCCTCCAGAGCCCGGGCGGCCCACGAGCCAAAAAACACACCGGCTGCAAAAGTTAGCGTGACAATGATCGACCAGTAAACAAACCGTGGAATAAGCGCAAAAATTTCAAAAGTCTGGAATGGCCCTGAAATTCCAAGGATCAGTGAGACCACGGCCAACCCCGCCCAAGTACGCCTTGAAGCAAAAATTGCAAGCGTTTCACGAAGCGCGAATTGCAGGGAGGCGGATTTCACGAAGAATATTATCCTTTGGCGAATGATGACTTTTCGCGACAATTCTATTCGCTAAATCAAATTGGGCAACATCAAATCTGCAAAAGGGTGAAGGCCCGTTGGATTTGAACTGGAAAGAAAAATTTAGAAGGATATTTTTAAATGAACCTGTCAGTTTTGTTTGAAGCGCATATTTTTATTCAAATCCACGCCCTGTCAGCCTCTGTTGCTGTAATTTTGGGCGCTTATATTCTGTTTGTGAAAAAAGGAAACCAGCTGCATATGTTTTTGGGGCGCATATGGTTTTTAAGTATGGTTGTGGTCATTATCAGCTCGGCCTTTATTTCAGAAATTCGCCTTTGGGGACCATTTAGCCCCATCCATATTTTAACGATACTGGGGGCAGTTGGTCTGGCTCAGGGAATATATTTTATCCGCATCGGCAATGTTGCAGCCCACAAGGCAGTTATGAAAAACCTTTATTTCTGGGGGCTGGGGGCAGCGGGGACATTTGCTTTTTTGCCAGACAGAATGATGAATTCTATATTTTTCTCAAGCGCTCCAGAAGCCGGGTTTTATTTTATTCTGGCCCTGTTTTTAGTGGCGCTTGGTTTTAAAAGCGGAATGGGCAAAGGAATTTTAGCCCGCCTTAAGGGCGAATATTTTGGTAGATCCTAAAGCTAGTCAAAAAATATCCAACCGCCGCCGACAAAATCCAAAATTTCCTCACGCACAATATCCGGCTGATCCAGATTTGCGCAATGGCCCGCATTGGCTATATCTTTAAGGAAAAAATTGGTTTTGTTTTCCATCTCCAGCAAAGTGATTTTCAAGCCCTGATTTATCAGAACATCGTTTTGGCCCCGTAGCATCATGATTGCACTTTTTGAATTCACGGCATTATCCACCAGATCATATCTGGCCAGATTTTTCGCAATCAAAAAGACGCAATCCCTGTTGGATGCTTGCGCCATTTTATAAATAATCGCCCGCGCCTTGGGGCTTGGTGAAGTAAGACGGGCAACTTGTCTATCATGGCGTTTACGACCGGTAAGATTGCCCAGGATTTTGGCCGCCGGCACTAAAAAAGCGGGTAAATCCATCGTAAAGCTGGTTCCAAACACCACCAGATCGGCAATTCGACCCGGGTTGGAACCCAAGATGGACACGGCCAGCAACCCGCCAAGGGAATTGCCCACCCAGTGAGTTGATTTCACCTGCTCCTTGTCAAGAATAGCAATCAGATCATCGGCCATGGTTTTTATTGTGAAATCTTCGCGCGAAAATTTTACACCATCGGCAATTTTTGACATGCCGTGACCGCGCAAATCCGGCACAATCACCAAAAAACCTTGTTTTGTAAAAAACCTTGCGTCTTCAGAAAATTGCAATGCACCCGCAGCCAATCCATGACAAAGAACAATGGTTTTTTCATAGATTGGTGGTTTTTCAGTTATGATTTCTGACTCAGAATAGCCGTGCTCTTCGGCGTAATCGGGGCCTTCCTCCGGATAAAATTGTTCAACGGTTTCGGCTTCAAGAACGGGAATGGAATTGGGATCAGGTTCAAAAACATAATAGGCAATGGAAAAATACCCCCGCCCCACATAGCGGGGCGATGGCAGTTCAGGAACCGGTAGATCGACGAAATCATTAGG
>CAZMVQ010000066.1:7259-12508 GCA_964569865.1 uncultured Devosia sp.
CCACATAGCGGGGCGATGGCAGTTCAGGAACCGGTAGATCGACGAAATCATTAGGCACTGCCGATTAATATCCCCGCTGCAAAAACCAAAGATCCGCCCAGCACCACTTGCATTACCGCGCGCCAAAAGGGTGTTGACATATATTTGCTCTGGATAAAAGCAATGGCCCAAAGCTCCACCAAAACAACAATAATCGCAATAACAGTCGCCGTATAAAAATCAGCAATCAGATATGGCAAGGCATGACCAAGGCCGCCAATGGTGGTCATAATTCCGGCCGCCATTCCCCGTTTTATTGGCGAGCCACGCCCTGTTAATTTGCCATCATCCGATGCTGCCTCGGTAAAGCCCATGGAAATGCCGGCGCCAACGGCGGCCGCCAAACCAACCAGAAACGTTGTCCATGTATCGCCAGTAGCAAAAGCTGCGGCAAAAACCGGAGCAAGGGTGGAAACCGAACCATCCATCAGCCCGGCCAGACCCGGCTGCACATAGGTTAAAACAAATTGACGGTGAGAGGCCTGTTTTTCTTCATCCTGCTCGGTTTCGCCCAAAAACTCTTTCTCCAACCGGTCGGCCTGTTCCCCATGCTTGCGCTCCTCGATCGCCAAATCGCCCAGCAATTTGCGCAAGTCCACATCCTGAGTTTGTTTGGCAGCCTCGCTATAAAACCGATAGGCGCTTTGTTCCATTTCCCAGACCTGCTGACGAATGGTTTCTATGGAAAGTTCCTGCATCAACCAGACCGGCTTGCGGGATAAAAATCCGCGCACATGCTCGCGCCTTATGGGAACCAGCTTTTCCCCGTATTGCTTTTTATAAAGGTCCAGCAATTGCTTGCGATGGCCATCCTCTTCTATTGCCATGCCATCAAATATTTTTGCCGAGGCGGGGAACTCCTTGCGGATTTTATCGGCATAGGCGGCATATATGCGCCCGTCTTCCTCTTCAGCACCAATGGCAAGCGATAAGATTTCGTCTCCCCCCAGTGATGAAAAATCTCTTTTCCCGGGCTCTAAAAAACGATTTAACATTGGAACCTCTTCAATATGTTGCTCATAAATCACTGTTGAGAAATGCAACAAGATTCTCGTTCTGGGTGAAATAAATCATTCCAAGAATAAAAACGATTATCAATATCATCCAGCGATTTCTGTTTTTGGTGTTCATTTGCTCTTCTGGTTTTTATTGTGACAAACAATCAGTACCTGAAAACCTTACAACTCATGGCCGCAAACGCAATTCTTTCTTTGCGCCACCAGTTAAACCTGCTACATGCGCCTTAACATGAAAACACCACTTAAAAACATCCGTAATTTTTCCATCGTGGCTCATATTGATCACGGAAAATCCACCCTTGCCGACCGCCTTATTCAACAAACGGGCGGGTTGAGCGAACGTGAAATGAGCGCGCAGGTGCTCGATTCCATGGACATTGAAAAAGAGCGCGGCATCACCATTAAAGCCCAGACCGTGCGCCTGTCATATGATGCTGAGAACGGTGAAACCTATGTGTTAAACCTCATCGACACGCCGGGCCATGTGGATTTTGCCTATGAGGTAAACCGCTCTTTGGCCGCTTGCGAGGGTTCTTTGCTTGTAGTTGATGCCGCTCAAGGGGTGGAGGCGCAAACTCTGGCCAATGTTTATCAAGCTATGGAAGTTGATCACGAGATTGTGCCGGTGTTGAACAAGATTGATCTTCCGGCGGCAGAACCCGAGCGGGTTAAAACCCAGATCGAGGATGTTATTGGCCTTGATGCTTCTGACGCTGTGGAAATTTCGGCCAAAACCGGACTTGGCATTACCGATGTATTAGAGGCGATCGTTACCCGTTTGCCAGCCCCAAAGGGGGATGTTGATGCGCCCCTAAAGGCCATGTTGGTTGATAGCTGGTATGATGCCTATCTTGGTGTCGTAGTGCTGGTGCGGGTGATCGACGGCACTATAAAAAAGGGCCAAAAGGTAAGAATGATGGCCACCGGGGCCACCTATGATCTGGACCGGGTCGGGGTGTTTACCCCCAAACTTGTGCTAACCGGAGAGATGGGACCGGGGGAAATCGGCTTTATTACCGCCTCGATTAAAGAGGTCGCCGATACCAATGTTGGCGATACCATCACCGACGATAAAAACCCGTGCGAAACAGCGCTTGATGGCTTTAAGCCCGCCCAGCCGGTGGTGTTTTGCGGGCTGTTTCCGGTCGATGCCAATGATTTTGAAGATTTGCGCGCCGCCATGGGCAAGCTGCGATTGAACGATGCCAGTTTTTCCTATGAGATGGAGACTTCGGCAGCGCTTGGCTTTGGCTTTCGTTGTGGATTTTTGGGCCTGTTGCATCTGGAAATTATTCAGGAGCGCTTAAGCCGTGAATTCAATCTTGATCTTATCGCCACCGCCCCTTCTGTGGTTTATGAAATTGCCATGAATGATGGCTCAACCATCGCACTGCATAATCCGGCTGATCTGCCCGATGTGGTAAAAATCGACCATATTAAAGAGCCTTGGATCAAGGCAACAATTCTTACGCCGGATGAATATCTGGGACCGATTCTAAAAATATGTCAGGACCGGCGCGGCATTCAATCCAATCTTACCTATGTGGGCAATCGGGCCATGGTGGAATATCAATTGCCGCTGAACGAGGTGGTATTTGATTTTTATGACCGCCTAAAATCCATGTCCAAAGGCTATGCCAGTTTTGACTATTCGCTGGATGAATATCGCGAAGGCGATCTTGTTAAGCTGACCGTTTTGGTAAATTCTGAGCCAGTGGATGCCTTGGCGATGCTGGTGCACAAATCAGCGGCGGAAAGCCGGGGCCGGGTAATGTGTGAAAAGCTAAAAGAGCTTATCCCCAATCACCTGTTTAAAATTCCAATTCAGGCGGCAATTGGCGGACGGGTTGTCGCTCGCGAAACCATTTCGGCATTGCGCAAAGACGTTACGGCAAAATGCTATGGTGGCGATGCGACCCGCAAGCGCAAACTGCTGGATAAGCAAAAAGCGGGCAAAAAACGCATGCGCCAGTTCGGTAAAGTCGAAATCCCGCAAGAGGCGTTTATTAAAGCCTTGAAGATGGGTGATAATTAATAGGCTATTTCTTCTCCCTCCCCTTTCGCGGGGAGGGTGGGGGTGGGGGTAAGACATTGTACTTCACCCTAGATCAACCCGTAACCGTGAGACAAAAAAGAGCCCGTCGGCGTGAGACAAAAAGTATTGCGGTTTTCCGGTTTGACAGTGCGAAGAATAATCGAGAATCGAACGCCCTGAGCCATGCGAAGGGCCAGTGAGCTTGGAAGCACGGCCTCGATTATTTACTTATACTGGTAGATAGAAACAACATTAGGAGAGTTTTTTTCACACTCTGGAGTTATGCTTGTTATGATGCTCAACATACTTGGTTCAATTGCCAGGGCATTTGCTGCATGAGAGAAACTTATACCTAACTCAGTTCGCAAAGTATCGAATATTCCAATAAGCAGTTCCGGTTTTTCTTGCAAAATCACTTCATCGTAGTGTTCAACTCTGGCTTGCCCTGTTTTGTTAAGCCGAACGTTTGCACTCCGAAACTGTTGAGCCGTAATAAGTTTATGTTGATGAGCTTTATAAATTATCGCGCGGGCTGACATTCCCCAGCGAACCTTCAACCCGTATATTAGATTCCAGTCCAATTTTCTTCCGCAGAAATTTGGATGCTCTTGAAGAAACGATGTGCGAGGAAACAAAAATTCACTTGCGAATTTGTTCGCTTCGCTCTCGGTTAAATTATCGCCAGTTTCAATTCCTTCGTGCAACACAAAATGTCCAAGTTCGTGGGCCAAATCAAAACGCATGCGGCACACGCTTTTCTTCGCATCATTTCTAACAATAATAGGAAACCTTCTGTTTAAGGAAAGTGCGTCGACCTTATCAGATACTCCTTGAAATTGAGTGATTACAACTCCAGCATTTTCTAGTGCTCGCATCATATTTGCTATTGGTGCATCAGCCAGTCCCCAAAGTGCCCGACACTTGCGCGCAGCATTTTCGATTTCAGCTGAAGTGTAATGCTGGCTTACGGGTGAAATATCTGGAAAACTAATTGCGGGAAGTTCGAGATATTCATTCACAAATGTAATCAACTGTTCAAATATAGTGCTAAAAGCAAGGACCCTATTGGCTACCCCAATCGGTGTGGTTTTTCGTTTTCTGAAATGACACTGCTCAAGTTTAACTTCATTGGCAATTGGAATGGTAAAAAAGTCTGCTTTCACAAACAGAACTTCATAAAGTACATTTAAAACGTCCTGTGCCGGGGAGCGCACATCACTTTCTAATTGATGTATATATTGACGGGAGGCGGAAATCATATCGCCTAACTCTTGCTGGGTCAGCCCGTTTAGCAGGCGGGCCAACCGAAGCTTATCTCCGACAAATTGTTTAGATTTACTCATTAATTTCTATGGACTTGTCGCTTAGTTTCCTAACTTTAATTGGGGCAGGACGAATTGCAACCGCATCAGCTTGCGTCTCAGGAACTGAAGCTAAGACCACAGAACTGGACTGAATCTGAACTTCGCAAGAAGAGATTATATCGCCATGTTTATTATAGCCAACAAAATACATGTCATCAGCCGCATTTTTGTAGTACGTGTCGATCACGAAAAACCAACGGATTTTGGAAAATTCATCGTCGGGAAACATCGAAATGTGTGCTTCAAATTCCTCAGACGTAATTAACTTTTTGGAAGGCAGATGTTTAGGGTCATTTCTTACAAACCGGACAGGCACACTTCCAATTAGAAAAGTAAATCGACCATCTGATGTAAGAATTGAAAACCATGGCCAATCGCCACTTTTATCCTTCGTGATTAATCGAGACCTGCAACACTCGTAAGCGCGCATTCCAAGAGAAAGCGCCGTATCACCCAATTTTTCATCGTGAAGATCAATAACCTCCCCTCGCACATCAGCCAGAAAATTTCCAACAATCGCAATTCGCTCCTTGTTAAGGTCAGGGTTTATATCCCAAGGTTTTTTGGCCATATTTGAATGGTTCCATAATTAGTACATGTGATTCGCATCGTGGTGCCTAATCGGGAGTTTGTCAAGCATGTAAATTTTTGTAAATCAATTCCGCAAATGTCCTGTTTTAGTGCTACCGCCAAAAAAACCTTATCCCCGGCCCCCCAAACCGCCCCCATAATCCTCCCACCTTGTTTTGAATAAAGCGCGGTTGCAAACGAGCAGTTGAAAACAGGGAACCG
>CAZMVQ010000067.1:0-12296 GCA_964569865.1 uncultured Devosia sp.
AAATTATGAAAAGATTAACAGGATTTTACCCCGGCTCATTTGATCCCGTCACCAACGGTCATCTTGATGTTATCGAACGCGCCTGCCGTTTGGTTGATACGCTTTATGTTGGTGTTGGCTCGCAAGTGGGCAAATCGCCATTACTTTCAAACGCAGATCGAATTACCCTGCTTCAACAAACGATTGAGCCAATTGCAGCCCGACGTGAAACGGTGGTAAATGTAATCGAGTTTGAAGGATTGATGGTGCACAAGGCCCGCGATCTTGATGCCAAGCTGATTATTCGTGGATTGCGCGATACAACGGATTATAATTATGAAATGCAGATGGTAGGCATGAATGCTCAAATGGCGCCGGATTTGCAGACCGTTTTTGTCCCCTCAAGTCCTCACGTGCGCCATATTTCTGCCTCTCTGGTGCGTCAGATCGCGGCCATGGGTGGTGATGTAACCGCCTTTGTTCCTCCGCTGGTTTTGCAAGCCTTAAACAAAGTTTAAGGCCCAAAGCAAAAAATAAATGACAAATATAAAGAGTAAAAAATGAAAATTTCCAAGAGCAAACAAAGCCGCATTATCGGCGTTATGGTATTTCTTTTTGTAGCATTGTTCGCAACCGATCTTGTGGTTCGTTACGGCCCTTGGTCTGGCGCAAATTCACAAGGTTCTATGGCGGCCCTTGCTTCCCAAAACGGCAGCGCACCAGCTACTGAAGTGATGAATGAAATGCCTGTTTTAGAGCTAAAACTCAGTGATGGAACCGTTTTTATTCGCCTTCGTCCCGATCTTGCGCCTGAGCATGTGGCGCGTATCGTTGAGCTGAGCCAATCCGGTTTTTATGACAATATAGTTTTCCATAGGGTGATCGAAGGGTTTATGGCCCAGACGGGTGACCCTACCGGCACTGGAATGGGTGGCTCTGATCTGCCTGACTTAAATGCTGAGTTTACAGACGAAGTATCCTTCCAGCGTGGTGTTTTGGGTATGGCCAGAAGCGCCAATCCAAACAGCGCCAATTCCCAGTTTTTCATCACCTATGCTGATGCATCATTCCTTGATGGCCAATATACAATTTTTGGCGAAGTCATTGAGGGAATGGAATTTGTTGACAATATTCGCAAGGGTGTGCCCGGTTCTGGGCAGGTGGATAACCCTGACAAAATTATTTCCATGCGATTGAAAGCTGAGTAATAAGCAAAATAATACCTAAAACCAACATTATCTAAGACAGGAATATAAAAATGAGCGATCAGTTTGATGCTGAAAACACAATAATAATTGAAACCAGCAAGGGCGACGTAAAAATCGGCCTTCGCCCCGATCTGGCGCCAAATCATGTTGCTCGTATTAAAGAGCTGGCCTCAGAAGGTTTTTATGATGGCATTATTTTCCATCGGGTGATTGATGGATTTATGGCGCAAGTTGGCTGCCCCCATGGTGTTGGCACGGGCGGATCTGACAAACCAGACCTCAAGGCAGAATTCAACGACGAAAATCACGTCCGTGGAACCTGCTCCATGGCCCGTTCAGCCAGTCCCGATAGCGCCAATTCTCAGTTCTTTATCTGCTTTGATGATACGCCATTTTTAAATCGTCAATATACGGTTTGGGGACAGGTGATTGAGGGTATGGATAATGTTGATAAGCTTGAGCGCGGCGAACCAGTTGCCAACCCCGATAAAATCGTCACCATGCGTGTCGGTACCAGCCAAGAATGACAAAAAGCGCGCTGGCAGCAATATTGGTATTTTTTGCTTTTGGGTCTGCAGCCAGCGCCACTGCCAGTATATTTTGTGCGGCGGGTAAAAATACATCTGTTATCATAACCATTGGTTCCGGTGCCGTTTCAAGCATTGTTGGTGTCGATATTGAAGTGGGCGACGTTTTTTTATCGACCACTCCTGATCGGGGAGAGCAAACCTCCCTATTGTATAGTTTTGTTGATGCCGACTCGATTTCAATTGATTTGAACGATTCAAATTTTGAACGAATTGTTGCTCAAATCCGGCTTTTTACTGCCAGCTATGACGATGAGCAGGCAATCGCCGGCACTCTTTGGGTAGACGAGGTTGGTGTATATTCCTTGGTTTGCGAAGGCCCTTGATGAATGAAGGCCCCTGATGCTTGTTGACGAGTTTGACTTTGATTTGCCTCAAGAGTTGATTGCCCTGCACCCTGTTTCGCCAAGAGACAGCGCCCGGATGCTGTTTGTTGACAAAAACGGTGAGCTTGATGACAGGATTGTCACAGATTTAGCTAAAACTTTGCGCCCCAATGATGTGCTGGTGGTCAATGATACCAAGGTGATACCGGCCGAACTTAATGGCACGAGAGTGCGCGGGCAATTTCGCTCATCTGTTTCATTCAACCTTCATAAGCGCATCAATCAGCAAAGCTGGCTGGCATTTGCAAGACCTGCCAAACGGCTTAAGGTCGGTGATCGTGTGGTGTTTGGCGAGGCGAAGAACAGGGGGCAGGATCGGGCCTGTGCTGCACAGGATCTTGTTGCAACTGTTGTTCACATTATAGACGGTGGTCAGGTCAGGCTGGATTTTGATCTGACGGGGCCATATCTGGACGAGGCGATAAAATCCCACGGGGCCATGCCTTTGCCCCCCTATATTGGTTCAAAACGAGAGATTGAACCTCGTGACGAGCAAGATTATCAGACCATGTTTGCCAAATTCGATGGCGCTGTGGCAGCACCAACCGCCGGGTTGCACTTTACGCCAGAGCTGGAAAAAAACCTCGTTGATTTAGGGGTAACAATAGAAAAACTGACCCTGCATGTGGGAGCGGGAACATTTCTGCCGGTCAAGGTTGATGATACAAAAGACCATATAATGCATGCGGAATGGGGCGAGGTAAGCTCGGATTCGGTTGGCCGGATCAGGGATGCCAAACAAAACGGCGGCCGGGTAATTGCGGTGGGAACCACCAGCTTGCGCCTGCTTGAGTCTGCCAGTGTAAAAACCGGCGACTTGCAGGCATTTTCAGGCGATACCGACATTTTCATCACTCCGGGTTTTAAATTCAAAACCGTTGACTTGCTACTGACAAATTTTCACCTGCCGCGCTCCACTTTGTTTATGCTGGTTAGTGCTTTTAGCGGCGTCAAAACCATGCACCGCGCCTATAAACACGCCATTGATAACAAATATCGGTTTTATTCCTATGGGGACGCTTCTCTTTTAAGTCGGCAACAAAACGATGATTGATTTTACCTTTGAAAAAACAAAGCAGGATGGAAATGCGCGCAGGGGGGTAATGCATACCCATCGTGGTGATATTCAAACCCCCGCCTTTATGCCCGTTGGTACAGCGGCAACCGTTAAAGCGCTTTATCCGGAACAGGTGCGCCAGACCGGTGCTGAAATCCTGCTCGGCAATACTTATCACCTGATGCTGCGCCCCGGAGCAGAGCGCATTGAAAGGCTTGGCGGATTGCATGATTTTATGGATTGGCAATTGCCAATTCTCACCGATAGCGGCGGCTTTCAGGTGATGTCTTTGGCAAATCTTAGAAAACTGAATGAAAACGGTGTGACTTTCCGCTCCCATATTGATGGCTCATCCCATGAGCTGACCCCTGAACGTTCAATAGATATTCAAAAAAAGCTTGATTCTGATATTATCATGCAGCTTGACGAATGCATTCGCCTGCCGGCTGAAAAAGAAGAAATTGAAAGGGCCATGCAATTGTCCCTGCGCTGGGCCGAACGTTCAAAACAGGAGTTTAACAAGGCACCGGGAAGGGCGTTGTTTGGAATTGTGCAGGGGGGCGATGATAATTATCTGCGCGCTGTTTCTGCCGCTGGCCTCAAAGAAATTGGTTTTGATGGTTATGCCATTGGCGGGTTGGCAGTTGGTGAGCCGCAAATTGTGATGTTTAAGGTTTTGGATGAAATTATTCCCCACCTGCCCGAAAACAGACCTCGTTATTTGATGGGGGTTGGTAAGCCTGATGATCTGCTGGGGGCAGTGCAGCGGGGCGTTGATATGTTTGATTGTGTGCACCCCACCCGCGCCGGACGCCACGGCCATGCCCATACCAGATTTGGGGTGATCAATCTTAAGAACGCGCGCCATAAGGACGATCCAAGGCCGCTGGACGAAACTTCTCCCAACCCCAATTGCCGTCGTTTTTCACGGGCCTATCTCAACCATTTGACCAAGACAGAAGAGATTTTGGGTGCGATGATTTTATCTGAGGTCAATTTGGCCTATTATCAGGAATTAATGTCCGGTATGCGATTGGCTATCGAAAATGGACAGTTTGAGGATTTCGCCGCCAAAACGCGCCAAGGTTGGGCAAAGGGCGACATGGAGCCGCTTTAAAGTTCCTGCCGCCTGAATTGTCCGCAATTAAAGACGGGAGTTGCCCCCATGGATGAAATAAAAATCAACACGGCATTTGCACAGCTTATTGCCCATAAAGAACGATTGAGCGACGCTCATATGAGTGAGATGTTCGCTCAGGATAATAAAAGATTTGAATCGTTTTCAGCAACTTGCGGCGGTTTGATGCTGGACTACTCCAAGAATTGCCTTGATAAACCTGCCATGGCAGAACTTTTTTCCCTCGCCAAGATTGCAGGTGTAGAAAAATATCGCGATGAAATGTGGAGCGGAGAACCGATAAATTTCACCGAGAACCGTTCCGTTTTGCACATGGCCCTGCGCTATCAGGGCAAAACTCCGGTTCTGGTTGATGGTGAAGATGTAATGCCGGCAGTCAGGCAGGTGCTGAGCAATATAAAGGATTTTTCCCAAAAAGTGCGCTCCGGGGGAATCACTGGTAATAGCGGCAAAAAATTCACAGACATTGTCAGCATTGGCATTGGCGGCTCTGACCTTGGCCCGGCAATGGTAACGGGCGCGCTTGCCCCTTATACCAGCGATGATTTGAGCGTGCACTATGTCTCAAATGTTGATGGCGCCGATCTTGGCGACACCCTAAAAGGCCTTAATCCGGCCAGCACAATGTTTATTGTTGCTTCAAAAACTTTTACCACCGATGAAACCATGACTAATGCCGCCTCGGCCCGCGACTGGCTGACCAGCGCTCTTGGCAAACAGGCGATTGGCGATCATTTTGCTGCCATTTCCACCAATATAAACGCCTGCCGTTCTTTTGGCATTAACGAGCAGCGCATATTTGGTTTTTGGGACTGGGTAGGCGGGCGTTATTCCATATGGAGTGCCATTGGCCTGCCGGTAGCACTTGCAATCGGGTTCGAGAATTTTGAAAAATTTTTACTGGGTGCAGCACAAATGGATCACCATTTTTTGCAAACCCCGATGGAGAAAAATCTGCCAATTATTATGGCGTTGATTGGCATCTGGCACCGCAATATTTGTGATTATTCCACCTTGGCCGTTTTGCCCTATGACCAGCGGATGAGCAGATTTGCGGCCTATTTGCAGCAATTGGATATGGAAAGTAACGGCAAGCAGATCAACATGAGTGGAAAACCTGTCCATGAAAAAACCGGCCCTATTGTCTGGGGAGAACCGGGCACAAATGGCCAGCACGCATTTTATCAGCTTTTGCATCAGGGCACAGATATTATTCCATGTGATTTTTTGATTGCAGCCAATCCTCATGAACAGATGGGCACTCATCATGCAAAACTTGCTGCCAATTGTTTCGCCCAATCCAAAGCGCTGATGTTGGGCAAAAATATTGATCAGGTTATGGCGGAACTAAAAGGGCAGGGCATGGATGAGGCAGAGGCAACAAAACTTGCCCCCCATAAGGTATTTCCGGGAAATCGCCCCTCAAACACTCTTATTTATAAGCAATTGGACCCGGCAACTTTAGGCGCATTGATTGCACTTTATGAGCACAAGATTTTTGTACAGGGAGTGATTTGGGGCATAAATTCTTTTGATCAGTGGGGGGTAGAGCTGGGCAAACAATTGGCCAAAGACCTGCTGCCGCTTGTTTTGGGTTCTTCCCATAAATCCGGTATGTCTAAAAATGACAGTTCAACCAACGGCCTGCTGGATTATTTTCATAAATTAAAAAACCAGGGTTGAAACCTGAAATATTTTGCAGGCCGCAACCCTTTATCTCAGATTTTCCATTTTTATAAAATCCATGTCGGTGAAATCTTGATTATCACCGGCCATAGACCAGATAAATCCATAATTTCCGGTTCCGGCACCACTATGGATAGACCAACCGGGCGAAAGGATTGCCTGTTCATTGGACACCACAATATGGCGGGTTTCATCCGGGTCGCCCATCATATGAAACACCCGTGTATTTTCTTCCATATTAAAATACAGATAAACTTCGGAACGTCGGTCATGAATATGGGCTGGCATAGTGTTCCACACACTGCCATTCGCAATCATGGTAACTCCCATAACCAACTGACAACTATCGCAAATTTCAGGATGGATATATTGGCGCAACGTGCGCACGTTGGCATCTGCTTGCGTTCCAAGTTCCAGCAGATTGGCATCTTCTGCCGTGATTTTTTGCACCTTATAGGCTCGATGTGCCGGCGAACTTATAAAGTAAAACTTTGCAGGTGTGTTGGAATCAATGCTGTGAAACTGAACCTGTCCGGCCTTCATTGGAATATAAAGGCAATCGGAATTTTCCAGCTCATAGTCTTGCGGCTTAGAACCTTGATTTTCTATGGTAATTTTTCCGGCTCCACCCACATTAATGATGCCGATTTCGCGCCGTTCCAAAAAATCTTTTGTCCCGATTTGTTTGTTGGACAATAGTTTTAGAGCCGTTGCGCCGGGCATGGCACCGCCAACAATTGTGCGATCCAGATGAGAATAGGTCATGGTGACTTCACCAGCCCTGAAAATATCGGTAATCAGGTAGTTGGCGCGCAATTGCCCGGTGTTAAAACTTTTTGTTTCTGTTGGGCTGCATACCTGCCGGATATCAATGACCATATGAGTTTCCAGTATTTTCTTATGATTAAGTTGGAATTTGGGAAAAATTTTCAGATGTTCGTCAGATTGTTCAAATCCGCATCGTGGATGAAATAATCCGGGTGCGCCTCAACCACATTTTCAATATGGAATTGCAATCCCGCCAGATGGGTTTCAATGCAGGAGTGGGCATAGTTGGCGTCTTTTCGCTCAACAGCTTCAACAATTGCGCCGTGCTCCTGAATAATCATATCAAGCCTGCCCGGTTCGGGTAATGTCAGACGTCTGAATCTATCTACCTGCAGTTTGATTTGCTGCACCATTGTCCAAAGCCCGGGCAGTTTTCCAGCGATGGCGATTTGCTCGTGAAATTTTTCATCCGAGTGGTGAAATCCTTCCATATCGCCTGCAACTTCAAGTTCGCGCTGGCGTTCGATATGGGAGTGAAGTGCCATAATCTGGCTTTTTGTTGCCACCTCTGCCGCAGCTCTGGCCGCAGTGCTTTCCAGTGCCCGGCGAGCAATAAGTGCTTCGGGCAGGCTGGATATGGGGATGCGGCCGACAAAGGTTCCCGATTTTGGCACGACTTCCACCAGTTTTTCTCGCGCCAGGCGCAAAATGGCCTCGCGAACCGGCGTGCGGCTGATGCCTTCTTGTTCCGCTAGCTCCTGTTCAGAAATTGCCGAGCCGGGTTTTAATTCCAGAGAAACTATTTTTGAGCGCAGTTTTTGATATTGCATTTCAGAAAGAGTCGGAATTGAACTTTGCTGAAACATTGCCTGCCCGGAGGGAGCAGCATTTGGCGCCCTTTTTCGGCGCGATACTTCATTTTGCTCCCGGCCAGTCAGTGTCGCACTCATCTATTGTCCCCGTTTTTCGCCAAGATTTCTGCTCTTGTAATGCAGATTTTGATAGTATTTTGCAAACTGTGTTTGGTGGGCTTGCATTTTCTTTTAACTTGTATATTAGATATACCAGTTAGCGTCAACTATTGATTGTTAAGATTGGTTGGCACTATCGAGCCGGTTAAATCACTAAGAAAATTAGCTGGCTGGTTGAAGGTTTTTAAAAAATCAAACGTCCGGTTGAGCGGACCTCACGAAAATGGGAGAGAAAAATGTCTTTTCGTAAAATCGCCACAGCAGCAGCTGTTGGTATTATGGCTTGGGCGGGAGCAAGTGCTGCAAATGCTCAGGTTGTCCTGAAATGGGCACACGTTTATGAATCAGAATCGGCCTATCATCAGGCGTCATTATGGGCGGCCGAAGAAGTTGCCCGTCTTACAGATGGCCGAGTTGAAATCAATGTATTTCCAGCCTCATCTCTTGGTAAAGAAGTAGAAATCAATGAGGGCCTTGCAATTGGCGCCGTTGATATCATCTACACAGGCCCAAGTTTTGTTGAGCGTTATTATGGCCCCATCGCGATTTCAGATTATCCATTTATGATGCGCGGTTATGAGCAATGGTTAAACTATCGCACCAGTGACCTGTTTAATGAATTGTCAGACGGTTATGGCGATGCCACCGATAATGAAGTGTTGGGTTTGGTTTATTATGGTTCGCGCCACGTTACTTCCAACAAGCCAATTCTTACACCTGAAGATATGGTTGGTTTGAAAATCCGTGTGCCAAATTCACCTCTTATGTTGATGTTCCCGAATGCGGTTGGTGCCAATCCTACGCCAATGGCATTTTCAGAAGTTTATCTGGCTTTGCAACAAGGTGTTGTTGATGCGCAGGAAAATCCTTTGCCAACCATTCAGTTCAAGAGATTTTATGAAGTTCAGACCAATATCAATCTGACCGGACATATTTTGAATTCTCTTTTGGTGATTGCTTCCAATGATGCTTTGGCCAGAGTTGGCGATGATGCTGATATCGTTCGCAAAGTTCTTGACCTTGCAGCACTAAGGGCATCTGGCGAAATTCGCCAGTCCGAGCAAGAGCTTGTAGCATGGTTTAGAGAGCAGGGAATTACTGTCAACGAAGTTGATCAGGCACCGTTCCGCGATGCGGTTCTGCCGCTGTTGACCGGCGAGGGCGTTCCCTACACCATGGAACAGTTCGATCGTTTGGCTGCAATTCCAGGAAACTAGTATGCACAAGGATACCAATAATGAAGGACGCGCACCTGATGCGCGTCCTGACATTGTTTTTGCAGATGAGGAAACTGATCTGTCTGATTTCAGTCTGGTGGATTTACCCGGTTTGATTGCGCTGTGGACATTGGCAATCATAGTTTTTGTGCAGTTTTTTACCCGCTATGTGCTCAATGATAGTCTGGCTTGGACCGAAGAAATTGCCAGATATGTGCTGGTTATTGTTGCATATTTTGGCGCAGTTGCCGTAACCCGCAAGGGCACTCATATTTTCCTTGAATTCTTTTATCGCTATCTTTCGCCCAAAGTTGGCAAGTGGCTGGCGGTTACCATGGAGTTTTTTTCAATGGCGCTCTATGGATATCTGGCCTATCAGGCGGTAATTCTGGCGCAAAAAACCCGCACTAAAATGGCCTCCGTGGAAATCCCCAAGAGCCTTCTTTATTGGTCGGTCGCAGCAGCCCTCGCTGCCATGGCCGTTTTTTCACTCTATTGGCTTATTCGCAAAATTTCCCAACCCCCTGAACAAGTAATAGCTGAGCTGGAAAAACGCTCGCTTAGTGAAATATCCGATTGATTTGAAAGCGTTTTTTTGATGGCTTTAATTATTTTATTTGTGGTTTTATTTGTATTATTGCTGGCCGGAGCGCCGGTGGCTGTGGCCCTTGGTGTGTCCTCGTTGATATTCATTTTAATGGATGGTCTTCCCAGCGTTGTTGTGCTGCACAATATGGTCAATGGCATAAACTCGTTCCCTTTGATCGCCGTACCGTTTTTTATCATGGCCGGACACTTGATGAATTCGGCTGGAATTACCACCAAGATTTTTGCCTTCGCCAGATCAATCGTGGGCTGGATGTATGGCGGGCTGGGCCATGTTAATGTTGGCGCCAGCGTGATTTTTGCCGGCATGTCCGGTGCTGCGGTTGCTGATGCGGGCGGGCTTGGCAATATTGAAATCAAAGCCATGCGCGACGCAGGATATGACACTGATTTTTCGGTGGGGATAACAGCGGCATCCTCCACCATTGGCCCCATAATCCCACCATCCCTTCCTCTGGTGGTTTATGGGGTCATCGCCAATACTTCCATCGGCCAATTGTTTGCCGCCGGACTTATTCCGGGCATGCTGATGGCTTTCTCCCTGATGATCATGGTGGCTGTTTACGCCAAACTTCGCAATTATCCCCGTGATGACAGATTTAGGTTTTCGGTGTTTTTGCACACATTTTGGCATGCGATTTTGCCTCTTCTTACGCCTTTGATTATTATTGGCGGCATTCTAACCGGAATATTCACCCCGACAGAAGCCGCGATTGCTGCTGTCGCCTATGCTTTGTTTCTTGGAGTGTTTGTATATCGCACCCTTGATTTGAAACGGATATTGCGCGTTTCCATTGATACGATTGATACCACCGCGTCCATTATGATGATCGTTGCGGCCTCGGCAATCTTTGCATGGATTCTTACAGCAAATCAGGTTGCCGAGATGTTTGCCGGGCAGCTTCTAAGCTTTACAGATAATCGCGTAGCCATACTTTTAATCATCATGCTCATTGTGCTTATTGTCGGCTGTTTTATGGAAACGCTGGCAGCCATTACAATTTTGACACCGGTATTGCTGCCGGTTGCGGTGCAGATGGGTGTTGATCCGGTGCATTTTGGCATTATTTTAATCCTCAACCTGATGATTGGATTGCTCACGCCCCCGGTGGGTCTGGTTTTATATGTGCTTTCCAAGGTTTCGGGAGTGCCGTTTGAACGATGCGTCGTTGCAACCGCACCATTCCTTATTCCTCTGGTTCTGGTTCTTTTGCTGCTGACGTTTTTCCCTCAGCTCTCCATGTGGCTGCCCGAATTGCTCTATCGCTAGGTAATTGATCGCGATTGGGCCTGACTGAATTTTTAAGGACTGAAAATGAGTGTTTCTGATAAATTTGACCTTTCAGGCAAAGTGGCTTTGGTCACCGGATGCAAACGGGGCATTGGGCGCGCCATGGCGGTGGCGCTGGGGCAGGCCGGTGCTGACATTATCGGGGTGAGCGCAACGTTAGAAAAATCTGGCAGTGGGATAGAAAAAGATATCACAGCGCTTGGTCGAAATTTCTCAGCTTATAAATGCGATTTTTCCGACAAAAAAGCCCTATTGAATTTCGCCGGTGACGTTCTGAGCGAACACCCAAAAATTGATATCCTGGTCAATAATGCAGGCACCATAAAACGTGCCCCTGCCGCTGAGCATCCAGATGAATTCTGGGACGAAGTTATTGAGGTCAATCTTTCAGCCCAGTTTCGCCTGACCCGAGAGATTGGCAGAAATATGCTCAAGCAAAAATCTGGCAAGGTCATATTCACAGCCTCGCTATTGACCTTTCAGGGCGGCATTAACGTGCCCGGTTATGCGGCATCAAAAGGGGGCATTGGTCAATTGACAAAGGCCTTTGCCAACGAGTGGGCCGGATCTGGAATTAACGTCAATGCCATTGCTCCGGGCTATGTGGAAACTGATAACACTCAGGCCCTGCAAGATGATCAGCAACGCTTTAGCTCCATCCTCGAGCGAATTCCAGCTAGTAGATGGGGGCAGCCCGAGGACTTTATGGGTCCTGTGGTTTTTCTCGCCTCTAATGCATCTGATTATGTGCATGGCACGGTGTTGACCGTCGATGGCGGCTGGATGGGGCGCTAGCCACCAGATGCAAGCATGAGAATTATTGAATTACGTCGTTGTGCAGCGACAAAAGATTGCTGAATTCCAGCCGGGGTATTTTTTTCGGTTAAAAACGGGTCGTTTCGGAATTTGATTTTATTTAGGGTGCTGAAAACCTTGAAGGAGATCGATCATGCCTCTCAAATTTCACCCCTATGACAGTGCGTGGGTAGCGCAAATTCGCAATGGCGGCGTGGACGATTACAAGCTGCCTGCCGAGCGCTCTATCTCTGATGGCGTTGGTAATCCCTGCCGGCATTGTTTGCAATTCATCCCTGAAGGGGAAGAGTTTTTGATTTGTGCTGCGCGGCCCTTTGCAGAGCTGCAACCTTATGCCGAGACCGGGCCGATATTCTTGTGCGAAAATAATTGCGTTGCTTGGGCAGGTGAGGGGGTGCCACCGGTATTGCGCCATAGCCCGGATTATTTGCTCAAGGGGTATAGTGCTGACTACCGGATTGTCTATGGCACCGGAAAGATCACGGCGAAGAGTGATATTGAACGGACGCTAGTTGATATCCTGATGCAAGACAAAGTGGCCTTTGTTGATGTGCGCTCGGCGCTTAATAATTGCTTTATGTGTCGG
>CAZMVQ010000068.1:0-1839 GCA_964569865.1 uncultured Devosia sp.
AAGCTTAATTCTTGGGTCATTGGCGATGGTGCCAATGATAATCATTGCCCCAACCGCCGAAAGAGTTGGAATAAAATCGTTGGAATTGACCAATCTTAAGGCCCAGCCGGTTTCGGTCATTTGCTCGGAAACGGCCTGATGCAGCAGTGAAACATAGCGGGCAGTAGATCGATCGGTTGCCCCAAGACTTAAACCAACAAAAGCCGATGCCCCCTGGGCAAGAATTCTTCCCCCGACTGAGGGTTTATAGCCCAGTTCTGCGCATACCCTTAAAACCGCAGCGCGGGTTTTGGGCGTAACTGCGCTGTCCCCGCGCAAAGAGCGAGAAATGGTTGCAGTAGAAAACCCGGTTGCGGCGGCAATGTCAGCCAGTGTTGAAGGCATGTTTTTCAAATCTGTTTTTTTGTAACAATATCACAGCCTACAATTGGAAAATCCATCACTGCAAGTGCCCATAAATTAACACAACTGGAATCAGAATGGTTGACTAAAAAAATGTAAGCGCTTACATTGTTGACATGCGCCCCGGTTTTGTCAACTTACCAACATTACCTGACGCACCGAGGAAAATAAAAATTCAGCCCGAAAACCGGGCCTGTCTCAGGAGGAATAAATGTTAAAATCACTTGGTAGAAGTTTGCTGGCAGTATCAACACTGGCAGTATTTAGCGCCGTATCGGCACAGGCCCAAACGGTTAAAGTTTCGGGATTTGGCGGGTCAGATCCGGTTGTGGTCAACGGTCTTTTGAATGACGTGTTAGCGGACGAAATCGCAGCGCTTGGTATTGAAGTGGAATATGCCCCGACAGAGGGTGATTATTCTCAATTCATCCTGAACGCGCTTTCAGCCGGCACCGCTCCTGACGTTTTTTACACAGATATTTTTTGGAGCCTTTCAATTTTTGCCAATGGACAGGCAGAGCCGGTTAAAAATATGGCCCTTTCCGATGCTTTGATTCCATCATTGGTTGATGCTTTCACCTATGAGGGACAGCTTTATTCTGTGCCAAAAGATTTCAACACTCTGGCCGTGCATTATAACAAAGATATTTTTGACGATGCAGGTGTTGAATATCCAAATAATGATGACACATGGACTTCATTTCAGGACAAGCTGACATCGGTTCAAAGCTCGATTGACGATGTTTATGGGGTTTGTGTCGTTCCTGATTATGCCCGCTTTGCAGCATTTGCTCTTGGTTCTGGCTGGGAGCCGTTTAATGCTGATGGCAAAACCGTTCTGGATGACAATTTCCGTCGCGCCTTCACCTATTATACCGGCCTTGTTTCCGGTGGTGCCGGTGTGGTTGCAGCAGATATTGGCGAAGGCTGGACCGGAGGTTGCTTTGGCTCCGAACAGGCAGCAGTTGCAATTGAAGGTGCATGGGTAATCGGCTTCCTTAAAGATGCGGCCCCAAGCATGGAATATGGAACAGCGCTTATTCCAATGGATCCTGAAACCGGCGATCGTGGAAATCTGATATTTACCGTTGGTTGGACCGTTAATGCAGCATCGGAAGTTAAAAGCGAAGCTGCCGAACTGATTGAACTTTTGACCAGTGAAAAAGCCCAGCAGTGGGTTTTGGAGCAAGGATTGGCATTGCCGTCCCGTTCAGCAATGGTGGATAATGCATATCTGATGGGTGATTCAGCGGAGCAAAAAGCCAATCTGGCCGTATTCCAAGGCGCAACCGATGGCAATGTATTACCATTCTTCTTCGGAGACTTGGGTGGAGCATGGATGGAGCCAATCAACACCGCTCTAAATTCTGTTTTGCTTGGTGAAGCTGATGTTGATACGGCGATAGCCGAAGCTCAAAGCCGGTTTGAAGAACTGCA
>CAZMVQ010000068.1:1939-12258 GCA_964569865.1 uncultured Devosia sp.
AAGCTGATGTTGATACGGCGATAGCCGAAGCTCAAAGCCGGTTTGAAGAACTGCAAGCTGACTAGGTTTGTTGTTCTGATCTAAAACAAAAAATGATCGCGGCCAGTTTTAAGTGCCGCGATCATATCTCAAGAAAAGGGGGAGAATGAATTGAAACGCTTTAGTAGCAATCAGGCATTTTCCGGCTGGATGTTTTTGGCCCCGTTTCTTGTCTCTCTCGGTGTGTTTTTTCTGTGGGCGATTTTACGCACGGTCTGGTTTTCTTTCACCGATTATAATCTGTTTGCCGAACCGAATTTTGTCGGGTTTGAAAATTTTACCAGCCTGGTTCTGGACGAATTATTTATTTTTGCATTGAGAAACAGCATCAGTTTTGCACTGATTGTCACTGGAGCTCAAACTATACTTGCGCTGCTGCTGGCCATTCTGGTTAATAGCGCTGCTCGTGCCAAAGGCTTGGCGCGCACCATTTTTTACTTCCCCTCCATTATGTCCAGCGCTGCCATGACGTTGATTTTTTTGTGGCTGTTCCAGCGCCAAGGACTGATGAGCGGAATGGTAGGTAATTTCATCAACCTGCGCTGGGTATTTCTGTCTTTTTTTGCCATCGCCATTATTATTCAGCTGGCATTGGTTGCCATGGCGAGGCGTAAATATCTCGGAGTTAAACTGTTTGACCCGTATTTTTTACTTATTTCGGTACTGGTGGCGCTTATCAGTGCGACAATCATTCGTATGGGTGGGTTTGTGCCGATCTATGATGAAAAAATCCTGATTAGCTGGCTCAATACCAGAGAAGTTTTTCTGTTCATGCCCAGAACCCTTTGGTCGGTGGCATTGATGAATATTTTTACCACGGTTCCAACTCTTATGCTGTTGTTTCTGGCCGGTTTGCAATCGGTTCCGATTTCGCTTTATGACGCAGCAAAAATGGACGGGGCCAATGTCTTTCACCGCTTTTTCAACGTCACCCTGCCCTCCCTTACTCCCGTAACATTTGCGGTGGTTACCCTTGGGCTAATCGGCACCCTGCAAATGTTTGATCAGGTGGCGATCCTTGGGGCGGCGGCCCCATTGGAAAGTCGGGTAACTCTGGCATTTTATACCTATTACAACACTTTCCCCCCAGGTGGTTCCCCCAATATCGGTCTGGCTAGCGCCAGTGCTTTGACATTGGGGGTTCTCACCGTCCTCATCGTATTTTTGCAGCGCCGGTTTGGCATCAAGGAAAAGTTGGAATAGTTATGAAAAATTCCAAAGCTGAATATTCCGCCCTTGAAAAGCCCGCACGATCCCGTCTGCCGCTGTCCGCATTACGCCGGCGTCAATTATCGGCACTTGCATGGGTATATCTGGTTTTTATCGGGCTTGGCACAGTTCTTTTGGGCACGTTTGCCATCGCCTTTGCTGCCAGCTTGAAAGAAGACCCGCTGGAAAGCCCTTTCCGCTTTATTTTTCCCCAAATTTCGCCAACCGTTTGGGTAAGCGCTGCTGATCTTGGTCGGCAAGGGGCGGCAAACCCATGGTGGGGCGGATTTGCCCCCGGAGGAGATATAGAATTTTCCCTGACCTATGGGGCAAAAGCTGATGAGGAAATTTTTGAACCAATCGTTGAGGTGCCACGCCGGAAACCGGGCAGCGGTCTGGCAGCGGCAATCACCACAACATTTGCCTCTGATTATGCATTGGTTGAGCTGGTGGGAACCTCCCAGGAAGCCTATGAGCTGGTTGATAGGGAAACTGGACAAAACCAGTCATATTTAAGCAAAACTTTTGATTATAGAATTCGCTATGACCCGGAGCAAAGTGAAAATATCAAGGTTGAAAGAACGCCGTTCACGGCTCTGGCCCCCCGTACTCAGACCTTGCTGGATTCGACCCTTCCCATAACCCAGATGGAGCGCCGTGGCCGGGTAGCAAGCTGGAACAATATTACTCCCGGAGTGTTCGGCTTGATATTTAATTCCTACCGAAGGGTGATCAACGAAACCGTGGATCTGGCTACTGGCGATAGGTTGTTTTTTAAATGGATGGGCAACAGTTTCACCATCGCCATCGGGCGGGTGATTTTTATGATCGTGCTCTCCTCGCTGGCCGGATATGCTCTGGCCCGTATGCAGTTCAAAGGCCTGCGACTGGTTTTCGTCGTGGTGATATTTTCCATGACTATTCCTGTTCAGGTCACCTTTATTTCCAATTATCTGGTCATTCGAGATCTGGGGCTGCTCAACACTAATTTCTCGGTAATCATGGTGGCAATTGCATCGGCCCATGTGCTGTTGATGAAACAATTTTTTGAAAGTTTCCCAAAAGAAATTGAAGAAGCGGCAATGGTTGAAGGGGCGAACAGGTTTCAGGTATTCTTTTTTGTGGTGCTGCCCAATGCCAAACCGGCCCTGATTGTAAATGCGATCATGGCCTTTCAGGGCGCGTGGAACGATTTTTTCTGGCCATTTGTTTTAATCACCAGTCCGCCCAGTGCGCTGGCGGTTCCGGTCGGTCTGCTTAGCCTGCGCCAATCTTATGGGGCAGGGCAGGGTGATTGGAGCCTGGTGCTGGCGGGAGCCTTTATATCCATTATTCCGGTGCTGATCATGTTCATCATGTTCCAGCGCTATATTGTACAAAACCAGACCTCTGTAGGTGTTAAATGAAAAAGAATATGCACCCCCTAAAAGCCGATCATTGTTATGCGGTGTTGGATATTTCTGGCATGGCCGGGGGGGATTTTTTAGGCGTGGCTGGCTTTTTCTTTCGCGATACTCGCCACCTGAACAATTATAGATGGAATATGGACGGGTTTGACCTCATTCATTGTGAGGAGGGGCCAAAAACCCTGGTGCAATTCTGGTCCCGGTTTGCCAATCATGAGCAACAGCTTTTGATCCGTCGGGAAATTACCCTGCGCCCGGATGGGTTTGATGATGAATTGATTGTGCAAAACAGCTCCCGTAAGTCAAAGACATTTATACCTGATTTGAGTTTTGACGCTGATTTTGTGGACGTGTTTGAATTGCGCGGAACCGCGCGCACCGCCAAACGCAATAAAACAGAGCGCAAAGAGAACGATAAAATCACCTGTTTTTCCTATTTGGCTCAGGATGGGGCAGAACTTGATACAATTGTCAAAATTGCCGGTGCCGATCTGGGAAAACCCACGGAAATCAATTCCGGTGAAAGTTGCAAAATCTCTGTTTCGGTGCAATTTTCCTCTTCGCTTGTTTCGGATATTCAGCAGCAAAGCCCAATTATTTGGACATCTTCGAAGAGTGGTCAGGCAATCGTTGAAACGGGCATTTTATCGCAAGCACGGATTGATATTGAAACACTTTGCCTTTCAACAGAATCGGGCACCTGCATTGGTGCTGGTATTCCCAATTTCGTGACAATGTTTGGCCGGGATTCTCTGATCACAGCCTGGTTTTTGCTCAGCGAGGCTCCAGAACTTGCCAAGGGGGTTTTAAAATTTCTGGCCAAACATCAGGGTAAAAAGGATGATGAGTTTCACGACGAACAAAAGGGTAAAATTCTGCACGAATTTCGTGAGGGTGAACTCTCTCGTTTAGGTGAGCTTCCGTTTGCTCCGTATTTTGGCTCTGTTGATGCCACGCCACTGTTCTTACGGGTTCTCTCTGATTATATTCAGATAACCGGTGATAATGAACTGGCTTTTGAGCTTGAAGACAATTGGAGGGGTGCCCTTGACTGGATAAAGCGTCAACGGGACGAAAAGGGCTTTCTAAGATATACCGGCGCTCAGGATGGAAAAGGTCTGATCAATAAATGCTGGAAGGATTCCAATGATTCCATGAGCTATAGTGATGGCTCGTTAGCTGGGGGAGCGCTGGCAATCATTGAAGTTCAGGGATATTTATGCGCCGCCTACGAAGCCGGTGCGCACCTGAATGATACCGTTTCCGGGGCCAGAGAACAATCGGAAAAACTGATCGCTCTTCGTCACCAAACAATCGAAGCCATAGACAGGTATTTTTGGATGCCTGATAAACACACCTATGCTTTGGCCCTTGATAAAGATGGCAACAGGCTTGATGTGGTGTCCTCAAATCCCGGCCATCTTTTATGGTCTGGAGCCGTAAAGAAAACCCGCGTTGAACCATTGATAGGTTCCATGTTTGACGAAGTTCTCTGGTCTGGCTGGGGATTGCGCACATTGTCGGCTTCTGAAGAGCGCTACAATCCACTATCTTATCACAATGGCTCCATCTGGCCCCATGATACCGCCATATTCGGAGCCGGGCTTTTTCGGTATGGGCATTTGGAACAGTTTGCCAAAGTTACACAGGCATTAAGCGATCTGGCCAATATTCAACATGATTTTCGCCTGCCAGAACTGGTTGGCGGATATGAGCGCCACTCCAATATTCCGCCTTTGCCCTATGTGGAAAGTTGCCGCCCTCAAGCATGGGCTGCAGCTTCCCTTATATTTATGCTTCATCCCCACAGGGCGCAAAAATCGGCTTCTAGAGATGTGGCAGCGGCATAGATTATTACGAAATTATCACCACCGCTTGAAGGCAAATCGCCAGAGAACAAAAGTTAAAATCAGGAACTAAATAAAGAAAAGAAAATGGGAAAAATCAAAGTCTCCAATGTCCACAAATCTTTTGGTTCTGTTCATGTGATCAAGGGAGTTGATTTCGAAATTTTCGAGGGTGAATTTGTGGTCTTTGTCGGCCCCTCCGGTTGTGGAAAATCAACCATGCTTCGACTGATTGCCGGGCTGGAAGCCATATCGTCAGGCACTATTGAAATTGATGGGGAAGACGTTACTCATCTGGAGGCAGCGGATCGCGATCTGGCCATGGTATTTCAATCCTATGCGCTTTATCCCCATTTAAGCGTTCGAGATAATATGAGTTTTGGGCTTAGAATTGCCGGAAAATCAAAGCAGCAAAGATATGCAATTGTTGATAAGGTAGCCCAAATTTTACAACTGCAACCCTTGTTGGATCGCAAACCGGCTGAACTATCGGGCGGCCAGCGCCAACGGGTGGCGATAGGGCGCGCAATCGCTAGAGAACCCAGTGCATTTTTGTTCGATGAGCCATTATCAAATCTTGATGCAGCCCTAAGGGTCAGTATGCGGGCCGAAATTTCTCAATTGCAGCGCCGGTTACAAAAAACCATGATTTACGTGACTCACGATCAGGTTGAAGCGATGACACTTGCCGACAGGATAATGGTGTTTAGCGATGGCATAATTCAGCAACAGGGGGCGCCGTTGGAATTGTATGACAGGCCGCAAAATTTGTTTGTTGCCACATTTATCGGCTCGCCAAACATGAATATTTTGTCGTGCCTTAGCTCGAAAAAAGGTGTGGAGTTGAAAAACGGAACGCTGATTACAGAAAAAAACATCAAGGGCGATCCGGCCCATTTCGGCATCCGCCCGGAACATATTAAATTATGCACTAAAAAAGACGCAGCAATATCGGGTAAAGTCAGCCTTGCCGAACATCTTGGTGTTGATAGTTTTTTACTGGTGGAAGTGCCTGATATAGGTGCTGTTAATATCAGGGTTTCAGGTGGAGCAAAACTCGTTGAGGGCGAAATTGCCCATTTGAAATTTGACCAAAAAAGAATGCATTTCTTTGATAAGAAAGAGCAGCGCTTGCAGCAATAAACGGCACACCTGATTTTGGAAAAATTGTTACTTTGCAAATGCCCTTATTTTAAAAAGGCTCCTGCAAAGCCAACAGTTTTTCTGGCGCAATCATGGGCGGTCAGCATTGCCTCCTTCACGGGATTTCCTGCTAGCAGCGCCCCAAGAAAAGCCCCGTTAAAACTATCACCGGCAGCTGTTGTATCAATAATATTCTTTGCCGGTTTAAAGATTGGTAATTGATCAATTGGCGTCAGGGGAAGCGGGCCGTCTTTTCCTCTTTTTAAGGCACCAAAATTGGCACCATAGCCATTGAGACGCTTTATAGTTTGCTCAAAATCCTTGTCTCCAAACAGGGTTTTTTCATCATCGGCGGATGGCAACGCGATATCACAGCACCTCCAGGCCTTCTCTATCCAAAAGCGCGCCTCTTCATCCCCTGCCCAAAGGGCTGGGCGATAATTGGAATCAAAGGCTACGCGAATATTTCTTTTTAAGCGCTGGTCTGTCAGCCATTCCAGAAAAGCATCCCTCACATTTACCGGCAGGATTGCCAGCGATATGGCCGAATAATAGATAATGTCAAAACCGGACAAGGGGGAAAAATCAATCTTGCCTCCAGTTTGAAACAGCTCTCTGGCCGCAGAATTCTGCCGCCAATAATTAAACGTCCTCTCGCCGGACTTATCGGTCATTATTGAATAAAGGCCGGGCAATTTATTGGCATCACAGGTAATGCCATCGGTATTTATCCCCTCGCCTTGCATAAATGCCAACATGTTTTGCGAAAATTCATCTGCTCCCAATCTGGAAATAAATGAAACCTCCGCGCTGTTTTTAATTTCGCGCTTAAGATAAATTGCGGTGTTAAGCGTATCGCCCGCGAAGGCAATATTGGGCTGATCCAGATTGTCGCCAGTAAAAGACAATTCAATCATCGCTTCGCCAACGCAGGCTATTTTTACCGGTCCATCAATTTTTTCCGGCAGGGAAGATCTGTCCATTTATGCTGCCCAATTCCAAAGCTATTTTAAATCATCAGGCATGATCTGCTGAGGAATATCCTGAAAACAAACCGGGCGCAACCAACGTCTTATGGCCATGGTTCCAACGGATGTGTGGCCAAAATTGGTGGAGGCGGGATAAGGCCCCCCATGAACCATGGCATCACTTACCTCAACCCCGGTGGGAAAACCATTGGCCATTATGCGTCCGGCTTTGCGCACCAGAATCGGCATAAGTTTTTCCGCCGTTTCACTGTCACTCTCATCCATATGTATTGTGCAGGTCAGTTGGCCTTTAAGGCTTTTTGCAACCGCGATCATCTCGGCGATGTCTTTTACCACCACTGCCAATCCCAGAGGCCCAAAAACTTCTTCGCCAAGTTTTTTATCCGCCAGCCAATCAGCGCCACTTACCCGATAAAGATGTGGGGTGGCATTTCTTGCTTCCATATCCGAGGCTAAAACTTCATAAACCCCATCAGAATTTGCAATCTGGTCGCGGCCTGAACAATAGGCCTCGGCAATGCCATCGCTTAACATGATTTGCGATCCGGTTTTGGCCAGCGCATCCCCTGTTGCTTTAATAAATTGATCGCTTTGCTCTCCTGCCAGCATGATGGCAATTCCAGGGTTTGTGCAAAACTGTCCGGCTCCCATAGCCAGTGAGGCAGCCCAACCAGAAGCAATCTCATTAGACTTGGAAGCTATCGCGCCGGGCAGAATGAAAACCGGATTAACGCTGCCAAGTTCACCAAAAAACGGGATAGGGTCTGAGCGGCGGGCGCATAAATCAAACAGAGCCTTACCGCCGCCCAGCGAACCGGTAAATCCAACAGCGCGAATAAGCGGATGCTGCACCAACTCCTGCCCGGCCTCGCGCGTGCCCCCTTGAACCAAAGAAAATACACCTGGATGCAAAGAACATTTTTTAATCGCTGCGGCGATGGCCTGAGCGACAATTTCGCTGGTGCCGGGATGGGCCGAATGCCCTTTGACGACAACAGGACAACCAGCCGCCAGTGCCGAAGCTGTGTCGCCACCGGCTGTTGAAAATGCCAACGGGAAATTTGAAGCCCCGAACACGGCAACAGGGCCAATGGGCAATTGCATCATTCGCAAATCCGGGCGCGGCAATGGCTGACGATTTGGCAGGGCTTCATCATGACGACGATCCAGATAATCCCCTTTTTCAATATGATCAGCAAACATCAGCAACTGACCTGTTGTGCGTCCGCGCTCTCCGTTCAAACGAGCTTCAGGCAGGCCGGTTTCTTTGACCCCGATCGCGGTGATTTCCTCACCTCTGTCGTCAATCTCTTGAGCGATGGTGCGCAAAAATTGCGCGCGTTGAGAGCGCGAACTATTGCCATAGGTTTCAAATGCTTGTTCGGCGGCCTCAACGGCACTTTTGATATGTTCTGGCAATCCCAAGGCAAACTTATCCGCTTCGCCACTTACTGGAGCATTGGTAAACTCAGCGTCTCCACCGACCCAGTTTCCGGCAATGAGGTGTTTATTGTGCAGCATTTTTTAGTCCTTTAGCTGAAGTTTTTGTAACTGAAACATTTGTAATTGTAATTTTTTACAATTGAAGAATTTTGGAATTAAACCGGACCTAGATCAGATCTCGTTTGGCGAGATTGCCCATCAATTCCCTCACCCCAAAAGTCCAAGGGGGGCAATTGGTAGAAAGATCGACGATATTTTGCAGCTCACCCAATCCGGCCGAGCTGACAATTACCAGATCACCAAGTTTGTGAGTAAAACCTTCTCCGGGAACGTCCCTGTCTTTGGTCGGCGCGAATCCGGTGCCCAAAAACAACATTATTCCGTCGGGATATTGATGATGTTCGCCAATGGTCTGGGCCACGAGATCTTTTACATCACGACTGATTTCATTCATGGAAGAGCTTCCCTCCAAAAGATAATCATCCAACCCCTTTATGGTTAGGGATAATTGGGCACTGCGTAGATGATCAAGGGTAAATTCATTATCGAGTAGCCGAATAAAGGGACCGATTGCGCAAGAGGCATTATTGTCCTTGGCCTTGGATAATAACAGGGCCGAACGTCCCTCGATATCGCGAAGATTAACGTCATTGCCAAGACTGACACCGACAATCTTGCCCGCAGGAGATACGGCCAAAACCAGTTCAGGCTCAGGATTGTTCCAGCTCGACGAGGGGTGCAAACCGACTTTCGCCCCATAACCTACCGAAGAAAGCACCTGCGCTTTTGAAAAAACTTCCGCATCAGGGCCAATTCCCACCTCGAGATACTGGCTCCATATGCCCTCTTCAATCAAAGCCTGTTTTACCCGTTTCGCTTCATTTGAGCCCGCTTGCAAATCGCGCAAACTATCACCAACGATCAACTGTACCCGCTGGCGGATGGCCTTGGCTTTTTTTATGTCGCCAGCTGCCTTCTCTTCAATAACCCTCTCGACCATGGAGGCCGCAAAGGTCACCCCGCAGGCTTTGATTGCCTGTAAATCGCAGGGGGCAAGCATATGAAAAATTTCAGAATTTTCAGTATCTGCCTGAAGAAGTCCGGATAATTCCCCGATCGGATGCCCCGTGGCATTGCGAACAAATTCCACCGGATTTTCCATTTGGCATATGTCGCTGGTCAGAGGCGCCTGCTTTGATGTTATATCAAACACCACTCCATCGCGAACCGTAATTACGCACGGGCCTTGTACCTTTGGATTCCAGACCCGGCCCAACAAATTACCCGTTGGAAGGTTTTCAGCTTTAACAGGAGATTGCTCGCTGGTTTTAATGACGGGGGGAATAGATTTTTTTGGGGCGTTCAGATATTTATCTGCCCATGAAAGCCCGGCAAGGGTCGTTGTTTTTGGATTGTATTCGCACCCGACCCAGCCGGAATATCCAATATTATCCAATTCACTAAATACGAAATCCACATTCAACTCGCCCTGATCAGGCTCGTGTCTTGACGGGGTGGCAGCAATTTGCACGTGGCCGATCAAGTCAGCAACATCGTTTAAGCGGCGCGAAATGTCACCGCCGATAAACTGCATATGAAAAAAATCAAACAATATTTTGAAATTGTCAGAGGCCACATCTTCAACAAGGCGCACCGCCTGATCAAGGGAATGAATAAAATATCCGGGCATGGCTGCGGGGGCAAGCGGTTCAACAACCAGTGTCACCCCATGTTCATGAGCGGTTTTCGCAGCCCATGAATAGGCGTCAACCGCTGTTTCATATTGCTGATCTCTTGAGAGCTCTTTATCGATCATACCGCATAAAACATGCATCTTGGATGCGCCGAGCCGCTTTGCCAGCGCCAGATCTTTAATCAACCCTGCTTCAAACCTTTGGCGCTGTTTTGGAAGCGAGGCCATTCCAATTTCGCCCGCATCAAGATTGCCCGGATTGGCATTAAACAAGGCCAGATCAAGGCCGCTTGCTGCTAGATTATCTATAAAAAGGTCACTTGGATATTGTTCGAAAAATTTAATTTCAACCGCTAAAAAACCCGCCGCTGCAGCTGCAGCAGGACGGTTTTCAAGGGAGATTTCTTGAAACAATGTCGAAAGGTTAGCCGCTAATTTCGGCATATTTAATGTCTATCCTGCCTGTTTGGTCTGACAAGTTTATCAGTATTTATTTGCAAGTTCAAGAGAGGTTTTTTTGCTATGTGTTTTCAATGTTTTGGTTGTGGAA
>CAZMVQ010000069.1:0-5030 GCA_964569865.1 uncultured Devosia sp.
GACATTGATTTCAAGCCTTCGATCTTGGCGTTTATTTGCGCCAGATGCTCTTTGGCCACCTGTTTTACATCGCTGCTTGAGCGCTCATCATCATCATAAAGCGCCATCAGGGTGCGACAATCTTCAATGGTAAATCCCAACGCTCTGGCCCGTCCCAAAAACGCCAGTTTGTGCAATTCCTGCTCGCGAAAAGTGCGATAACCGTTTTCTCCCCGCAAAGGTTTAACCAGACCTATATCTTCATAATAGCGAATGGTTTTTGCCGGCAGACCAGATCGGGTGGAAACATCACCAATATTCATGGGTATAATTCCTTTGGTTTTTTAAAGCCCCCCGGAGTTTGTAATTCCGGAGGGGTTTATGTGGTATTTATTCAGCCGGAGCCATTTGCAACTGAGCGCTTTTAGCTGGACGATCGGACACTTTTTCAATCATAACCGGCTTGACCCAGCGCAGGCGCAAGGCATTGGTTAAAACGAACACGCTCGACAGACCCATGGCGGCGGCGGCCAACATGGGTGACAGGGTTATGCCCCAGAACGGATAAAGAGCCCCCGCAGCCACCGGAATAAGCACCGTGTTATAAGCAAATGCCCAAAACAGGTTTTGCTTGATATTGCTCATGGTGCGCTGGCTGACGTCAAAGGCGTTTACCACCCCTTTAAGGTCACCCGACATCAAAACAACATCAGCCGATTCAATGGCCACATCGGTGCCGGTGCCAATGGCAATGCCCACATCAGCCTCGGCCAGTGCCGGTGCATCATTAATGCCATCGCCCACAAAGGCCAGACTTGCGCCACCCTCACGTAGCTTGTGCAGGGCGTCCACTTTGCCCTCGGGCAGCACTTCGGCCACCACATGGTCAATGCCAAGCTCTGCCGCGATAACTTCAGCAGTGCCCTGATTGTCTCCGGTGATCATTGCCACTTTCAGACCCAGCTTGTGCAGGGCTGCAATGGCCTCCGGTGTGCTTTCTTTAATCGGATCGGCAACAGCAATTACCGCAGCAGCCTTGCCATCAATTGAAGCATAGAGAGGCGATTTGCCTTTTTTGCCAAGGGCTGTACCGGCATCAGCCAGCGCCCCCAGTTCAATTCCCTCACGCACCATTAAACGATCAGCACCAATGAACAGTTTTTTACCACTGACGGTAGCGCTGACACCAAAACCGGTGATTGATTCAAAATCTTCAATCTCGGCCAGTTTCATATTTTTGGCCTCAGCTGCGCGCACGATTGCCTCGGCAATCGGATGCTCGGATGTGGTTTCAACCGCTGCCACAAGGGCCAGAACTTCATCCTCGTCAAAGCCTTCAGAAACGCTCAAATCGGTCAGTTCGGGACGGCCTTGAGTTAATGTGCCGGTTTTATCCAGCGCCACAATGGATGCTTCCTGCAATGCCTGCAACGCATCGCCCTTGCGGAATAGAACACCCATTTCAGCGGCGCGACCGGTGCCCACCATGATGGAGGTAGGTGTAGCCAGACCCATTGCGCACGGGCACGCAATAATCAGCACGGAAACACCGGCCACAAGGGCAAAGGTCAACGCGGGATCGGGCCCAAAAATCAACCAGACCACAACGGTTAACGCAGCAAATGCCATAACGATTGGCACAAATACTGCGGTGATTTTATCCACCAATGCCTGAATTGGCAGCTTGGCCCCCTGTGCTTGCTCAACCATCTTGATGATCTGGGCCAGCATAGTGTCGGAGCCAACTTTGGTCGCTTTGAATTTTAACGCTCCGGTGCCGTTCACGGTGCCACCGACAACGGTTTCGCCATCGGTTTTTTCCACGGGAACCGGCTCACCGGTGATCATGCTTTCATCCACATAGGATGATCCGCTGGTCACCTCGCCATCCACGGCGATTTTTTCACCGGGGCGTACATTGATGATGTCACCAACCACTATTTCTTCGATTGCCAGTTCAACAATTTCTCCGTCCCTATCGACCCGGGCGGTTTTTGCCTGCAGGCCAACCAGTTTGCGAATTGCTTCACCGGTGCGTCCCTTGGCACGCACTTCCAAAAAGCGTCCCAAAAGGATCAGGGTGACGATAACCGCCGCCGCTTCAAAATAGATGTGTTGAGCGGATTCGGGCAGTATAGCTGGTACAAATGTTACGATAACCGAATAAATCCAAGCCGCCGATGTGCCAAGTGCCACCAGAGAATTCATGTCCGGCGCGCCCTTGAACAGGGCCGGAAAACCCTTGGTGTAAAAACGCAAACCGGGTCCAAAAAGCACAATAGTGGTCAGGGCAAACTGAATATAGCGGTCATTTTGCTCGCCCACATAAGTGGCTTTTAGCATGGCAATTGAATCGAACAGAAAACTTCCCATCTCAAGAATAAATACCGGCAGGGTCAAAAGTGCTGCAACCAGCGTTAGCATGCCAAGATGGCGGGCTTCTGCTGCTTTGCGCTCGGATTTCTCTTCACTGGAATCACCGGCATCTCCCTTGACCTTGGCACTATATCCGGCCTTGGTAATTATGCTTGCCAGATCATTGGCTGCAATTGCACCGGTGAAATAGCTGACGGTGGCGCTTTCGGTAGCAAGATTAACCGAAGCACTTGCAACGCCCGGCGCGCTGGCCAGAGCCTTTTCAACGCGACCAACGCATGAGGCGCAGGTCATGCCCTCAATTTCCAGAGTGATTTCATTGCTGATGGCGGGATAGCCGGCTTCTGTTAGCACTTTGCTTAAAGTTGGCGCATCGGTGCTGTCATCAAAACTAACCTGCGCACTTTCGGTTGCAAGATTGACAGAAGCGCTTGAAACCCCCGGCGCATTTGCCAGAGCTTTTTCAACCCTGCCAACACACGAGGCACAAGTCATGCCTTCAATTTGAAACGAAGTGGTATTTTGAGAGCTCATTTATCTAAACCTTACTGATTTTTTTTCGAGAGATTCGCCAAACGGATGTTTAATTGAAGGCCATGATTAGACCTTCCAGTTAGGGGAAGGTCAAGCGGAAGTTTTATTTAAATTTGTATAAATTTTTCTTGACCTTCCAGCGCAACAAGCCTGTAAGGTTTCGTCAGTTAAAAGCTAACACTAAAAAACATGGAGAATTCGAATGACTAAACTCAGCATTCCTGAAATGAGCTGTGGCCATTGCAAAGCCAGCGTCGAAAAAGCAGTTGCCGCCGTTGACGCCAATGCAAAAATTGATGTGGATCTTGAAAACCGCACCGTCAGCATAACATCCAGCCTTGATGAAGCCGCCTTGATCGGTGCCATTAAAGAAGGCGGCTATGAATCAAGCCCGGCGTAGCCTTGCCCGGCTTAAGTCTGGCGTTTATACATTGCTAAATTAAAAATTGTCCGGTCTTTTTGACCGGGCCATTTTTTTGTGCCTACATTAAACCTGAAAACTCTCTAAACGAAAAGCGTTGGACATTCCCGTTTACATTTGTTGCGTGAAATAATGTAAATCAGGTGAAAGGTTGCCAGCCCTGCCAGCAGGCAGAAATTTCAGTGCGGGAAATAATTTGCAACAGGGAAAAGACAAAAAGCTATCTCTGATCGGTTCGGTATCTTTGGGCACCGGAGTGATGATTGGCGCTGGCATTTTTGTTTTGATGGGCCAGATTGCCGAATTGGTCGGGGAGGTTTTTCCTCTGGCCTTTCTGGCCGGGGCCGTCGTTGTTGCGTTCAGCGCCTATTCTTATGTTAAATTTTCCAATGCCTATCCCTCCGCTGGCGGTGTCGCCATGTTTATGCGCAAGGCCTATGGACCGGGCACCATGGCGGGAACATTTGCACTTTTAATGTATGTGTCGATGGTTATTGCCCAAAGTCTGGTGGCGCGCACCTTTGGCGCTTATTCACTGCGCTTGTTTGAGATCGAAAACACTCAATTTCTGGTTCCTGTGCTGGCGGTATTGCTGATTGGGGTGGCTTTTATCATCAATATTTCCGGCAATCGCGTAATCGAAAAAACCGCCAACATAACGGCTGTAATTAAAATTGTCGGCATTGCCATATTGGCTCTGGCTGGCCTGTGGTTTGCGGGTTTTCCCGATATTACAAGCTGGGGTTCGTCGGCAACTGTTAGTGCTGGCGGTGGTGTTTTTAATTTTATTGCCGCTCTTGCCCTTTCGATTCTTGCCTTTAAGGGTTTTACCACCATTACAAATCAGGGCGATGATATAATTGATCCCCACCGCAATCTTGGCCGCTCGATAATTTTTTCCATTATAATATGCACGCTGATTTATGTTCTTCTCGCCCTGTCTGTTTCCGCTTCCCTTAGCGTTGATCAAATTATCGCCGCCAAAAATTATGCCCTTGCGGCTGCGGCCCGCCCGGTTTTTGGCGATGCGGGCCTGATCCTGACGGTGCTTTTGGCCATTGTTGCAACGGTTTCAGGATTGATTGCCAGCGTATTTTCTGCCTCCAGAATGCTGGCCATGCTCTCCAGCATGAAGCAATTGCCAAGATTATATCAGGGCATCAGCAATCCGGCTCTGGCAATCACGGTGACATTGGCAATTGTTCTAACCATATTGTTTGATCTTACCCGTATTGCCTCCATCGGGGCGATTTTTTATCTGATTATGGATATTGCAATTCACTGGGGGCTTTTTCGGTTTTTGCTCAAGGAAACAAAATCAAACCCTGTTATTCCCCTGATCGCTATTGTTTTGGATGTGATTATTCTCGGTGCATTTATAATAATGAAATTTCAAAGTGATCCGCTGGTTTTGATCGTATCGCTAGTTGGATTTATTGCAATTTTTGTTGCCCAGCGCCTGTTTATGATTACCCACACCAATGCCGATGGGGTGATGAATATGGAGATGGAAATGGGCGGCATGACTATGGGAGCCAAGACTATGGGACCCAAGACTGCGGGACCTACTAACAAAGACACCAAATCCATGGATAAAAAATCAAAAAACCACCAAAATATGGACATGAAAAAATAATTTTCAACAATAATGTACCGATAGGACGGGTGGGTATTTGGCAAGCTTGCCAGTTGATTTTTGCAACGTTTAACGTCATTACCC
>CAZMVQ010000069.1:5130-12257 GCA_964569865.1 uncultured Devosia sp.
CTTTGGCCCGAAAATCTTTGCAGTTGCTCCCATGCTTGACTGGACCGATCGTCATTGCCGATTTTTGCATCGCCAACTGACCAGGCATTCCCTGTTATTTACTGAAATGATCACCAGTGCCGCCATTATTCACGGCGATGTTGAGCGCTTGCTTGGCTATGATGAAATTGAGCATCCGGTGGCCGTGCAGCTTGGTGGCTCCAACCCTGATGAATTGGCGACAGCAACCAAAATTTGCGATCAATTTGGCTATGATGAAATAAATCTTAATGTGGGTTGCCCATCCGATCGGGTGCAGGCCGGAAGGTTTGGGGCCTGCTTGATGGCCGAGCCGGATCTGGTGGCAAAGTGTATCGCCGCCATGAAAGAACAAACCAGCCGCCCGGTAACCGTAAAATGTCGCATTGGTATTGATGATATGGATATTGGCAAGCCTCTTGATGATTTTGCCGATGCGGTGATAGGGGCGGGGGCCGATGCGCTATATGTGCATGCGCGAAAAGCCTGGCTTAGTGGTTTAAGCCCTAAAGAAAATCGCACAATTCCACCCCTTGATTATCCACGGGTTTATGAACTGGCTAAACGTCTGGACCCGTTTCCTGTGATCATCAACGGCGGAATTGAAACTTTAGAGCAGGCACAGGTTCAGTATGAGCAGTTAAGCGGTGTGATGATGGGGCGCGCCGCCTATCATAACCCCATGCTTTTGAGCAAAATCGATGTAGCTGTTTATGGCGATAAGACGCCGACACCAACTCTGGCTGAAATCATTGATATTATGAGCGAATATGGCGCCATTCAAATGGCAAAAGGCGTGCGTTTGAATTCCATAACCCGTCATATGATAGGTCTGGCCTATGGACTGCCCGGTGCCCGCCGCTTTCGCCAGATTATGACTATGGACGTATTAAAAGAAGGCGCCGGACCCCATACAATTATGGAAGCATTTCAGGCTCTCAAGATTTAGTCTTTAAAGCCCGTCAATTACTTTTTTCAACTTGGCCTGAACCTCACCGGCAATTTCGCCCAGCGCCGGGTTTTTAACCGCCGACATGGAGGCGATGGGATCAACCGCTGAAATTTCCACCTTACCATCGCCGATCTGTTGCACAACAACATTGCAAGGCAGCATGGCCCCGATTTTATCTTCAGCTAACAAGGCTTTATGGGCAAATGTCGGGTTGCAGGCCCCAAGGATTGTGTAGGGGCGAAAATCCACATCAATCTTTTTCTTCAATGTGGCTTTGACGTCAATCACGCTCAACACACCAAACCCTTCAACCTTGAGGGCCTCGGTAACAGTTTCGATGGCTTGATCCATTTCAGAATTCAAAATAGTTGAAAAGCAATAGCTCATGATATTTACTCCTTATATCAGCATGTTCTAATATAAGTATAAATCTAAAAAATCCAACCCCTCTGTGAAACAATCCCTATGTGGTGACTGAAAATATTCCCAATTATCCGTTCAGCTCCAAAGAATCTTTGCTAACGGTATAATTGTCCAGAGTTTGCAAAAAAGTCATGCCCAAAAGACTGGTTTTCAAGGCTCCCTGTTCGGCAACAAATGCCCTGACATTTTCCCTGATTATCCCGCCAACTTCGATACGTTTGATTGTTACACCGGCAGCTTTTCCGGTGCCGTTGGCGGTTTGCACTTCGATATTAAAACGCAGGCTGGAAAGGTTGATCCCGGCTGCCTTGGCATCTGAATTGGTCAACACCACAGCGCTGGCACCAGTGTCAAAAATCATGGTGATTGCGGCTCCGTTTACCTCGGTATCCATCCTGAATGTATTGCCAAATCCTTTTTGAAACACCGCCGTTCCCTCATCCTGATCGACCATGGCCATGCCGGGGGCCAAAGAGGTAAGAACCCGGTTTGAAAAATTGCTGATTTCTTCGCGATAGCTATAACCGCCAACCAGAACAAACAACATGGTTGACCAAAGGGCGATACCGTTAAGGATGTGGCTTAGCTTGACCCGACGGCCAAAAGAGCCGGAGGCCACAAGAATTAGCACCAGAACCAACAATATAATCTGCCCGAACTGATCTTCTGAGAGGCCAACAAGTTGCCCGGCTCCAAAGCTGATCACCATTGCTAAACCGACAGCTATTAACAGTGCAAACCCGATAAATACCAAGGAAAAACCCTCTTTTGTTTCTGGTGAATTTTTATACTACCAACAAAAATCCGCTTAAAATGCCGATCTCGAGCATTGCCTGCAATCCACCGATTAAATCACCGCTATACCCGCCGACAAGTTTTCTACAGGTACGGGTCCACCAGACAATTATCAACATGACAATTGCGGCAGCAATAATTATTCCGCCAATTCCGACGAAAAAAACTGAAAAAATTATTGTGATCAGCAAAGCGGGGATCATCCCAAACCAAAAATCGGTGCGAAGTAATTCCCCCGCTTTGGCCGCTGCTCCCTCTTCTCTGGCAGAGTTCAGATTTACCATTAGCCAAAGTGCACTTTGGCGGGCCAATACCTGCGCCCCGATCCACAACAATATAACTGCGATTGAAGAAATAGTGGCCAGTGCCCCAAGGGCTGTAATGCGGGTGATGATCAGCAATATTATTGCTACAACTCCAAAGGTGCCATTTGTGCTGTCCCTCATGATTGCGAGGCGCTTTTGTGGATCATTGCCGCCAAATAACCCGTCAAAGCTGTCCGCCAACCCGTCCTCGGCCATGGCTCCTGTAATGGCAATTTGCGCCGCGACCGCAAAACTTGCGCTAAGCAAAATGGGCAGCCCCAGCAATAGGGACAGCAACAAAACCAGCCCGGGAATTATGCCGGTTATAATGCTGGCAAGGCCCAAAACTTTTGCCATCCTCCCAATTTGCATTGGCACATGAGCAAAATAGGGAATTCGCATGCGAGAATAAAACCTGATCCCCATTACGACATCATCCATAATAGAATGGGTGGAAACCGTTTCATTTTCATTGCCAAGCGGGGGGCGACTCATGGATGATTGTTTTTTCAACAGATTGAATTTTCGTTCAGTTTATCTCTATTCACCATCGTACAAATTAAGTGACAATGCAAAAATTATCCTTAGAAGTTCCAGAACCGTTTACCGAATTTTCCAAATTGCTCGAAGAACTGCCAATTGGCTCAACAAGCGCGGTTGAGATGGTTCGTCAACGTGACAAAACCCTTACCAAGCCTTTAGGCTCCCTTGGCCAGCTCGAATATCTGGTGGAGTTTATGGCTCGCTGGCAAGAAACCGATAAACCGGCCATGAATAATCCCATGGTGGCTATTTTTGCAGGGAACCACGGGGTGACCGATCAGGCAATTTCTGCATTTCCCTCAAGCGTAACGGCGCAGATGGTGGCCAATTTCACCACTGGCGGAGCAGCAATTTCCCAGATTTCAAAATTGCACGGGCTGAACCTTCGGGTATTTGAATTAGCAATAGATATTCCCACCGGCGATATAACCTGCGCCGCCGCCTTGAGCGATAAGGCCTGTGCTGCAACCATAGCCTATGGAATGGAAGCGATTGCCGGCGAACCCGACCTGTTGTGCATTGGTGAAATGGGAATTGGCAATACAACAATAGCCGCAGCCATTTATGCAGCGCTTTTTGGCGGCACTGGTTCTGATTGGGTGGGGGCAGGCACCGGCATTGATGAGGCAGGGATTGGGCGCAAGGCAAAAGTTGTCGATCGGGCTTTGGCACATCATAAGGAAAATCTTGATCATCCCTTAAAAATTCTGGCCAGAATTGGCGGGCGTGAATTTGCCGCTATGCTTGGGGCCATTGTTGCGGCGCGGCACCAAAAAATTCCAGTGATTATTGATGGCTATGTTGCAACGGCAGCCGCTGCCATTGCCTATGCCATGAACCCTGAAATTCTGGACCATTGCATTTTTGCCCATGTTTCTGACGAAAATGCCCATGGTAAGGCGCTAAAGGAAATTAACAAGCAGCCAATACTTGATCTTGGTATGCGGTTGGGGGAGGGGAGCGGAGCGGCCCTTGGGGCGGTTCTGGTTAAAACCGCGCTGTACATACACAATAATATGGCAACCTTTGGTGATGCTAACGTCGACGAGAAAGAGGTCAGTGAAAACAAGGATTAGGTCATGGCTTTTGGTTCTGGCCCTAATAAATTTTCAACCGATTGTGGGATTTTGACACCGGGGCCACCGCATCCATAACTCTGGCTCTTGGAAAGGTGGCTATGGCCTCGGTTCCAAAACGTAACTTGGAAAACAGATCAAACCTTCCATGGTGTAGATCCATGATTTTTTGCACAATTGCCAGACCAAGACCGGCCCCTTGTTCGGCAGTTTTATGGGCAAGTGAGCCTTGCCCGAACGATGATAAAACCGTGCTGATTTCATCTTGAGGGATCCCCGGTCCATTATCTTTGACAGAAAGCAACTGCCCCCCGTCACTGCTGCGCGCAATGCTAAGTTCCACTCTGCCTGATTGTGGAGTGAATTTTATGGCATTGGTCAACAGATTGAGCATTATCTGGCGTATGGCCCGCTCGTCGCCCCATATTTTTGGCAGATTATCGTCGATCATTTCCACCAGCTCAATATTTTTTGCCTTGGCGCGAATTTTCATCATTCTCATGCAATCATCGGCCACATCCCTTAGGGAAACTATTTCTTCGTTGAGATCATATTTTCCAGCTTCAATTCGCGACAGGTCCAACAATTCGTTGATCAGATTTAGCAAGTGTTTGCCACTATCGTGAATATCGTTGGCATATTCTTTATATTGGGGAACCTTATGCTCCCCCAATAGTTCTGATTTGAGCACCTCGGAAAACCCGATAATTGCGTTTAAGGGCGTGCGAAGTTCATGGCTCATGGTGGCCAAAAAGTTTGACTTGGCAATATTTGCCTGTTCAGCCTCGCGCCGTGCCTGATCAGATGCTTCCCGCGCATCCTCCAGGTCAAGTATCAGTGCATCTTTTTCAGATTGGTGGGCCAGAGATGACAGTTCAATTTTTTGTAGGCGCTGCAAAAAAAACAACACAAATAACTGGGCGATTATGGCAACAGCCGCCAGTGAATAATAAAGTGTGCCCCCATAGGAAAACAAATTAATCGAAACCGTTGCGGTGGCCGGCATAGTGGTTACCAGCGTTGCAATGGGCAGCGATCGACTGGCCAAAGCATTGGCGCCAATACCCATCAGCAATATGGCAAATAATACCACGGCAATATTCTGGTCACCCGATGCCAGGGTGAACAATGCCAGCATTGCCCATGCAATTCCATAAATTGTTTCAAAGGCAATAAAGCTTGCGGTCCAGCTTTTTACGGAGCGGTTTTTGGTGTTTTTATAAAGAAAATTCTTGCAAATCATCACAACTGAAAGATTGGAAATAATCAGCGCCACGCTCCAGATGACCGCTACCGTTAGCGGCACCCAAAAACTCGCATAAGTACCCATGACCATAAACAGGATAGTCATTATTATCAGGCTGGATTTTCTGGCGTTTGCATATTCTTTTAGCAGCTCAAAATCATAGGAGGCTTTGGTGCCAGTGGTGGAAGTCAGGCGTTGCCTTGCATCAAAAACCGTACGGTGAGCATCACGCCCTTGGGAGCGTTCCAGATAGTTTTGATCGTTTTTTGCCTGTTCTGGCATTGCTGAACTCACCAATAAAACAATGCACCCCTTTTTTTGGACCTATGTCCAAATCGGATTCGGCCCGTGCGGTCTTTTTTGATCCGCATGGGTTGTGGCCCAAAGGTGTGCTACGCGTTATTTTTCAGTGTATTGGGAGTGTGGTTAATATGAAGTTGAGGTTTGTCGCCTTTGCACAAAAATTATCCGGGTTTTTTAATATCTGGCTTTTGCTGGCCGCATTGGTATTTGCGGGTATGTTAATGCAGAGCAACGGGTTTGATTTTTCTGATGTCAAAGAAACATCCCCTGATGGTAAGTTTACAATTTCGGGACCTGTTCGAGTTTCTGATGGGGATAGTTTGCGCTTTGGGGATGAGCGCGTTCGCCTGATCGGAATAGATGCGCCTGAACTTGATCAAACCTGCACAAATCCTGATGGCTCCCCATGGCCCTGTGGCCTTGCTGCCCAACAGCGGCTTTTGCAATTGGTCAAGGAGGGCGCATTAAAATGCACATATGAAAGACGAGATCGCTATGATCGCGCCTTGGCTGTCTGTCTGGTTGATGATGTCGATATCGGAGGGGCGATGGTTTTGGAAGGGTTGGCGGTTTCCTATGATGATTATCCTGATCAAGAAGCTGATGCCCGCAGAAACAGGAAAGGAATGTGGGAAGGGGAATTTATAACTCCGCGTAACTGGCGGCGGGGCGAGCGCTAGTTAAGTGCATTACATCGCTTGTTGCACAGCGAAACTTAGAAACCAGGTGGCGATAATTGTCTATTTAGCGGCACAAAATTCTAAAAACCCTCAAAATACCTTTGCGAATTGGAATAAAATTCTATATAAGTGTATTGGTTCCAATTTCAAACTGACGGAAATATCATGGCCCTTGACCGTATCGACAAAAAAATCCTTTCGATTTTGCAGCAGGATGCAACAATTCCCGTCTCAGAAATTGGTCGCAAGGTTGGTCTTTCCACAACCCCGTGCTGGCGGCGCATTCAGAAAATGGAAGAGGACAAAATTATTGTTGCTCGAGTGGCGATTTTGGATCCTGCAAAAATCAACGCGCCGGTTTCCGTATTTGTGGCCATAAAGACCAAAGAACATTCAGATGCATGGTTGCGAAATTTTTCATCCATCATTGCGGATTTTGTAGAAGTGGTGGAATTTTATCGCATGAGTGGAGAGGTGGATTATTTACTGCGGGTGGTGGTTGCCGATATCGCCGCCTATGATGATTTTTATCGACGCTTGATTGCAAAAATTTCCATCAATGATGTCTCGTCTTCATTTTCCATGGAGCAGATAAAATATACAACTGCCCTGCCGCTAAATTATTTGCATCAAGAGAAATTGCGTAAAGAGTAAAATCAAGCGCTCGCAGAAAACGACATTTTTCGTGATACCCGCTCAGCCCCAACTACCCACCTGTTACCGACATGTGACGCTTTAGCGATCCATCAATTCTGGAATAGTCAAAATCATGGCCCTTTGGTTTTA
>CAZMVQ010000070.1:0-2322 GCA_964569865.1 uncultured Devosia sp.
AATTGCTTTATTATATTCATCTGTTGCGAATTTAATAGGTCCTGACCCTTGGAATAGAACGCTAATGAAAGGTAGTTGCCAGAGTATATGTAGTGTGCTAGTAATATAACACACTATGCATGTTTTAGGCCAAAGACCGCTAGGTCATTGCCAGAAATAACGAGGGGATGATTTAATTATGGCGGCAAGTGGATTCTGGGACAGAATGGCCAACCGGTATGAAAAATCACCGGTCAGTGATGAAGCTGCTTACCAGAAAAAACTGGAGGTGACGCAGACATATTTCAAACCGGATATGCGGGTTCTGGAATTTGGTTGCGGCACAGGTTCAACGGCAATTGTTCATGCCCCTTTTGTGGAGCACATTATTGCAATTGATTTTTCAGACAAAATGCTGGCATTCGCTCGCTCCAAGGCAAAAGCTGTCAATATTGAAAATATTGATTTCATAAATTCAGAAATTGAGCAGTTTGAAGCACTGCATCAGGTGCCTGAGCAGGGTTTTGACGTGATAATGGGGCATTCCATTCTGCATTTGCTAAAAAACAAACAAGCGGCGATTGAAAAGGTTTATAATATGCTCAAACCCGGCGGCGTGTTTGTTTCCAGCACCCCTTGCATGGGGGCTGGTTTTTTGAAATTTGTTTTGCCCATCGGACATGCGCTGGGCCTGTTGCCTCTGGTGCGGTTTTTTTCGGTGAATGAGCTGGTGCAAGATATTAACGGGGCAGGGTTTGAGATTGTCCATCAGTGGCAGCCCGATGGCGGCAGTGTCGTTTTTATAGTGGCGCAAAAGCCGGTTTGAAACAGTTTGAGATGGCGCAATCCGGTTAGATCGTTGTGCTGTTATCATTGTTGCAGGTTGATCCGTTGCTTACTTTATGCCATTTGAGCGCCAGATAAAAAAACAACTCATTAAAACATTCTGGGAAGCTTGTTAAATTGTCTCGTATTGTGATGAAATTTGGTGGTACTTCGCTTGCCGATATGGACCGCATTCGCCATTCAGCGCGCCATATCGAGCGCGAGGTTGATGCGGGACATCAGGTTGCCGTGGTGGTTTCGGCCATGGCCGGCACTACCAATCAGCTGGTGAGGTGGTGCGAAGAGGCTTCTCCCCTGCACGACGCGCGCGAATATGATGCGGTGGTTTCCACCGGTGAGCAGGTCAGCGCCGGTCTTTTGGCAATAATTTTGCAGGGTATGGGAATTTCAGCCCGCTCGTTTAGTGGTTGGCAGGTGCCCATAAAAACCAGTGATACTCACGGGGCAGCCAGAATTGAGGATATTGATGCCTCAGATCTTGATATTCGCCTCAATGATAATCAGGTCTGTGTGGTGACAGGATTTCAGGGGATTTCTCCCAATGGACGGGTGACAACTCTTGGTCGAGGCGGCTCGGACACTTCGGCTGTGGCGCTGGCGGCAGCTGTAAAAGCTGATCGGTGTGATATATATACGGATGTGGACGGGGTTTATACGGCCGATCCGCGCATAGCGCCCAAAGCGCAGCGATTGGAGCGGATAAGTTTTGAGGAAATGCTTGAAATGGCTTCACTTGGGGCCAAAGTATTGCAAACCCGCTCGGTGGAACTGGCCATGGCGCACGGGGTGCGCTTGGCGGTTCGCTCCAGTTTTGCCGACCCGGATGCACCCCAGAGTGATAGTAAAAATACCAATTTTGGAGTGCCGGGCACTCTTGTTTGTGATGAGGATGAAATTGTGGAAAAACAGATCGTTTCCGGGGTGACGCTGGTAAAAGCCGAAGCTAAAATCACCATTCGCAGCGTTAAAGACAAGCCGGGAGTGGCAGCGGCGGTCTTTGGGGCTTTGGCGAAAGAGCAAATTGTCGTCGATATGATAGTGCAGAACATATCTGATGATGGCAGGCAGACCGATATAACTTTTACTGTTCCCGATAGTGAATATGACAAAGCGATGGCCGCCGTCAGCAATAATGAGGGCCGATTTGAATATGAAAGCATAAAAGGGGCCAAGGGCAGCGCAAAAATTTCTGTGATCGGAGTTGGTATGCGCTCCCATGCCGGTGTTGCTTCATCAATGTTTAATGCGCTGGCGGAAAAGGGAATTAATATTCAACTGATCACAACATCAGAGATTAAAACCTCGGTATTGATCGAAGAGGAATATGCAGAACTGGCGGTCAGGGCTTTGCATACCTATTATGGGCTGGATAAAAAAGAGTACTAATTTTTTTTGCTTTTAGCTTGTTTTGTTCCTAGAAAAAGGGGTGCTGTGGTTTTAAAGCACCAGTGAATAATATGGTCAAAATAGTTGATGGTTCAAAAGGTGCGGGTTCAA
>CAZMVQ010000070.1:2422-7670 GCA_964569865.1 uncultured Devosia sp.
AAAAACTGCGGGACCAAAAACTGCGGGACCAAGAATATTGCTGGCCCAGCTTCGCCAGACCATGGCCCAGACTATGGGTTCTCAGGATCGCCTGGATGAAATAGTTGAATTGATCGCCCATAATATGAGCGCTCAGGTGTGCTCGTTTTATGTATTGCGCGATGATGCGGCGCTGGAATTGTTTGCCACCCGAGGGCTAAATCCACAAGCTGTGCATATGACCACACTCAGGATTGGCGAGGGTCTGGTGGGCTATATTGCCGAGCAGGCCCAGACACTGGCCCTTGAAGATGCCCCCTCCCATCCCTCTTTTGCCTATCGAGCAGAAACGGGAGAGGATGAATTTCACGGGTTTTTGGGGGTTCCGGTATTAAGAGCCGGGCAGACCCTTGGGGTGCTGGTGGTGCAAAATCTTGAGCATCGGGTGTTTAATGATGAAGAGGTCGAAGCCCTGTTGACCACCGCCACCCTGATGGCGGAAATGCTCTCCACCTCGGAATTTGAAACTCTGATCAAGCCCGGATCGGACATTGATCTGAGGCGCGCCAGAGCCTTTGAGGGCATGGGATTTGCCGAAGGGGTAGCTCTTGGCAAAGTGGTTTTGCACGATCCAAGGGTGGTGGTGCGCCATTTTGTTGCTGATGATGTTGAGCACGAAAAAACTCGCTTGCAGATGGCCATCCAAACCATGCGGGTGAGCATTGATGATATGTTTTCATCCGGGGATATGCAGGTTTCGTCCGAGCATCGTGAAATTCTTGAAAGCTATCGCATGTTTGCCCATGATCGGGGCTGGGTGCGGCGCTTAACAGAAGCGGTTGATTCTGGCCTTACCGCTGAGGCTGCGGTGGAAAGGGTGCAAAACGATACTCGTGCGCGCATGTTGCGCCAGAGCGACCCATATATTCGGGATCGTTTGCATGATCTTGATGATCTGGCCAACCGGCTTTTGAGGGTTTTAACCGGGGCAAGTTCAATATTTGAACATCATGATTTGCCTGAAAACGCCATCATCGTGGCCAGAAATCTCGGGCCGGCTGAACTTTTGGAATATGATCGGGAGCGCCTGCGCGGAATTGTTCTGGAGGAGGGGGCGGCAACCGCCCACGTGGCCATAATTGCGCGCTCGCTTGGTATTGTTGCTGTTGGACATGCGCAAAATATCGTTTCCATGTGTGAAACCGGGGACGATATTGTTGTTGACGGTTTTAATGGTTCTGTGCATTTGCGTCCGCCCCCGGATGTGGAGGCGACCTATGCTGAAAAGTTAAAACTCAGCGAGAGACGGCAAAAAAAATACGCCACTTTGCGCGATGTTCAATCCATCACCAAGGATGGCGTAAAAATCTCTCTGCTGCACAATTCGGGGCTGGTGGCGGATTTGAGCGCTCTGAATGAAACCGGGGCGACAGGGATTGGCCTGTTTCGTACCGAGCTGCAATTCATGGTGGCTTCAAAACTGCCTCGGCTGGCCGAGCAGGTGGAATTATATAAAGAAGCCATGGATTTTTGCGGGGATAGACCGATTGTTTTTCGCCTGCTGGATATAGGTGGGGATAAGGTTGTTCCCTATTTGCGATCAGCGGCAGAAGAAAACCCTGCTATGGGTTGGCGCTCTCTTAGGCTGGCGCTTGATCGGCCTGGGCTGTTGCGCACTCAAGTCAGAGCATTATTGCAGGCGGCGAACGGGCGGGCGCTAAAAATTCTGGTGCCCATGGTCACAGAAACCGAAGAATATCGCCAGTGCATTTCAGTGATTGCCCGCGAAGTGGAACGGCTTGAACGAAGCGGCATCAAGGCACCAAAAAAGCTTGAACTCGGGGCGATGATCGAGGTGCCTTCAATTTTGTTCGAGCTGGATGAATTACTGGAAATTACGGATTTCATCTCCATTGGCTCCAATGATCTCATTCAGTTTTTAACAGCGTCTGACAGGGCCAATACCAGAGTTGCCAGCTCTTATGATCCCATAGGTGTGCCCCGCTTAAGGGCAATCAAAATGATTGTTGATGCGGCAAAGCGTCATAATATTGCTCTTACCATGTGTGGCGAGTTGGCGGGTCGACCCATTGAAGCCCTGGCTTTGATGGCCATTGGCATGACCTCCCTTTCCATGGGACCATCTTCTGTCGGGCCGGTTAAAGATCTGGTATTAAATCTTGATCTGGCACCGATCAAAGAAGAAGTGGGCAAGGTTCTTAATGGTCAAAATAAAGGGCAGGATATGCGTGATTTACTGACCCAATTGGCTGAAAAACAAAATCTGCCTTTATGATTTAAGGGCTGCTCTTATAATTTAGAGCCTGCTCGTATAATTAAAAACTTGCCTTAATAATTTAATTGGCCCTAAGGGTCATTGTTGAACAAACCCGGTTGGCGGAGAAAAATGGCCCAGTTACCACAGGAAAAACTTGAAGCGCTGGAAAAACATTTTGTTTCTCTTGAGCTGTCCATGGCAGAAAATCCCGAGCCGGAAATCTATATAAAACTGGCTAAGGAATATTCTGATCTGCAACCGATCATTGAAAGCATCAGACAATACCAACTGGTCATTTCAGGAATTGATGACGCCAAAGAAATGCGGGACGGTGACGATAAGGAAATGGCGGAAATGGCATCCGCTGAATTGGCAGAGCTTGAAGAGAAAAAAATTGTTCTGGTGGATGAAATCCGCCTGTTATTGCTGCCCAAAGATGCGGCGGATGATAAAAGCGTTATCGTGGAATTGCGGGCCGGGACCGGCGGCGACGAGGCTGCTTTGTTCGCTGGAGATCTGTTTCGCATGTATCAGCGCTATGCGGAGCTGCGAAAGTGGAAGCTGGCCATTATGGAAACCAATGAAGGGGATATGGGGGGATATAAAGAAATTATCGTCTCTATCACCGGGGTCGGGGCCTATGCGCGCTTGAAATTTGAAAGTGGAGTGCATCGGGTGCAGCGGGTGCCCGATACTGAAAGCTCGGGGCGCATCCACACTTCTGCTGCAACCGTTGCCGTTTTGCCCGATGTTGAAGATGTGGATGTTCAAATCCGTCAGGAGGATTTGCGCATCGATACCATGCGGGCATCAGGGGCCGGGGGGCAGCACGTCAACACCACAGATAGTGCAGTGCGCATTACCCATGCGCCTTCGGGAATTGTGGTTATTGCATCGGAGAAAAGCCAGCATCAAAACCGGGCAACGGCGATGAAACTGCTGCGGGCCAAACTTTATGACACGCAAAAAGAGGCTCAGGACAAAGAACGGGCCGATGCCCGCAAAGATCAGGTGGGGTCCGGGGATCGCTCCGAGCGCATTCGTACCTATAATTTTCCTCAAGGGAGGGTGACCGATCATCGCATTAATCTCACCCTTTACAAGCTGGAAAAGGTTATTGCCGGAGACGGGCTTGATGAATTGCTGGATGCGCTGATCACAGAAAATCAGGCAGCGCAACTAGCGGCGATGGACGAAATATCCTGAGCGGGCTATGGGGAATAATTCAGACAAAAATTCAGGCGAACAAATTGGCAATGTCTGGCGCAATCTGGCCAAAAGGCTTGAAAAATCACAAATTACCAGCGCCAAACTTGATGCCAGAATTCTTGTGGCCCATGCTTTGGGCTTAGATCACTTGCAACTGATTGTGGAAGAAAAGCGACCGGTTGGGCAGGATGATCTTGAAAAAATTGAATTTTTAGCACTGCGGCGCTTAAAAAACGAGCCGGTGGCGCGGATTTTGGGCTTTAAGGAATTTTACGGGCTTGAGTTTTTACTCAATGAAGCAACTCTGGTGCCGCGCCCTGAAACCGAATTGCTGGTTGATCTTGGTATAAAATTTCTGGCCAAAAATCCGGCAGCAAAAATCCTTGAATTGGGAGTGGGCAGCGGATGCATAATTATTTCGCTGTTGAAAAATGTTAAAGAAGCAAAAGCCTTTGGGGTGGATATTTCTGCAAAGGCGCTGGAAGCTGCGATCGGTAACGCCAAGGTTCATGGAATTGATAAGCGTATAAAATTGATTTGCGGATCGTGGTTTGAGCCGCTTGCGAGAGACAAAAAGTTTGATCTGATCATATCCAATCCGCCCTATATTGATACAAAAACCATATCCACTCTGGCTCCGGATGTGCGTGAGTATGACCCGATGGATGCCCTTGATGGGGGGAAAAGCGGATTGGCGGCATATGAGCAAATTATCGGGGGAGCAAAAGCCCGACTGATGCAAAGAGGAATATTGCTGCTGGAAATTGGATTTGATCAATCAAAAACGGTTTTTGCACTTTGCCAAAGGGCTGGTTTTGTTGATGTAAAGCTACATTTGGACTTGGCAGGCCAGCCACGGGTAATCGAAGCTGGATGCTGATTTTCAAGCTAAACTCAGGGGCGTATTTTATGTTGGCGATAAAGTTTTGGAGAATTTAACGCAGTTAAAAATTTTACTTAGAATAATCCTTGGAATATACCCAAGAACAGGTTAGACATTAGTAGCTGTTCCCGGTGGTAAATCGAATTGGTTTGGGGCAACCAGGGTCACAGCAATCCGTTCATCGTTGCTGGCATTGGTTTTTAAAGCCAATCATTTTAAAAAAATGCAAGCTAGTGGCAGATTTGAAATGGGGCCTGAAAGACAGGCCCCGCGAAAAGAGCTCATGAGATCAAATCAGCAAAATAAGCGTTCACGCGGACGCAGTAATAATCATAATCGTAAAAACACTAATCCAATGACCCGCAGTTACGAAAGTAACGGCCCAGAAGTTCGTGTGCGGGGAAATGCAGCCCATGTGGCTGAAAAGTACGTGCAATTGTCGCGCGATGCCAACAGTTCAGGTGATTCGGTGGCGGCGGAAAATTACCTGCAACATGCCGAACATTATTTCAGGATTATTTCAGCCGCTCAGGCCCAGCAATTGGCACAACAGCAGGCGCAGGCCGCGCGTTCTGAACAACAACAGGGACAGGGACAGCGAGAGCAGCGTCAGCCGGATAATCGGGGCGATAAAGGCGGAGATATTCAGCCAAATATGGGTTCTCAAGGCACTGAAACTGTTCAAGAGAGCGAAAATGCTTCGAGCGAAAATAGCTCCAGTGAAAGCAGTTCTGGTGGAGATGAGGCCGGTTCAGACAAAGAAGCTACAGATGTTTCTGAGCAGGCTCAACAAAAACCAAAACGTGCCCCTAGGGAGCGCCGTCCTCGTCGTCGACCGGTTGCTGAAAAGCCGATCGTTGCAGAGGGGGGCAAAACTGAGGCGGCTCCGGCCAATGCTG
>CAZMVQ010000070.1:7770-12216 GCA_964569865.1 uncultured Devosia sp.
CTGACCAGCTGTTTGATCTTGAATAAATACGTCAATATTGCTGATTAGAGCCTAGAGGAAAATCATCCAATTAAATTATAGGAGTTCAATATGCCTTATAATTACACCAGCTTTTCGTCTGATGAATATAATCTAAGCAAATTTTCTGGCCCTATGGCCGGAGATAAAGCACCTGATGCGACCTTTACCATGGCGGATGGGTCAAACCGTCAATTGCTGGATTTTGACGAGGATTTTCTTGTTATCGAGATGGGCAGTGTGACCTGTCCGTTGTTTCAGAGTCGGCGCAAAACCATGGCGCAATTGAGCGCTCAATTTAAAAACGTGAAATTTGTTGTGCTTTATGTGCGTGAAGCGCATCCGGGTGCAAATATCAAACAGCATGAAGTTATGGGGGATAAATATGCCTCTGCCCAACAGCTTGATGATGGCAGCGGTGATCTTCGCGAAGTGCTGGTGGATGATATTGAGGGGCATGCCCACAGGCTCTATGGCAGTTATCCCAATGCGGTTTTTATTGTAAACTCAAACGGGTGTGTTGTTTTTACTTCTGACTGGAATGATGCAAATGCTACCGGGCGGGCGCTAAGGTTTTTGCTGGCAGGCAAACCGGCCAATGTGCGCAGTTTCTTTAAACCGGCGCACCCCAAAGTGGGTGTTGTAACGTTCAAGAGAAGCGGAAAAGGTTCTGCTGTTGATTTTTTCAAGGGGTTTCCCGTTCTGTTCTGGCAAAACATGATCCGGCGCAATTTCAGGGTTATCATGGGCAAAAAGCCCCGCGTTGCCCCTGATTCTTTTTGCTGACTTAGAAATTTGTTCGTTACCTTTTTTCTTTAAAATTTCTTCCTATATTTGGTATGTTGGATGTGCCGAAAATCGGGCGTCTGGTTTGGGTCTTGACCCTAGAATATATGCTTCAGGCGAGGCCGTTTATGCCGATTTCGGGTGAGCGGGGGTTCGCGCAATATAAAAAGGGAGCTGCCAAATGAATATCGAGAAATATACCGAGCGGGCTAAAGGTTTTATTCAAAGTGCCCAAACGCTGGCCCTTGGACAGGGGCACCAGCAATTTCTGCCCCTTCATCTGTTAAAAGTCTTGATGGATGATGATCAGGGGCTTGCCTCCGGTTTGATTGAAAAATCCGGGGCCGATCCAAAAACCGTTCGGCAAGGCGTTGAAGCGGGATTAAAAAAAATCCCTCAGGTTACAGGATCTGACAGTCAGGTTTATATGAGCCGGGAAATGGCTAAATTATTTGAGCAGGGCGAAAAAATTGCTCAAAAATCCGGTGATTCCTATGTCACTGTTGAGCGACTTTTATTGGCTCTGACAGTTGAAAAAGGCAATGAAGCGTCAAAAATCCTGTCCGATGCAGGTTTAAGCGCCGCAAATCTCAATGAAGCAATAAATGACTTACGCAAGGGACGCACTGCCGATAGTGCCTCGGCGGAAGAAAGCTATGACGCTTTGAAAAAATATGCTCGCGATCTGACCGAAGCGGCCCGGGAGGGCAAGCTTGATCCGGTCATCGGACGTGATGAGGAAATTCGGCGCACAATTCAGGTGCTTTCCCGACGGACAAAAAATAATCCGGTTCTGATCGGTGAACCCGGTGTGGGCAAAACCGCCATTGCCGAGGGGCTGGCCTTAAGGATTGTTAATGGTGATGTGCCGGAAAGCCTTAAAGAAAAATCCCTGATGGCCCTTGATATGGGCTCGCTGATTGCCGGGGCGAAATATCGCGGTGAGTTTGAGGAGCGGCTAAAATCCGTCCTCAACGAAGTGACCGATGCCAACGGGCAAATCATTTTGTTTATTGACGAGATGCATACCCTTGTTGGTGCCGGTAAGGGTGATGGGGCCATGGATGCCTCCAACCTGTTAAAACCTGCTTTGGCGCGCGGTGAATTGCATTGCGTGGGTGCAACTACTCTGGATGAATATAAAAAGCATGTGGAAAAAGACCCCGCTTTAGCGCGGCGTTTTCAGCCGGTGGTGGTTGCGCAATCAAGCGTTGAGGATACAATTTCCATACTTCGTGGCCTTAAAGAAAAATATGAATTGCACCACGGGGTGAGAATTTCTGACAGTGCGCTGGTTAGTGCTGCAACTCTTTCCAACCGTTATATTGCTGACAGGTTTTTGCCTGATAAGGCCATTGATTTAATGGATGAAGCGGCGGCCCGTTTGCGCATGGAAGTGGATAGTAAGCCAGAAGAGCTGGACGAGCTGGACCGGCGTATCATGCAGCTTAAAATAGAGCGTGAGGCTTTGAAAAAAGAAAAGGACGACGCTTCAAAAAACCGCCTGAAAAAGCTGGAAGAAGAATTGGCGGATCTGGAAGAAGAATCAGATGCCCTTACCCAACGCTGGCAGCGGGAAAAGCAAAAACTTGCCGGAGCCAACGAGCTTAAGGAAGCGCTTGATCAGGCCCGTACCCAGCTGGAAGTTGCCCAGCGAGATGGCGATCTGGCCAAAGCCGGAGAGCTGGCCTATGGGGTAATTCCTGATCTGGAGCAAAAAATTGGCGAGGCCGAAGCACTGGGTGAAGAAGGTTCAGGCACCTCGATGGTGGAAGAGGTGGTTTCCTCAGATCATATTGCCCACATTGTTTCGCGCTGGACGGGTATTCCGGTGGATAAAATGCTGGAAGGGGAGCGTGAAAAACTGGTGCGCATGGAAGAGGAACTGGGCAAGCGGGTAATTGGCCAAAGCGAGGCATTGGAGGCGGTTTCAAAGGCGGTTCGGCGCTCTCGTGCCGGATTGCAGGACCCTAACAGACCGATTGGCTCGTTTATGTTTTTAGGCCCCACCGGGGTGGGAAAAACTGAACTCACCAAGGCTTTGGCGCAATTTTTGTTTGATGATGAAACCGCAATGGTGCGCCTTGATATGTCTGAATTCATGGAGAAACATTCGGTATCGCGCTTGATTGGCGCACCGCCGGGATATGTTGGCTATGATGAGGGCGGGGTGTTGACCGAAGCTGTGCGTCGTCGTCCATATCAGGTGGTATTGTTTGATGAGATCGAAAAAGCCCACCCGGATGTGTTCAACGTATTGTTGCAGGTTTTGGATGATGGCCGATTGACCGATGGTCAGGGTCGCACCGTTGATTTGCGCAATGTGGTGATAATCATGACTTCGAACATTGGTTCCGAATTTTTGTCAGAACTAAAAGACGGGGAAAGTGTTGAACTGGTTCGCGGCCGGGTTATGGACAAGTTAAAAACTTCGTTCAGGCCCGAATTCCTTAACCGGATTGATGAAATTTTGTTGTTTCACCGGCTGGAGCGCCAGCACATGGGAGCAATTGTTGATATTCAGTTTGCCGGATTGCAAAAGCTTCTGGCTGGACGCGATATTGAAATTTCCCTTGATGATGATGCTCGCGAATGGCTGGCAGAACGTGGATATGATCCGGCCTATGGGGCGCGTCCTTTAAAGCGGGTAATCCAGCGCGAAGTGCAGGATGCTTTGGCGGATATGGTTTTATCCGGTGAAATTGGCGATGGCTCAAAGGTTGAGGTTAAGGGCGTTGACAACGGGTTGGTTATTGCGCCGAGTTAGGGGCAAGGCCTTAACGGCGGGTATGTTCCAAACCATGCCGGGAGGCGATCCTGTACAAAAGCAAGACAAATATGAGCGCCCCGATATTAATGCAAATATTTTCCTTTGGGAAGGTGCAGCGCTTTATTTCGGGGTGAATTTCCAACACATGTCACAAACCTTGTCACCTTTGGAGAGAGTTTTTTTGCGGGCATAATGGTTACGTTTTCCATCCGCTGCCATTACATCTGCCCCGGGCCAGTCATAGAGGCACCAGGAGGCGTAAAATGCATCGAGTTCTCCTTTGTCGCCTTGTTCCTTTATTAGCGTGCGCACGAAAGCCTGGGGCGGACACCATGTCCAGTCCGTGTGTAGAACTCCGTCATTTTTGCGCACCTTAACTTCATATCCGGGGCGACCAGGGGCACTAAAAGGAAATATCAGCATAGCTCGAACGGTGCGCTCAATGCGGTGAGCGGGGTTTTTGCTGGTCAGGCGGAAGGGAAAGGAGATCATAGCGATAGCGCGTTCATAGATTTTCCAGCCCACATCGGCGGTCAGGTCAGCGGAGCGGGTTTTGGAATGTCCGTCCTTTAGCAGCATCTGATAGGAGGCCGTAGTAATAATGGCGAGATAAACATTGATACGGTTACCAAGTGTTGGAATAAGATGCAGACGGGCGCCAGGTGTCAATGTTTCTGTGCGCTTCCAGACTGCAATTAGCAGGCGATCAATATCAGAACGGAGCCAGCGACCACGCTCGGGATTAGCGGGATCAAGCAAGCGACCCTGAAGAATATGCCGGGCGCTGCGTCTAATCCAGGGCTTGAAAATCAGCCGGAAAAAAAAGACCTGTAACTTGATAATCCGCGAATTTTCTTTCATTTAAACTACCT
>CAZMVQ010000071.1:0-7745 GCA_964569865.1 uncultured Devosia sp.
CAGCCTGGTAGCGCATCTGTCTGGGGGACAGAGGGTCGTAGGTTCAAATCCTGCCACTCCGACCAAACAACTTGGTTGAGCAATCATTAGATTGCTATTTCAATGATTTGACTGAGATTTCTGTGATTGAACTATTAGCTAAAAAATCTCTGCATCTTTGGCCAAATACAAATGGTGCCAGTGCAAAACTTATCAACCTTTCCGAAAACCATACGTTTTTGATCACCAATGCAAATGGAGAAAAAACCATTTTGCGGGTGCACAGGCCCGGTTATCATCAGATAAGCGACATATATTCAGAATTAAACTGGATGGTGGCCCTAAGGGCAAATGCCAAAATATCAACCCCGATCCCAATTGCCGGTAATGATGGTAAACAGGTGCAAACCTTGAATCCGCAAAATGACGACGTGCGATTTGCGGTTATGTTTGAATTTGAAAGTGGATCGGAGCCGGATGAAGGTGAGGATTTGCGCGCCTCGTTTGAGCAGCTGGGCATATTGGCGGCAAAGTGCCATTCCCATGCGCAGGATTGGACGCTTCCATCAGGTTTTTCTCGCCTGACATGGGATAAGGCAGGAATTTTGGATGATGGTGCCCATTGGGGCGACTGGCGAAAAGCTCCCAATATCAGCGCTCAAAATTTTGTCGCTCTTGAGCATGCTGAAAAGACACTAAGAAAACGTCTTGATGAATATGGCAGTGATCGCTCTCGTTTTGGAATTATTCATGCCGATATGCGCCTTGCAAATCTTTTGGTTGATGATGGCGAGGTTAAACTGATTGATTTTGATGATTGCGGCTTTGGCTGGTTTGCTTATGATTTTGCCGCTGCCATATCATTTTTTGAAGATTCCCCGTCAATTCCCGCACTTTTTACAAGTTGGCTGGCCGGATATGTTCGGGAGCGCGAGTTTTCAAAATCCGATATTGAATTAGTTGATTCCATGGTCATGCTGCGCCGTTTTGCGCTTTTGGCCTGGGTTGGCTCCCATGCTGAAACCGAACTTGCCGCTGGTCTGGCACCCGATTTCGCAGCAATAAGTGCCAAAATTGCGCAAAAATATGTAGATACGGGGAGGTTGGTCAGTTAATTTTAAAGGTATTATCCGGCACGCATGGCTCCCCTAAATCAGCCGCTTGCTTTTGTCCATTTGCTCTGGGTTGGTTCGGCCATAGCCCGCATAAACTCCCCAGATCATGCCAACCAGCAAAAACAGATGCCGCCAGTGATCTGTGTCAATAATTGCCGCTTCAATGGAAAGCGGGATGAAATTTGCCATCAGCGGTATCATCAGCAAACGGTTTGGCGATGCTTTTAACAAAGCACCGGCGCCGTTTTTCATGGTCATCCAGATCATCGAGATATAAGCCAATCCTCCAATCCATCCATAGGAAAGAATGACAGTCACATATGTATTGTGCGGGTCCTCGGTGATCCTTAGATTTCTGAACTCTAATGGTCCAATGCCTAGGGGATTTGATAGGGCCAATTCCATGGCATAGGCTTGGCGGCCAAATCTTCCAGATGTTCCTGAATCATAATTTTGCTCAAGGCTGAAACGCTGTAAAAACAGCTCAGCTACCGAGTCAATGCTTAGCAAAGCAACAAGAGCAATCAGCAGCGCAAAGATACCGGCGACAGTAATCGCGATCATTCTAGCCCGGTCGCGCGCGCTGGCTTCGAGCAAAAAACAGGCCACAAACACAATGGCAGAAGTTAAAATAATATAGCCCCATGCGGCCCTTGAGAAACTTACAAATACGCCAACAAATAAAATGCCATAGACCACACCGCCCCAAAGGGCCCGTTTGCCTGTGTCCATCAATGCACGTTGCAGGGCAAAGGCGGCAGGAACGATGAGAAATGGTCCAAATACATTTGGGTCCTGAAAGGTCGCCTTGACCCGATCATAGAGCAAAAATACCTCGGAGCCGGGGATCACATCCAGATAGGCAAGCGTTCCAACAATTGAAATAAAAACTGCGACCCACGTATAGGCCCTGATCATATCGCCAAGCCTTTTGTGGGGGTTTTCTGCAATGTAATTGGCAGCGAAATAACCCGTAAACCACAAAAAAACCGTGACTATAGAAAATGTCAAACTGGTTGAAAAATCGGCAATTTTTACCTGAAATGCTCCAATTATAGAGAACGGTAAAAAAAACACCATCAGCTTGAACAGGCCCAAAGCCCGGCGATGAATGTTCATGCCCCCAAAAAATGCCAAGGGTAAAACCACCAAAAACATTAACTCGTAAGGGGAGGGCTCAAATATTACAAATCCGCCCGCAACAACCCACAACATTACCGCGCCCGGCAGCAATTTTTTCGATAACAGGTGCAGGGCGTTTTTTGAGTTGTGGGGCGTTATGCTGGCTTGTGGCGTATTGCGTGATCCAGCAAATGCCTTTGTATGTTGATGTGGTGCCTCGATGCTCAAAAGGCGTTCTCGCTTTTTGAAAACAGCGAAAACGGGGTCATGAACACGATGTAGATGTCCATCAATGGCGTCCAGTTTTCTATGTAATGCAGATCGTGATTTACCCGTTGCTCAATTTTATCGACTGTATCGGTTTCGCCCCGCCAACCTGAAATTTGTGCCAAACCGGTCATGCCGGGTTTAACTCTGTGGCGGGCGAAATATCCGCCAACTGCCTCATGATAAAGCTTGTTTGCTGCCTTGGCTTTAAGGGCGTGAGGGCGTGGCCCGACAATGGATAGCTCGCCCTTCAAAACATTAAATATTTGGGGCAGTTCATCAATGGAGGTCTTGCGGATAAATTTGCCAACCCGTGTGACCCGCGGGTCGTCTTTGGTTACAAGTTTTGAGGCGTCAGCATCATTTTGCTCAACATACATGGAACGAAATTTATAAATTTCAATCAGCTCGTTATTGAACCCGTGACGCTTTTGCTTGAAAAGCACAGGCCCTTTGCTTTCCAGCTTTATGGCCAGAGCAGCAATTAGCATAATTGGTGAAAGCAGAATTAGTGCCGATATGGCCACGGTTTTATCAAACACCCATTTAAAAACCAGGTTCCAGTCTGAAATAGGCCGGTCAGCCATATCAAACATTGCCACACCGCCCACATAGGAATAGGCGGATTTAGTAAGGCGCAGCTTGCTCATATGAGCGCTAAGCCTGATATCAATCGGCAATACCCACAGGCGTTTAAGCATATATAAAACCCTATCTTCTGCCGATAGCGGCATGGAAACAATAACCAGATCCAAAGGAGATTTTCGAGCGAACTCTATTAACTCATCGACATTTCCAAGTTTTGGGCAACTGGCAACAACCGACGGGGATCTTTTGTCCACCCGATCATCAAACAGTCCCACGAGTTCGATGTCACCATTGTTGTTTTTTTGAATTGCCCGGATCAATTGTTCCGCATCGTTGCCACCGCCCACAATGACAGTGCGGCGCACCAGTCGCCCTTTTGTCGTCCAGTATCTAATAATATTTTGCAAACCGGTGCGAAATAATACCAGTGCGATGGCCCCAAGAACATACCACGAAACCAACCACACTCTGGAGATTTGGTCGGAGATTTTCAGCAGAAACACAGCCAGAGCAATCAATACGAACACCACAGACCATGCGGCCAACAGGCGGGCGCTCTGATGTACTCGGGTGCGATAAATCCAGATTGAGTGGGTGTTAGCCATGTTGAAAATAGCATTTGCGCCAAGTGATGCACCAATAATTATTGGTACATAAAGTGCGTTGTCAGGCACCTCCACATATGTCCAATAGATTGCAAATCCCAATACCGCCAGCAGCAGGGTTTCGAGCAATTGCACCACACCAATTATCACCGGGGTTGAAATATTCTTTTCAACCGGCCTGTTGGCGACTTCCAAGGCTTTTGCAGAAAGTGTGACTTGTTTTTTTGGCTCGTTCTGGCCCGCATTGACATGTTCTTGAACGGTGATTTTGGGGTCGAGACGAAACATTACTAAAACTCACGCAATAAATTACTCAAACTTCGATGAAATATTATGCGCTCAAAGTAGTGAAAACTCCGTGAATTGGGTTTTTCGAAAATTACCACATGAACAATGAAGTCAGCAGGGCATCAACGCGCTGATTAATATCAGACAAAATAAGGTGTTAGGTAGTTTAGCTGAATCAGTTTCTTTGATCTGATTTTAAGAATTTTTTTGCTCGAGCAGTGCGTTTTGGTAAACGCTTTCAATGCCATTCACCATTTTTTCTGTTGAGAAAGTCTCTTTGATCCATTTTAGCCGGGTTTGCATTTCTTTTTTTGCCTTGTCCGGGTGTGCAATATTGTTCTGCATGGCTGTTTTCAGGGCTTCAACATTTTTCGCTGGCAAAAGCGCCCCTGATGTGGGGCCAAAAATTTCTGAAATGCCCCCGACATTTGTAGCCAGAACAGGTTTTTGCGCCGCCGCCGCCTCCAAAACAACATAGGGCAGGGATTCGGCTAATGAGGGTACAATTACCGCACGAGCTTGTTCAAATACTTCGCGGGCGGGCTTTACCCCCACCATTTCAACCCGATGGGAAAGTCCCAGGTCTACAATTTGTTGTTTGATTTTTTCTTCGTCAGGGCCGCCCCCGGCGATTATCAGGCTGGCACCCGAGCCGTCTTTTCGTTTCACATTAACCAGAGCATCGAGTAAAATATGAATGCCTTTTAGCTGGCGGATTTCTCCTACAAAGGCAAAATCAAAACTGGCCTTTTGGGGGGGCAGAGCAATAAACTCATCTGGCGACAAACCATTGTGAACAACTCTAGCTAGCCCCGAAAAAATCCCTATCTGTTGCTCAAATGATAATTTTGCAAAAGCGCTTTCAAAAATAATTGCGTTGGTTTTTTTTGTCAAAAACCTTTCGATGCCATAAAGAATTTTTCCGGTAAATCCTGATGGCGAATAATGCAATACGCCCCCGTGGGGGGTGTAAATGGCAATTTTTCCACCCGTAATCATCTTTGCAATGCGAGCATTAAAGCCACCCTTGGCCCCGTGACCATGCAAAATATGGGCGTTTAATTTCTTGGCCAGAGCGCGTATTTTTAACGAGGCAAACAGATCATTCACACCAAACAATCTGGGCATTGATACCTTGTGCACCCCAAGCTCCGGCTTGTTTTGCATTGTTTCAATACGTTGTTTGGTCTGAAAATCCCCATTGCGAGCGTCATAGATTATGCCGACCTTGTGGCCGCGCTGTCCCAATTCATCACTTAAATCAACCACATGGCGATAAAGACCACCAACGGGTGAGCGCAAAATCATCAGGATATTTAACGGATTTCCAGTCAACCTGCTGTCCTTAACGATGACTAAATCCAGCGATCAAGCACCACAATCGTATCGCCGGGGCGAACCGGAAAGTCCAGTTCCACACTTCCCTTGATCATTTGGTTGCCCTCAGGCCGGTAAATGATGACCCTGGTTCTGTTGGCAGTATCCGTAAAACCTCCGGCGGTGCTGATTGCGGCTCTAACAGTCATGCCAAAAACATAAGGGAATTGTCCACTTGCTATCACTTCGCCCTGAATGAAGAACGGGCGATAAATCTCAACTTCAACCGCAACATTTGGATTGCGCATAAAGCCATTGGCCAAAGCAGCAGTGATTCGAGATGCTGCAATCTGGGTGGTTTGCCCGCGCACAATGATTGGGCCCACCAAAGGAAAGGCGATGGCACCATTATCATCAACCCGGTATTGATTGCTTAGCTCCTCGTCTCCATAAACAGAAACCCTTAAAACATCGCCGCTATCAAGGGTATACGGCCCTTCGGTCTCAACCATATATGTTGCAGGTGCGGAATTTATCGCGCAACCGGACAAGGGGAATAATAATAGAAGGGCAAACAGGGATAACCAGCGCATTTTTAATACCAATGAGTTTTCTTTATTCTAATGGGCATGCACATGGTTAATATTTCATTATTTTTTGAATTTTGCATGATATTTGCATAACACTGGCCCCATAAAAATTAACTGATTGCTTACTACGTTGTCGTAAAAAAACTGACATTCAAATGTTAGGGATTCGGCGTGGTGGATCAGTATGATCAGGATAGTATAGCAATAGATATTCGTCAGCTTGCTGCCGCTATCTGGAGCAAGAAGATTAGAATTGTGCTGGTGAGTGGGTTTTTGCTGGTGCTTGCCTATCTGTTTTTGTCACTGGTGCCCAAGACTTATGAATCTTCTGCTTCGATTTTGGTGGAGCCACGCGAGAACGTTTTTTCTGTTAGTGGCAATGGTGCCGAGGGGCGCGGTGTTTCAGATTCTGTTATCATGTCATCTCAGGTGGAGTTGATAAAATCTTCCCAGACCCTGTTGGAAGTTGTTCGTTCTTTAAATCTGATTGAAATCCCTGAATTTAACGGTACGGCCAGTTCGACGTTTGATCCGATATTTGCCATGTTTGGTCAGGCTCCGGTTCGCGCCGTTTCATCAGAGCAAAAAGTTCTCTCTCGTTTGTCCAGAGCCATTACCGTTGTTCAAGAGCGCAATTCCAGAGTTCTTTCGATATTTGTTCGCGCTCAGGATCGCGAATTAGCGGCAGAAATTGCCAATGCAGTGGCCAACGCTCATGTTAGTCGGCGCGTTCAGCTATCCATTGAAGATACGGCAGACGCCAGCCGCTGGTTGAGCACAGAAATTGATAAGCTGCGCATAAGCGTTGTTGATGCCCAATCAAAGGTCGCCAGTTTTCGCATTGATAACGATCTGTTTGTCGGCATTAATAATACCAGTCTTTTGGATCAGCAGCTTTCCAATATCGCGGCCCAGATAACCACAGCGCAAGAACGCCGAAATCTGGTGCAGTCCCGTGCTAACCTTATTGGCAGTCTGCTTGATGCCGGTCAGCCCATTGATGGGGTAGCCGAGGTGCAAAGCTCGGTAATAATTCAGCGCCTGTCTCAGGATAAAGCGCAATTACAAGGCCAAAGGGCCCAGCTTTCTGCCACTTTACTCTCGAATCATCCGCAAGTGCGCTCCATTAGCGCCCAGATTACCGAAATCGACCGCCAGATTACCCGTGAGGGTCGTCGTGTGGCTGATGCCATGATCGCCGAGGCCGCAATTGAAGAAACTCTTGCCGCAAGCTTGCAACTCGATTTTGCTCGCTTAAAAGACAGTGCTTCGTCTGCAGCTACTTCAACCGTTGAATTGCAAGAGTTGGAGCGTGAGGCCAAAGCCCAGTCCGATTTGCTCCAGACCTATTTGCTGCGCTTTCGTGAAGCAACCGCCCGGGCAGAGAGCGGCGCTGTTTTGCCCGATGTTCGTGTTGTTACACTGGCAATGCCGGCGCTTCGTGCCGTGGCACCAAAATCAACAATGATATTGATTGCGGTGGCTATTGTTTCGGGGACGGTGCAGGTGGCAGGAATTTTGTTTGTTGAATTGTCGCGCAATATTCCAGTGAACATCCCCAATGTGTCTGGCATGTCGTCACGGCGGGAAGGGGAGCAAGCACCTGTGGGGCAAGATTCTGCGGGACAAGTCCCTGTGGGGCAAGTCCTTGTGGCAGATATTTCAGAAGGCCCGCCACTGGCGGCAGTTGCTGACAAAGACACAGATAAATCCTCGCTTGGTTCAAAAATCAAAAACCGGTTGAAAAATATCCTGCAAAAGGATCGCATTGATCCAGCTGTTGAGAAAATAGAGCAGGATGAGCGTGTTGATGACGAGGGGCAAGAAACTATTGATCAAGAACTGGTCAGTCAAAAATCTGTTGGTCGAGAATC
>CAZMVQ010000071.1:7845-12195 GCA_964569865.1 uncultured Devosia sp.
CTTGCTGACGATCTGGTTGATGGACGTCAGCAATTGGTTTTTGTCGGCTCTTTTGGGCGCAATGGCGATGCAGCAAGTGTTGTGGAAGTGCTTGGTGACGACGTTCTTGAAGCTGGTCGCTCCGTTGCTGTAATTGATGCTGGAAGCGCTGATATTTCTGATTATCCGGGAATTAGCGATTTGGCGGCGGGGGATGTTGATTTTGGCGAGGTGGTTTTTCACGGAGATATTGGTCAGCCAACTATTGTAAACTGGGGACGCTTGAGAAGTATTTCGTCTGGATCGGAGCGGCCAAAAATTCTGGTCGAGGCGTTGTGTGATATTTGTGAAGTGGTGATTGTAATGGTTGGCGGGGCGAGAAATAAATCCACCCTGCCGGTTTTTGCCGGCCTTGATGCCCATCTGATTCTTGTTGCTGCGAGCGATCCTGATGATCAACAGGTAATTGAAACCCTTGCCCAAACCAAAGCCCTTGGCTTTGAGAATACAAGCATTCTGACTTTGGCGAAGAAGCGATCAAACAACAGCCGTATAAATGTTGCTTGAGTTTTACCCGATCTCCAAAGCCCCTTGCGGGTGTGGAGTTGTTTTCCAAGTGGCACTTAAACGACAATTAAGAGGCAATATATGAATTTGAAATATGCCGCCTACAAGGGGCTCTTTGAGCTTATGTGGGCCAGTCAGGTTACCCATCTTATTCGAGCGCTTTCACGGGCTCGCGGGGTTATATTTACCCTGCACCGTGTATTGCCCGGCGCTCCGGCTGATTTTTCTCCCAATGCTATTTTGCAGGTGACACCACAATATCTTGAATATGTCATTGTCCGGGTGCGCGAACTTGGTCTGGATATTGTCAGTATGGACGAGGCGGTTGAGCGCATAAAAACCACGGAACCGGCCAACAAGTTTGTCGTTTTTAGCTTTGATGATGCCTATAAGGATAATCTGGAATATGCGTTGCCGGTGCTAAAGCGTCGGGAATGTCCGTTTATTCTTTATGTGCCAACAGCATTTGTTGATGGAGTAGGGGGGGTCTGGTGGCAGGCGCTTGAAGACGTGATTGCCGGGCAGGAAGCGATTGCCTATATGGATGACCGTGATGAAATTACCTATGCAGATACCAAATCACTGTCCCAGAAATACGCAACCTATTCAAAGCTTTATTGGCGAATGCGAAACCTGCCTGAAGACAAGCGTGTGAGTTTTGTTCGTGAATTTACCAACGGCTATGGTTTGAATATGGATGAGCATTGCCGTGAACTTATAATGACATGGAAGCAGTTAAAAACCTTTGTAGACGAGCCATTATGCACCATTGGAGTGCACACGGTTCATCATTATGAGCTTGCAAAGCTTGCGGAACAGCGAGCGAGGGAAGAAATTGAACTGTCAATTCAGGTCATTAAATCCCAATTCGGGTTTGAGCCAACTCACCTGTCCTACCCGATTGGCCGAATAAAATCGGCGGGTCCGCGTGAATATGCATTGGCCGAACAATTAGGGCTGGCCTCTGCGGTCACCACTCGCCCTGGTGCAATTTATTACCGCCATAAAAACCAGCTTACTTCCCTGCCCAGAATTTCCCTGAACGGGAGTTTTCAGGAACACAGATATGTGGAAGTTTTGACAACCGGGGCCATATTTTCGATGTTCTCTGGCACTTGATCACAAATGTTGTGTGCCTGATGTGAATTGCTTTTGCCCCAATCTATTCAGGATCAGGGCGTGCCATCCATTTTATAATCATTCCCGCCGGAACCGCCCAAAACAGCCCGACAATCAAAAAGAAAATCAGCGAGGCCCATACGGGCAGCCACATTAATTGCTCCGAATAAATTACGATTGCCACCAGTGGGTAAATAATCAACAGCGCGAGCATCAGCCAGATGCCAACAAATTTTCTAGCTCTTTGTTTCAATATCTTGTCTTTGCATCTTTTTTTGTGGCATTCGCCGTATAAATTCAGAACTTATGCAGCTGTCTTTAGAACTCAAGCAATTTCCTGTAAATCCAAATTCTTGCAATTCCAAGTTCTTGCAATTCCAAGTTCTTGCAAATCTATGATTGCCAATTGTTTGAACTCCCTTTACCACTTCTTGTCAGATAATATATCGTAAATAAGTCCTGACCCTAACAAAATTTAGTGGGAAATTCCGTGACACATTCGGTTCAATCAGCCATAAATTCCTTATCCCTAGACAGCCCCGACAGATTGCGCCCTGTGCGCATTTGGCTCTATGTGCTTGCCGCTGCTATATTGGCGCTAGTGGCGGTTGGTGGCATGACCAGATTAACCGATTCTGGTCTTTCCATAACCAGCTGGAAACCAATTTCAGGCATGTTGCCACCGCTGTCTGCTCAGGACTGGCAAGCTGAATTTGATGCCTATAAATTAATACCCGAATACATCCAGCAGAATTACTGGATGGAACTTTCTGACTTTAAATTTATTTTCTGGTGGGAGTGGGGACACCGTTTTTTGGGTCGAATGATCGGCTTGTTATTTGCGATCCCCTTTGTGGTTTTTCTTGTGCAGGGCCGCTTGTCAAAAAAGCTCGCCCCTTCGCTGGCGCTGTTGTTTGTACTTGGTGGTTTTCAGGGGTTTTTGGGCTGGTGGATGGTATCATCTGGCCTGAGCGCTCGCGTTGATGTTTCCCAATATCGACTGGCTGCCCATTTGGGTGCTGCAAGCATATTGTTTGCCGCGATAATCTGGGTAGCGCGAAGACTGGAGCCCAAAACTTCTTCTACCTCTCATATGAAAGTGCACTCCGGGGGGCGGCTGGCATTGAAATTTATGGCCCTTCTGGTTTTTGTGCAAATAATCAAAGGGGCATTTGTTGCCGGTCTTGATGCGGGATATGCCTTTAATACATGGCCCCTGATGGATGGGCGCTGGATACCTGCTGGCTTGCTTTCACTGCAACCGGCGTGGTTGAACCTGTTTGAAAATCTGCTGACGGTGCAATTTTCCCATCGTATAATGGGATATATAATCGGAATTTTTGGCCTGATCATGCTGGCCTATGGCATTAAAGACAGGTCGAGCCTGCTTTCGGGCTGGATGCGCATTGTTGGAATTATTGTAATATTGCAAATAATTCTTGGCATAGTCACACTTGTGAGTGTGGTTCCGGTGCCGCTGGCCCTAGGACATCAGGCGTTGGCGTTTATATTACTTGCATCAATATTGGCCGCGCTTGCCGATACCAGCAGCAAAGCGCCTTTGGTTTAGGTAAATTGATTGCGGTATTATAATACCGTAGTCATAACTTATTGAAATCAAACAATAATATATTAGTGCTTGACGTGCATCAGGTGAGAATGTAACACGCGCGCAATAGGCCGGATAGTTCGAAAAAATATCCCGGTAAATTGCAAAAATTTTAGGAAATCAAATCATGAAGACCTTTTCGGCAAAGGCCAGCGAGATCGAAAAAAAGTGGATTTTGATCGACGCCAAAGGCTTGGTAGTTGGTCGTCTGGCTGCCATCATCGCCACTCGATTGCGCGGTAAGCATCTGCCAATTTTCACCCCCCATGTTGATTGCGGCGACAATATCATTGTCATCAACGCTGATCAGATAAGACTTACCGGCAAAAAACTCGACCAGCGTAAATTTCACTGGCACACGGGCTACCCCGGCGGCATTAAAGAACGCACTTCGCGGCAGATACTTGAGGGACGTTTTCCTGAACGGGTATTAGAAAATGCCGTTCGTCGCATGCTTCCCGGCGGGCCTCTTACCCGCGCTCAGTTAAAAAACCTGCGCATTTATGCTGGTTCTGTTCATCCCCATGAAGCTCAGCAGCCCACCACATTTGATGTTGGCGCTCTTAATTCCAAAAATGTGAAGGTTGGTTAAAGATGGCCGAAGATCAAACACTAAGCTCTCTTGAAGAGTTGGCAGAGGTTGCCGAAACCAACGTACCCGAAGCTCCTGTCTATGTGCAAAAGCTTGACGAGCATGGCCGCGCCTATGCTACCGGTAAGCGTAAAGACGCTGTTGCCCGTGTCTGGATTAAACCCGGTTCCGGCCGCATCACCATTAATGGCCGCGAGTTCGAAAAATATTTTGCTCGTCCGGTTTTACGTCTGGTATTGATGCAACCTGTTATTGCTGCTGAACGTTCAGATCAGTATGATGTGGTGGCTACGGTTTCCGGCGGTGGTCTTTCAGGGCAGGCGGGTGCGGTGCGTCACGGTATTTCCAAAGCGCTGACCCTGTTTGAACCAGATTTGCGCCCGGTATTGAAAAAGGGTGGTTTTCTTACTCGCGATAGTCGTGTTGTTGAACGTAAGAAATACGGCAAGGCCAAAGCCCGTCGTTCATTCCAGTTCTCCAAGCG
>CAZMVQ010000072.1:0-12031 GCA_964569865.1 uncultured Devosia sp.
TCGATTTTATAGGGATCACCCGCATGGGCGTTAGAAATTACCATATGCATCAAGCCGTGGGAGGACATGGGATTTTCCCACGTGAAAGCCTTATCGATGCGGGCCGGACTACCATCATCGTTGAGCATAAGATCGTCAGGGCCATGAACAAACCCTAAATGTGGGCCATCAAGCGGGCCGTTTGGCGTAACGCCACTATGGGGTTTGGGATGGGCTTCAGAAGGTTTTGGATAGCTGGGTTTGAAACGAAATCCGCCCGGAACTTCCACCGAGCCTAATAATATCTGTAAAACATGCAGCGCCCGGCAGGTCTGAAAACCGTTTGAATGGGCCGAAATGCCGCGCATGGCATGGAAGGATACCGGACGGCCAACCATCTTGTCGTGCTTTTGCCCCTTCCAGTCGGTCCAGGGCTGATCAATGGTGATTTCTTGTTCGAAGGCCACATGGGCCAGTTCGGCGGCGATGCGCTTTATGGTTTTTGCATCAATTGAACAACGTTCAGCAACCGCTTCAGGAGCATATTCATCGGACAGGTATTTATGCGCCAATTGCTGAAATACGGGAGAATGGGTAACCCCGTTCTTTTTATAGGTTCCGGCCAGATCGGCCTTTATTCCCGGCTTGTCAAAGGCCACCGGTTTGCCGGTTTTTCTGTCCAAAATCAGGGGTTTATCGTTTTCGTCGCGCAAAAACAGCCCATATTCAGGGGAATTTTTATCCCCGTTGAGCAAAAACGGTGCGTTGGTGTAGCGGGACAGATAGTCCAGATCAATTTTACCCGCCTTCATCAATTCATGAATAATCGCCAGAATAAACAAGCCATCGGTGCCCGGAGTTATACCCACCCATTCATCAGCAATGGCATTGTAGCCGGTGCGAACCGGATTGACGCCGATGACTTTGACTCCGCGCTCCTTTAATTTGCCAAGACCCATTTTTATGGGGTTGCTGTCATGATCTTCGGCAACTCCAAAAATCATCAGTAATTTGGTGCGATCCCAATCCGGGGTGCCAAATTCCCAAAAGGCTCCGCCCATGGTGTAAATGCCGGCTGCGGCCATATTAACCGAGCAAAAACCTCCGTGAGCCGCATAATTTGGCGTACCAAAAGATTGCGCCCACCAGCTGGTTAAAGATTGCGATTGATCACGACCGGTGAAAAACGCCAATTTTTGAGGTGATTTTTCTCTTAAGGGAGCCAACCAGCCAGTGGCAATTTCAAATGCTTCTTCCCATGAAATAGTTTCAAATTCTCCCGCTCCCCTTTCACCAACCCGCTTCATGGGAGCTGACAGTCGAGCCGGAGAATAGTGCTGCATAATACCAGCAGAACCCTTGGCGCAAAGCACGCCTTTATTTATCGGGTGATCGCGATTTCCTTCAATATATTTAACCTTGCCATCCTGAAGATGCACATTTATTCCACAGCGGCAGGCGCACATATAACATGTGGTGTGGCGGATTTCGTCCGATACTTTTGGTGAAGTTTCAAGCTCAGGCTGCCTGATATGCGCCATTGTAACAAAGTCCCCAACATGTCCTTTCTTTCATATTAGGCTAGGTTTTTGGATGGACGCAAGTGTTTGTTAGATTTCTCTAATATATTATTTTTTTATAATAATCAGGCCGTTACAGGCACCACAACAAAAGCATAGAGATATTTTGTCTATTTGGATCAGCTTTTGGACAAAATATTAGTCTTTCTGCTGGCTCAACAGCTTAAAATTTTTGCGCTTGATGCGAGTGACTGCGATGTCATATTTGAGCTCTTCAAAAATTTTGGACTTTTGCAGTTTTTGAGCAATCGCGACCGGTAATGCCATCAAAACCAGTTTTTCATCTCCAGATTCGTTGTGATCATCACCAACCAACTCTTGTTCACCATTGTGAAGTTTTTGGGTGTTGTTTGCAATCAGCTCACTAATCATCCCCCCGGCAATCGTGGTGTTTTCTTCCGGATCAATCAAAATAAAAGACCCGGTGCCGCGATTGGCCGCATAGGTATCAAAAATCGCTGTTTCCTCAAATTTGAGGCGCACTTTTCCGATGGCGTTCATTTCCAACCGCTCGGTATCGCTCCATTCGCCACTATTCAGGTCAACGGTAGTAAACGGTTCCACCCTAACCCTTTGACGTCTGCTTGCCGATTTTAACCAATAGCGTTTTCCTGGCTTTATACCTGTGCTCGCAAGGGCGATAATATCGGCGACAAATTCTTTGCCCATCATCGGCTTTGCTTCCAATGAGCAAATCATATCACCACGGGCCACATCGACATTGCGATCAAGCACCAAAGTTATGGCATCACCGGCAACGGCTGCGTTTCTGACCAGATCAAAGGTAACAATTTCGGTGACATTGACCGGAATTGATGCCGGAAGAACCACAAGGCTATCTCCGGGTTTTACGGCACCCCCGGCCACTGTGCCCTGATAGCCGCGAAACCCTTCATTGGGCCGGCAAACCCTTTGCACCGGCAGGCGAAACCCAACCGTTTGCGCCGAGCGAGAAGTGGCAAGTTCTAAAGTTTTGAGCAGGGTATTTCCCTCATACCAATCCATCGGGGACGCTCTGTTGTTTTCTGACCCGGATTTGAAGGCGACATTTTCTCCCTTCAATGCACTGACGGGTATAGAAACTACATCTGTAACACCAAGGGAAAGGGAAAATTCAAGAAACTCATTAGCAATTTTTTCAAAAATCTCGCGACTATAATCCACAAGATCAATCTTGTTCACCGCCAAAACAAATTGTTTTATTCCCATCATCGAGGCAATCATGGCATGGCGTTTTGTCTGCTCAAGAATTCCAGCACGCGCATCAACCAGAATAATCGCCAGATCGGCCGTTGAGGCACCGGTGGCCATGTTTCTGGTATATTGCTCATGGCCCGGGGTATCGGCGACAATAAAAGAGCGCTTGGCAGTTGCAAAATACCGATAGGCGACATCAATGGTTATGCCCTGCTCTCGCTCGGCCTGCAAACCATCCAGCAACAGGGCAAAATCGGGCAGATCCAGCCCGCTATTTTGAGCCTTTGAATCATTTTGCAGCTTTTGTGCCTGATCGGTTTTAACCGCCTTTGTATCCCAAAGCAGGCGGCCGATCAGCGTTGATTTGCCATCATCAACGCTCCCACAGGTAATAAAACGCAAAGGAACCAGTTGATTTTTTGCGGTTTCGTATTCACGCTCCGGCGCGCTCATCAAAGAAAAGTTCATTAAAAATATCCCTCGCGTTTTTTCATTTCCATTGAACCGGATTGATCCCTATCAATGGCCCGCCCCTGTCGTTCTGAAACGGTTGCGGTTTGAATTTCCGATATGATCTCATCAAGATTTTGCGCGCGTGATCTGATCGCTCCACTAAGGGGGAAACAGCCAAGGGTGCGAAAACGTATCCAGAGTTCTTGCAGTTTTTCGTCCGGAGCGATCTCAAGCCGTTTGTCACTGGCTAAAATCAGCATGCCGTCACGCTCGACCACCGGGCGTTTTTTGGCGAAATAAAGATCAACAATCGGGATGTTTTCTGCTCGAATATAGCGCCAGATATCGGCCTCTGTCCAATTGGATAAGGGAAAAGCCCTAACGCTTTCTCCCTTATGGATCATGCCATTATATATGGACCATAATTCCGGGCGTTGATTTCTTGGGTCCCATTTATGCTCAGGGGTTCTAAACGAATATATGCGCTCTTTAGCACGGGATGCCTCTTCGTCGCGGCGTGCTCCGCCAAACGCAGCATCATATTTACCGGCGTTCAAAGCGCTCAGCAAAGCTTCGGTTTTCATGATGTCCGTATAACGGGCTGAACCGTGGGTGAAGGGGGTGATGTTTTCTTTTGCGCCCCTTGGATTGGTGTAAGAAATCAAATCAAGATCATAATTTTTTACCACTTGATCGCGAAACGTAATCATTTCCTCAAATTTCCAACCGGTATTTACGTGCAGCAGGGGAAAAGGAATTTTGCCGGGGAAAAACGCTTTGCGAGCCAAGTGCAATAAAACAGAACTGTCCTTGCCTACCGAATAAAGCATTACCGGATTTTCAAATTCCGCCGCCACTTCACGAAAGATGAAAATCGCCTCGTTTTCCAGCGCTTTGAGATGAGGATCCAAAGGGGGCTTTTGTTCTAGTGATTTTTGTTCTGGCTGAGGTAAATTCATAAAAAGTAACCTGAGTGAAAATTGCTTGGAAAAATTTATCGCGAACTAATAGGTTTGTTATTAATTTGCCGGATGATTTATGGGCTGGGATTCAGGTTCATGCAGGCCGCATTCCTGATTTTGATCGCGCTCCCACCACCAGCGCCCGGCCCGTTCGTCCTCGCCGGGTTTTATGGCTCTGGTGCATGGCTCGCAGCCAATGGAGGGATAGTTTCTTTTGTGCAGCGGATTGATCGGAATATTATTTTCCTCGATCAGATCGCCAATCTGTTTGCTTGAAAAATCCGCTAAAGGATTAAACTTGATAAGAGAGAATTTTTCATCCCATTGGGCAAATTCTATCTCGCTTCGATTGGCGGACTGATCGGCACGAAGGCCAGTGATCCATGCATCAGCACCTTCCAGACCTTTTTTTAGAGGGGCAATTTTTCTAACCCCGCAGCAGGCTTTGCGAGCCTCGATACTGTCATAAAACCCGTTTAGACCATGTTTTGCTGTATATTCTTCAACAGAGGTCGGGGATGGAGTTAATTCAATAATATTTAGACCAAAGCGCTGTTTGGTTGTTTTAATCAGCTCGATAGTTTCAGCAAAAAGCCTGCCGGTCTGCAAAGTAATGATTTTTATGTTTCGGGCATTTTTGGCAATGGCCCAGGTCAGGGCCTGATCTTCCAATCCAAGGCTACTGGTAAAAACCGCTTTGGGAAACCTTTGTGCAATCAGTTCAAGCCGCTGCAAAAGTGGCAGTTTACTAAAATCTTTGTTGAACTTCTCAAGCTGACTTTTCATTTACATCATTCCCTTGCAATACGAACCCTGACCGATACGAAACCGGTTGTTGCAAGTCTGACGGCATTTAAAAATTTTAGAAAGAAACAGAATTCTATATTTTGCGGTGCAGCTAAAAGATTGTTATCCGGCCAACCCCAAAAACAATGCCAGCGTTCTTCGCGTTGCTTTTATCCTTACCTAAGAAGAATAAATTTCTATCTGGCGTGGAGAATTTGGAACCACAAGCCACGACACTGGCAATCAGTTCCCTATAATAGAACAAGTTTCTAATATCTGGGATGTTGCCATGAATTTTTATCCGGTGTTCTTGAATTTATCGCAAAAGAAAGTGCTATTTTGCGGCGCGAGTGAAATCGCGGTGGCTAAAATTCGCCTGCTAAAGAAAACACCGGCAAAGATTGTGGTTTTTGGAAAAAATCCGGTAGCGCAAATTCGGCGCTGGCACGACGAAAAATCACTAGAGCTTATTGAATGCGATTTGAAGCCCGCTGATATTGCAAAAGGAAATGTGGATAACATCGCACTTATTTTTGCTACCAGTGGCAACAAAGAAGAAGATTTGCGCGTCCTTAAAATCGGCAAAGACAACGCTATTGCCGTAAATATTGTCGATAATCTAAAAAACAGCGATTTTTTAACGCCGGCAATTGTTGATCGCAGCCCGGTAACCATCGCCATTGGCACCGAGGGCACAGCGCCGGTTTTGGCACGAAAAATCAAGGCGCAAATCGAAGAAATCGTGCCCTCTTACACCGGAATTGTGGCCCGTGCCGCCATGGGGTTTAGAAATGTTGCTGCGCGACTGCCCAGTTCAAAAATCCGACGTAGTTTCTGGGCAAAGTTCTTTGCAAGTGAAGGGCCTGCGGCTTTTAAAAAGGGCGGAGAAGCCGCGATAATCCCCGCATTACATTCGCTTTTTTATCAGCATAATGTAGCACAATCCTCTTCCACATCCGTCTCCCTTATCGGTGCCGGGCCCGGCGCACCAGAGCATCTAACCTTAAGGGGACGCCTTTTGATTGGTGAAGCGGATTTGGTAATTCATGACACCAATATAGATGAAGCTGTAATCGATCTGGCCCGGCGTGAAGCGAAATTTATTGACGTTAAAAATTTGCATTCCAACCTGGTGAGCATATTGGAGCCATTGACGCTCAAAGAAAAACAAATTGCCATTATTGTTCCCGGCGCTGCCCGGCCCCAAAGTTTTGGTTCTGAAGTTTTTGATGTGTTGAACACTCAAAAAATCCCCTTTGAAATGGTGCCGGGCATCGAAATAAATCCACATGGTTTGCAGCCAAACCATCCCTACCCATATGGGCGACCCAGCTGTGCAATCAGGCGAGCCGCCAACAATAATATTTTTATTACCAAACCAAGTGAAGTCAAAAACTTTGGTGTCTTAGAGTCTTTAATTTAGGGGCTTTGGCCCGCTGACCTAACCCCGAAAGGAGAAATAAAATGGCACGTGCATTCGTTAGCAAAATAGTTACCGCCAATGACCTGTTGGTAGGAGATGCGGTTTATCTTACGTCATCAAATTTGTGGTCGCGGGATTTTCGCGAGGCAAAAATCTGCCTGAATGAAGATGAAGCAAACAAGCTTTTAGACAGCACAAAATTTCATCAGCATCACATTGTCGGTGCCTATCTAGCCGATGTTGAAACTCATCAAAACCGGCCAATTGAACTTTTACATTTCCGTGAAAAATTTCGCACTAAAGGGCCATCAAACTATTTCCATGGCAAGCAGGAAATTAGTAATCAACAAGGCGTTGCATAAATGTATGCGTATAATGAATTTGATCAAAAATTTGTCCGCCAACGAGTGTTGCAGTTTCGCGAACAGATCGAAAAACGCCTGAGCGGATCATTAAACGAAGAGGAATTTAGAACCCTGCGTTTAATGAACGGGCTATACCTGCAATTGCATGCCTATATGCTCAGGATCGCCATTCCCTATGGCAGTTTGAACTCCGATCAGATGCGAAAATTCGCCTATATCGCCGATCGCTGGGACAAGGGATATGGCCACTTTACCACTCGCCAAAACATTCAGTTCAACTGGCCAAAGTTGGAGAATGTCGCCGATATTTTAGATGCTCTGGCCGATGTGCAAATGCATGCCATTCAGACTTCTGGTAATTGCATCAGAAATGTCACAGCCGACCATTTCGCCGGAGCATCAATTGACGAAATTGAAGACCCGCGCCCCAGCGCAGAACTGCTGCGCCAATGGTCAACTGATCATCCCCAGTTTCAGTTTTTGCCGCGCAAATTCAAGATTGCCATCACCGGATCGCCAAACGATCGCGCCGTAATCAAGGCCCACGATATTGGTCTGAGGATTTTGCGCAATAAACAAGGTGAAACTGGCTATCAGGTGATTATTGGCGGTGGGCTGGGGCGCTCGCCCTTTGTCGGACATACAATAAGGGAGTTTTTGCCAAGGGCCGATCTGTTGCCTTATATAGAGGCAATTTTGCAGGTTTATAATCTGGGCGGCCGCCGCGACAATAAGTACAAAGCACGGATAAAAATCCTGGTTCACGAAACGGGAATTGAAGAAATCACCCGACAGGTGGAGGAAAATTTCAAGCTCCAGAAATCAGAATTTCAACGTCCGTCCGATGAGTTAATCGCAGCCATAGATAAAAGATTCTTGGCACCGGATTTTGCGCAAAGCACCTATGAAAATTTTGAAGTAGAACAGTCAGTAAACCCACAATTTGATGTCTTTGTGAAAAGAAATATCGCCAAGCACAGGTGCGAAAATTATGCAATTGTTACGGTATCGCTAAAAAGTATCGGACAAACTCCGGGTGATGCCACATCTGAACAAATGCGGGTTCTGGCTGATATTGCGCAAAGGTTCAGCCATGATGAACTTCGGGTTTCCCATGAGCAAAATATCATTCTGCCCCATGTTCAAAAACGCCATTTACCTGAAGTTTATAAACTTTTGCAGGCGGCAGATCTGGCAAGTGCAAATATTGGTTTGATTTCCGATATTATTGCCTGCCCCGGAATGGATTATTGCGCTTTGGCCACCGCCCGCTCCATTCCTGTTGCCAAGGATATTTCACGCCGTTTTGATGAGTTAAAACTCGAGCATGAGATCGGCGATATAAAGCTGAAAATTTCCGGCTGCATAAATGCCTGCGGACATCATCATCTGGGCCATATCGGCATTTTGGGTCTAGAAAAAGGGGGGATTGAAAATTATCAAATCACCCTTGGCGGAGCCGCCGACCTTTCTATGGAAATCGGAAAAAGGGCCGGGCGAGGATTTAGCGCCGAAGAACTTTTGCCTGCCATCGAGAGGCTGATTGCTGCCTATCTGGACCTGCGCACAAGCAGGGACGAAAGCTTTTTAGCCTGTCTCAAACGGCTTGGTCACGCCCCGTTTGTCGAGGCGCTTTATCCAAAGAAGGAGAGCCAGAATGTCGCTTGAGTTTGCACAAGATCAAAACACTATAATCATAAAGGATGGAGAATTTAATCTGTCAGCAAATCAAAAATCTGCCTCGGTAATCGAGCTGGAAGCTGCAGAAAATTTCAAGCCCGCTGATTTTACAAATACGAATATTGAGATGATCGTAATAAGAGTATTGGCATTTAATGACGGTCGGGCTTTTTCTTTGGCCAAAAAACTTCGCTCATTAGGTTTTAAGGGAATTTTGCGCCTAAAAGGCCCGATGATTGCAGATCAATATCCGCTGGCAATAAGGTGTGGTTTTGATGAGTTGGAAATTTCCACTGCCGAGGCCAAACGCCAGCCCCAAAATCAGTGGAGCGATGCACTAAAGCGAACCAAGAATAACTATCTAACCCGGATTACTGATATAGAGCCAAATAAAGATCAGTCTGAACTATCCCCGGCATAATCAAATGCTGTTTCGCGCAATCCCGGCGTGGACATTTGCAGGCGAAACAGGGAGCCGGACAGGGGGTATTTTTGCAGCTCCGTTTCAGACTGATTGCGAACGGCTGTGGTGATGACCATAGTTTTAAGGTCATCCCCTGCAAAACAACAGCTGGTGACCAGATTTACCGGCAGTTTTATTCCGGCTATCTCTGGCCCACCCTGCAATTCTTCATCAGGGGATAGTTTCACCACCGCACCTCCCCCATAAAGCGCGCTCCATATATTGCCATCTGCATCAACGCTCAAACCGTCAAAAATCCCCATGTTACGATCCTGATGGGCCAACATTTTGCGCTTGCCCAGCTCACCACTTTCCAGATCACAATCATAGGCCCAGATGGTGTTGATATGAGAATCCGTGACATACATTGTTCTGCCGTCCGGCGACCATCCAATGCCATTTGGCGCCACCGGATCATCAAGGATTTTTTTTACATTTCCATTAGAATCCATACGGAACAAAGCGCCGGGATTTTTACGATCATGGGTCAGCCACCCAACCCAAAAATTGCCCTTTTGGTCAACGTGGCCATCATTATATCTGCCCCCAATTTCCTGTAGTTCAAAATCTGCAATCGGGTTGGCAATGGTTTGCAAGTCACCGCTTTGCAAATCCAGCAGGCAAATATGCTGATTTTCCAGCGCCACCAAAAGCTGATTATTGGTGCTCAAGCCAATGGCACCAACCGCAGATGGCATTGGCCAATAGCCGGTTTGCCCATTTTTCAGACCTTGGCGAAACACCGCCGGTCGCGAAATATCAATCCAGAACAAAGCATTTTGCCTGTGATCCCATAATGGTCCCTCACCCAATATGGCGTTGGTTTTATAGAAAACTTCAGGCGTATCCATATTCATGCAAACGGGCCTTTGGGAATAGGCGCTGCTTCGTTGATTAGTCCCTCGTGGCGCAACTCAGCCCACAAATCATTAGGGATATTATGGGCCATCAGTTCTACATTTTGCTCTATCTCTTCGGGCTTAACCGCTCCGGTGACAATCGAGGCCACACGTTCCTGCCCCAGAGGAAACTGAATGGCGGCGGCGGCCAGTGGAGTGTTGTGCCGTTGGCAGATTTCACTCAAACGATTGACTTTTTCAACAACGGCATCAGAGGCCGCGCGATAATCATGGGTGGCACCGGGGGTGGCTCCGGTGGCCAAAATGCCAGACTTGAATGGCCCGGCAATCAAAAAGGAAAAACCCTGTTTTTCAGCCAGGGGAAAAAGTTCTTCCAAGCCATCCTGCTCCAATAGAGAATATCGTCCGGCCAACATATAACAATCCAGTTGGGAATTTTTGGCAAATTGAACGCTGGGGCCAACTTCATTGACACCAATGCCGATGGCTTTGATCACTCCGGCATCGCGAAGTTTTGTCAGCGCCGGAACCGCCCCTTCAATGGCCTCTTTAAACTTGGCATCATAATCATCACCATGATGGGCCACATCCACATCGTGGATCAGGGCAATGTCAATCTGGTTCATGCCCAAACGATGGTAACTATCTTCAACCGAGCGCATAACGCCATCATAGGTATAGTCGTGCACGATTTTGAACTGCAATCCACCCTTCCAGCTGCCGCGCTTGAAATCACCATCGCGGGCCGGTTTTAACAAACGGCCAACCTTGGTGGACAGGGTAAAACTTGAGCGCTCTTTATGGCGTAAAATATGACCAAACCGATGTTCGGCAACCCCGTGACCATATTGAGGAGCCATATCAAAATGGCCCACTCCCGCATCATAGGCCGCAGCAACGGTGCCCAGAGCCTGCTCTTCAGGCAGAACTTCAAACAGATTGCCAAGGGGCGCACCACCCAGACCAAGCACTGAAACTTCACATTGGGTTTTGCCCACATGGCGGCGCATAAGATTTTTTTTCATGGTTTCCTCGTCAATTTTGGGAGTGTAAATCAGATTGAATATCAGGGTTTGTTTTTAGCTTGTGTCGGTTGCCAATGCTGCTCTGGCGGCAATAACCATGGCCGAATGATCAAGGTCCTCACCTCCATCAACTAGCGTTTGCAGATAATTTTTAGCGGTGGCGGCGGCCTTTAGCTTTTCCTCAACACCTTCCAATTGAGAAAAGGCACAGTCCAGATCTTTTAGATGAGTTGCTGCCCGCCCATGGGGAGAAAAATCACCGCTGGCAATTCGAGGCCCCATGATTTGAAGAATTTCACTATCGGCCAGACCGCCCTGCATGGCCGAAAAAAGGCTTTCTGCTTTTATGCCAAGAGCCTCGGCATAGGCCACTCCTTCACCTAATCCGGCAATGGTGCAGGCAACAATAATCTGGTTTGCAAGTTTGGCCGCCTGCCCGGTCCCGACTTCTCCCATATGAGTAACGCGGCCAACCGCGCCAAGGGCATTTTTGGCCAGATCAAGATCGGATTTAGCGCATCCCAAAAATATTGACATTGTTGCGTTCTCAGCACCCTTGGGACCACCGGAAACAGGAGCATCAACAAATCTTATGGTTTTGGGAATATTAGCCGAGATAAAACGGGCATCATCAGGAGTATTTGTGCCCATATCTGCCAGCAAGGAACCCGCCTTTATGCAGTCAGCAGCACCATTTTCGATTAGTACCTGACGAACGGCGGGGCCATCATGCAAAAACATCAGGATGATGTCAGCATCTTGCACAGCTTCACAAGGAGAAGAAGCAAGGGGAACGGTTTTTGCCAGATCATCAAGATGAGGCCCTAAAGTCCGGTTCCAGCCAACAACATCATAGCCATTTTTTGCCAGACGAGCAGCAACGCGACTTCCCATGATGCCCAAACCCAGCACACAATATTTTTCGCTCATGCCTTACTCCTTATTGATTTTGGTATGACTAAAATTATAAAGATTGTCAATCGCGAGCAGCAAAATTGCAGAGCAATTAAATTGCTAACAATCCATATAATATCGACTTAATATCACCTTGCGGCCATTAAACTTACTAGACAGTTTTTCATTTCAGCTTCGATAAACTTCTTGTTTGATCTCATTGGTTCAATTTGTATTGATAAAAAACCGCAACCTGTTTGCACATGACCAACTAATCCGAACCCGCATTTGATTTTGTCGCTTTATCAATGCAAGTTCAAGAGAGGTTTTTTTGCTATGTGTTTTCAATGTTTTGGTTGTGGAA
>CAZMVQ010000073.1:0-7386 GCA_964569865.1 uncultured Devosia sp.
CTGGCCTTGAGCATAAGCGGATAGCCAACTTTTTTAGCCAGCTTTGCACATTCTTCAATATCTTTTGGCAACGGATCAGTGGCTGGAACCACCGGCACATCGTTTTCCATCGCCATATTGCGCGCTGCAACTTTATTGCCCAAAGAGCGCATTGTCTCAGCCTTTGGGCCAATAAATATTATTCCCGCATCCTCACAGGCATCAACAAACTCGGGACTTTCAGAAAGCAAACCATATCCGGGGTGAATGGCATCAGCTCCGCTTTTTCTGGCAATTCTTATATATTCTTCAATCTGCAAATAAGCCTCAACCGGGCCTTTTCCCTCCCCGATCAGATATGCCTCATCTGCCTTGAACCGGTGCAGAGCCAGCTTGTCTTCTGCAGCAAATACCGCAACGGTTTTGATACCCATTTCATTGGCTGCACGAAAAACCCTGATGGCTATTTCTGAACGATTGGCAACAAGGATTTTTTTAATTGACATGACACTTCTTTTCAAAGGGTAAGACTAATTAGCAAAAATTGCACAAAACTTTTGCCAAGCAAAACAGACGGTTGAAGGGCAGGAGCCCAAAAATCAGAAGTCTCTTAGAAACCGTGAAAGATCATATCCGGCTTCAAGGGCAGTTTTGAGAATTTCTTCCTTGGGAAGTATATTGATTTGGGTCAACGCCCATATCTGGGTACACCGAGTGCCGGAGCGACAGTATAACAACACCGGCTCGCTCGCCTCACTTATAACCTTGCCTGTCTGCTCGACAACTTCTGGAGTCTGGGCAACATTGACCACCGGCAAGTTGATAAATTTCAGCCCTGCCCTTTTTGCTTCGGCCTCAATATCCGCCCACAAAGGCTGATCATCTTCTTCCCCGTCCGGACGATTATTAACGATTGTTGTAAAACCGGCATCCTTGATTTTTTGAACATCCCCCACATCGATTTGTGGAGAAACGCTCAAATCAGCATTAATTTTTCTAAGTTCCATTGCTGTCTCCACTAATTATTGTTTGAGCTATTTGCACCAATACAACCAATTCAATCGCCAAAATTTATTGCACGGAATTCTATTGCCACGGGGTATCAGCATTCGCAATAGAGGTCAAAAAACCCATCCGCAAAAACACGCAGCACAATTGCCCTATGTGATTGTCGCCTGATGTCGAGCCAGAGCAGAAATTACCTGCTTGGCGCTTATGGAACCTACACGCCGATCCTCTTCGTCGACAACACCCACCCAATCATGAGTAGCAAACAAAGGCAAAACATCTTCACAGCTTGTGGATTGCTGCACAGCAACTTCACATGGGGATGAAAGATTTCTGTCCATAATTGCTCCAACTTTAATAACTCTGGCCCGGTTTACGTCCCGTACAAAATCCACCACATATTCATTTGCTGGCTGCAGAATTATTTCGTCCGGTCGGCCAATCTGTACCAGTTCACCATCGTTTAACAACGCAACCCGGTCCCCAAGACGAATGGCTTCGTTAAAGTCGTGAGTGATAAAAAATATTGTCTTTTTTAATTTCTTTTGCAGATAGAGCAGTTGCTCCTGCATGTCCGAGCGAATTAAAGGATCAAGAGCTGAAAACGCCTCATCCATCAGCAATACACCGCTATCCATAGCTAGGGCCCGCGCCAGTCCCACCCGTTGTTTTTGCCCCCCGGAAAGCTCATGAGGCATAGAATTTTCGTAACCCTTAAGGCCAACCGTTTCAATCCATTCATTTGCAGTTTTACTTCGCTCAGGCTTGCTCACCCCCCGTATTTCAAGTCCATAGGCAACGTTTTCCAACACGCTTCGATGGGGCAACAATCCAAAATTCTGAAAAACCATCGCTATCTCGGTGCGGCGATAAGTTCTTAAATCTTCCACCGCCATACCCAGTATATCGCGCTGGTTCACAACAACAGATCCCGAAGTAGGGTCGATCAAACGGTTGATGTGACGAATAAGTGTGGACTTACCGGACCCCGAAAGCCCCATCACCACAAATACTTCTCCCCGGTTTACGCTCAAGGATACATCATTAAGAGCAACCACCTGCCCCGATTTGGCCTGCACATCGCTCTTTGACAAACCCTTTTTGAGCAACTGCAAGGCTTCCTCAGGCCTTTCACCAAATATTTTTGTGATGTTTTTTAACTCAATTACTACTTGCTCATTCATGACTTATATTCCGACAATCCAATACGCTGTTGCAATTGTTTTCCAAAAGCCTGGGTGATCCGGTCAAAAATTATTGCCAGCGCCACAATGCCAAGCCCGGCAAACAAACCACGCGAGACTTCCAACCGCCCAATTCCCTGTAATACCTGATATCCAAGTCCACCCGCACCAATCATTGAAGCAATAACCACCATCGCCAACGCCATCATGGTTGTCTGATTTATCCCTGCTAGAATAGTGGGCAGGGCCAGTGGTATTTGTACACCAAACAGTTTTTGACGCGAAGTGGCGCCAAAGGCCTGCGCCGCCTCCATAGTTTCGCGATCAACTAGCCTTATCCCCAAATCCGTCAGACGCACCAGAGGCGGTGCCGCATATACGATCGTTGCGATCAGCGCTGGCACCTTGCCCGGACCAAAAATCATCACCACAGGAATAAGATAAACAAAGCTGGGCAGGGTTTGCATCAAGTCCAAAATTGGCCGGATTATTCCGCGCAACAAAGCAGAGCGGGACATGGCAATCCCCATCGGCAAGGCAAAAAATATGGTTGTTAACGTAGCCGCAATCATCAGTGCCATGGTTTTAATGGCATCTTCCCAAAGCTCCATTACACCGACCAGCAAAAGAGCAATCACCACAACAATGGGCAATGCCCAGCGCCGAGTGGCCAAAAACGCAACCCCAGCCAATACAAGAATTATCAGCCACCATGGCACAAAAAGCAAAAACTGCTGAATGGTATTGAGCAATACCAACAATGGATATGCACCGGCTTCAAATGCATCTCCCCAATTTCTAACCATCCAGTCCAAACCGTCATCAATCCAGATACGAATTGGTCTAGTTTCAATTATTTCAGGAAACATTTATCCCCCATCAAAGACCAAGCAACTCAGATTCAGTCTTGCTCATCAAAAGGGCGGCCCAACATCATTATGCCCGGCCGCCCCTGATGTAAGTTCATTTAACGTTTCTAAAGGCTGGCTTTTACCGCAGCCGCAACTTCCTCTGGCACCCAGCCGCTCCATATATCACTCTGGGTTTCAAGGAAATTCATCGCTGTTTCCAGTGAACTTGCTTTGTTTTCATCACCCCAGGTAAGCATTCTGGAAATCTGTACATTGTTCAAAGCAACATTGCCCAAATATGCAGCAACATTTGGTGCCTCCTCAGCCAGCCAGGATGCCGTAGCAACCACAACAGGTGGCGTGGCAAATGAACTTTTACCTTTGGGTTGGCAATTGACATCTGTATTGCAATTCCAAATTTCAGCGTTATAGGGGGGCATTGTCAGCTGCACCATGTCATATTTTCCCATTAGACCCGTTGGTCCCCAATAGTAAAATACAATCGGCTCTTCGCGTATAAACGCCCGGGCAATTGTTGCATCAAGATTTCCACCTGAACCGGGCGAGAACAGGTTAAAACTGTCCTCAAGTTCATAGGCTTCAAACAGTGCCGCGTTGCCAATTTCACAACCCCACCCCGGTGGGCAAGAAATAAACCGCCCTTGGTCCGGCTCATCCGGGTCAGCAAACAATTGCGCATAATCGGGTAAATCCTCAACGCTTTTCAAGCCCGGATTAGCGTCCGCCACGTATTTGGGAATCCACCATCCCTCAACCGCACCATCAGAGATTGCCAAACCGGCAACCACCACAGAACCATCTGCAACACCTTTATCCCAGGCTTCCTGAATTGTACCAGTCCACAATTCCGGTGCAATAGCGGGCGTTCCTCTGGCCAGCAAAGAAGCAGACGTGGGAACCGTATCACCTAAAACGATTTCCACATTACAACCATACCCCTTTTCAAGGATAATGGCGTGAATTTGGGCCAGCGCTGCCGCCGACGGCCAATTCATTTCAGCAATATCAATTAATTTGTCTGTTCCGCACAACGGGGCATCTGAAGCTGCCTGAGCCGTACCAACGCCAGCCAGCGCCATTACGCCGACAAAACCAGTTATACCAGAAATACGGGTTATCAATTTTAGAATACGAAAAAACATTTCGTGCGCCTTTTTATAAAAAATTTCATGATCCGTTCAGCCTAGAAGCTGAAAATTTATCTGTCAATCCAGTTTTCGAACAAAAAGAGAACGTAATCCGTAAAGGCTAATAATATCAATAGCTTAAAAATTAAATATTTTTTTACGCAAGCCACAAAAACAAATTGGAATCGCACTAAAGCCCTTCGATCCATGCTCCCCAGACCTGATTTCTTTCTTCAACAAAGCGCTGAGCCAACTGCTCAAAACTCATTTCCCCTTCAGCCTGCCAGCTTAAAATCAAGTTCATTTCACCTATCGGCAAAGTCGCTCTGCGAATATAATTCGTAACTATCGGGGCTTCTTGCACCACCCAATCTGCGGTGACAAAAAATATCTTCTCGTCAGCAAAACTTGATAATTGCGGGTCAAAACAATTGCTTTGCGCCAGACATAGAAAGTTTTCGCCATTGAATTCACCCATATCCAGAGCAAAAAAATCGAACTGGGCCAAAATTGCGTTGGGCTGCCAATAATAAAATACCACCGCCTGATTTTTAGAAACCGCCTCTCCGATCAAAACATCCATTTCAAAACGGTTTTGCGGCACGATGATTTCAAATTCATTTTCCAGACCAAGGGCGCGCAACAGGTTTCTATTTATTATTGAACAGGCCCAGTCTGCCGGACAAGAAATAAATCGGACCTTTTGCCCCCCGCCACGTATTTCAGATGCAAATTCCTTCAAATCTGCGATTGAATTTACCCCCGGCAACCGCTCTTTTAGATGGGGCGGTAAATACCACCCCTCCAAAACTGCCACATCAAAAGTTCTCCCCTCCTGGCGAACCCGTCCGGTTTCTATTGCACCATTCCACACCTCAGCAACCCGCGTTATCCAAACTTCGGGAACTATTGCCGGCTCGCCGGCAGCAGCCATTGACGAAATTAGCGCCGACATTTCCCCCTGAATTACTTCGACCCTGCAACCAAATTCCAAGGATAGAATTTTTGCATGAATATAGGCCAGGATTTTTGAGGATGGCCATTGCATGCTGGCTAGGGAAAGAGGGCGATTTCCACAATTGCCCTTCACCTCAACAATGCTGCTTGTGCCCTCTTGCACCACTTGACCTGTGCCCTCTTGCACCTCTTGAGTAAAAACCGGCAGCGCTTGCCCAAGAAAAAACCCGGCAGCAGCAATAAAAGCAAATGCGCATTTTTTGATAGATTTATTCATCCGCGCAACTCCGTTTTGCTTTTTTTATGAATCGAAAATTCTGTCGCCGCCAAGAATTGCACCATCGGCATTGTTAGACAATACCAGAATTCGCATTTTGAAGTGAATGACGTCAGGATTTTCGCTTGTGACGAGATTTTTTCTTGCGGTGATGACTCTTGCTATAAAAGTGTGCAAAGTTAAATCCAGTGATCCGATTTTTTTCGGACCTTAAAACCCTGTCTGCCACAATTGCAGGTCGCACAACAGAAGGCGGCGCGCATATGTGGTCCACTAAAACTGTCGAGGAAAACCATGCAGATTTTTAAAAAATCAATTTTAGCCGCACTGGCAATCAGTGCATTAAGCGCCACAAGCCCCGCTGTGGCACAAGTCAAACTTGGCTTTTTGGGTGGCTTTACCGGCCCCATCGAAAGCCTGACTCCACCAATTTTTGACGGCGCAAAACTTGCCGTTGATCAAGTTAACGCCCAGGGCGGTATTCTTGGTACTACCCTTGAAATTTCTTCCGCTGATACAACCTGCGCCGATGCAACCGCTGCCGGTAACGCTGCCGATAAAATGGTCAACACCGATCAGGTGGTGGCAATTGTTGGCGCACTTTGTTCCGGAGCCACTATTTCCGCTGCCAACACTGCCGGCATCCCGGGAAATGTGGTTTTGATTTCACCGGCATCAACTGCTCCATCTCTTTCAGAGATTGATGACAATGATCTGGTATTCCGCACCGCGCCATCTGATGCCTATCAGGGCGACGTATTGGCAAGATTGCTGCTTTCAAAAGGCATTACAGAAATTGCCGTTGCCTATGTAAACAATGATTACGGCAAAGGATTTGCAGATGCACTAGGTGCTTCTTTTGAAGCCAATGGCGGCACTGTTACAGCATCTGAAGGTCATGAAGATGGTAAAGCTGATTACCGCGCAGAACTTGGATCACTAGCAGCAACCGGCGCACAAAATCTTGTGGTTCTGGCCTATGCCAACGGTTCCGGACAGACAATGTTGCGCCAAGCCGTAGAAGCTGGTGATTTCACCACCTATATCGGCGGTGACGGCATGGTGGGCAATGAATTGTTCACCGGCATTGATACCGGAGCAGTTGAGGGCATGATTGCCACCAAGCCCGGCACACCCGATCTTCCCGGCGCTGCACTTTATACTGAACTTGCAAGTGCTGCCGGTCTTGATCCAACTGCAATCTTTGCCCCTCAGGCCTATGATGCCGCCTTTATTCTGGCTCTGGCCATTGAGGCAAAAGGCTCCAACGATCGTGAAGGTCTTGCCGCTTCGGTTCGCGCAGTTTCCACAGCTCCGGGTGAAGTTATTCTTCCGGGCGAATGGGCAAAAGCTGTTGCTCTGTTGGCTGAAGGCAAAGACATCAATTATGAAGGCGCATCTGGCCAGCATGAATTTGATGAAGCAGGAGACGTTCCAGGCACCATTGTTGAAATGATTGTCAATGACGGCTCATTCATTGAAGTTGGCGCTGCCATGTAGGTCTGATTATCTTTCAGATCAAAAATTTAAGCCCGGAACTTCGGTTCCGGGCTTTTTTTATATTTTGTCCCTAACTTACCTCAATCCACTGCCGCACCTGCTCATGATGGTGCGCCCACGCTTCCCACGCCTCTTTTGCCCACGCCCTCACCAGCGTTTTATGCTGTTCAACACCGCCCGCCTCTACCACATTGGCAACAGTAATTTTTCCCAGCGATAAGGGCGGCTCAAGCCAGATAAAGTTTTCTTTGTTTTTACTCGCTTTTACCATTGCGTCATTGGCGCGCTCGGGGGTCAAACCATATTCATGAAACAGGCACAAGCGAATAAGATGCACCCCGATAGATCCAATGGTTTGTTTTGAGGGAGTTCCCGGATGCTGCACCGCGTAAGCATCCACACTTAAGCGATGCACTTCAAAATAGGTCGCATCGCTATATTCGCGTTCCAACACCTGCCCAAACGCTGCCCAGCAGCCCGGC
>CAZMVQ010000073.1:7486-11718 GCA_964569865.1 uncultured Devosia sp.
GCCATATACTTGTGCACAGGTCCATCAGTGTCGGCAAATGTCCCGCCACATGCAAAACATAAATGCTGCGTCATGACACTACCTTTTATTTTCGAACTACCTCAGGGATTAGCCCCTTGGGCGCATATCTTAGGGCCAGCGTAATAACCAGCCCCAGCACAAATACCCGCATTTGCAAAGAGCGGCTTTCAATACCGGGAATTGCTCCCCAGCCCACCCCTTCAGAAAGTTGGGAAATATTTATAAACATTGCCTGACTGATAGGTTCGGACAATACCCAGACAATATAGATAAACACCCCGCCAAACAGCGCCCCGAAATTATTTCCAGCCCCGCCGACAATCACCATCACCCAGATGATAAAGGTATGATTGATCGGCTGATAACCACCGGGGTCATAAATCTGCGCAAAAGAGGTTAAAATCGCCCCGCCAATTCCCATCAACACCGCGCCGAAAATAAATATTTCGAGCTGGCGCGATTTTACATCTTTGCCCATGGAGGCCGCCGAAATATGATTATCGCGAATAGCCCGCATCATCCGCCCCCACGGCCCCCCATAGGCCCTCTGGATAAGAAACAGCGCAATAATTACCACAACTATCACCACCGCCAGATACCCGGCTCTGGCAAATACAAACGAGTTGAACGTATCAACTCCAAATGCCTGATAATCCTGAGGGCGCGGCACCGGCCAAGGCACCGGTGAAACCGTTAGCGTGCCTCTGGTCAGCCAATCCATATTTTTTATCAAAGCGCGAATGATTTCTGAAATTCCAATGGTGGCAATGGCCAGATAATCGGTCCTTAGACCCAGAGCGATTTTGCCGATAATATAGGCAATTCCGGCCGCCAATAATCCGCCAAACATCCAGCCAAAGATCACCGGCAATCCAAGGCCACCAACAAATCCGGCTTCTGCTTCAATATATTTCGCTGCCGGATCAATCTGCGAGCGATACATTATATAGGCAACGATCCAGGCCGCCACCTGTGCACTCCGATGCCACCCCGGCGTTGCCCCAAGCCGATGCAACCGGTTAGCGCCCATTATCAGCAAAGCCCCGATACCTGCGGCAATCAAGGCCTTAAGCAGCATATATGGCCCTTCAGAACTCCAAAACTCCATATTTACCGGGACAGAAATAAAAGTTACGGCAAACCCGCCCACCATGATAAAGCCCATCACCCCAAAATTAAACAGCCCCCCATATCCCCATTGGATATTAAGGCCCAGAGCAATGAGCGAAAGCGCCAGCGCTTCAACGCTTAGCCGCACAGTAAATGGCGCACCCATCACCAGCGCGACCAGAATTATCAGACCCGCCAAACCAAAATACAATAATGCCGCCCGTCTGATCATGAGGAAACTCCCTTGAACAGACCGGTCGGTTTAACCAGCAATACAATGATCAAAATTGTAAATGCCACCGTTAGTTTATATTCCGTGGGAACAATAGAAAGATCATTGGGTATCCAGTCCGGCAACCCGGCTCTGAACGGGCGCAATAATACCGCCCAGTTAAATACCGCCATGGTCTCGGCAAATCCAACCAGAAATCCCCCGGCGATCGCCCCATAGGATTGACCAAGCCCGCCAACAATGGCAGCGGCAAAAATCGGCAATATAATATTAAACGCCAGATCAGGTTTTAGTGTCACATCAAGGGCCAGCATGGTGCCTGCCAGACAGGCCAGCGATCCGGCAATAATCCATGTCACCCGCACCACCAGCTTGGTATTTATGCCAGAAACCTGTGCCAGATCTGCATTATCGGCCATGGCCCGCATACCCTTGCCCAAGCGCGAACGGGTCAGAAAAAAATGTAAGGCCAGCACCGCAATAATTGTCAGCCCAATCATCCAGACCTGAGGCTCTGTGATAACAATTGGCCTGCTTGCCCCTAAAAACGACATATCAATACGAAAAATCTGCTTGGGTGTATCCGCATAGAAACTGCGGGTTGAAACCCCTGAAAAAAGACGGATTAACCCCTGAATCATCAGGGTAACACCAATTGATGCAATCAACAGAATAACCGGCTTTGCTCCCCTTTTCCTCAAAGGTTCATAAAACCCTTTATCGATCCCAAGGGCCAGTCCGGCGGCAATTACCATGGCCAGAGGCAATACAAGGATTGCCAGAGGAATAGGAACTACAATGCCGAGAGCCGTCGCCAAAATTGTCAAAATAAACGTCACAAAGGCACCAAGGGTCATCAGATCCCCATGGGCAAAATGGGCAAATCTAAGGATCCCAAAGATTAATGTTATGCCCACCGCACCAAGCGCATAGACAGAACCCAGCACCATTCCAGACACCAAAACCTTGTTCACAAAGAAAATAAGTTCGTTCATTTTACCCGCCCAAAAAGCTTTTTGCCACTTCCGGATCGTCCAGAAGTTCACGTCCGGAACCAGAAAATCTGTTTTGCCCATTGGCCAGCACAAATCCTTTGGAAGCAAATTCTAGCGCCTGTCGGGCATTTTGCTCAACCATTAATATGCCCACCCCTGAGGCGTTGATTTTTACAATCTGCTCAAAAATTTCCAACATATAGCGTGGAGATAATCCCGCTGATGGCTCATCAAGTAATAATAATCTTGGCTGGCTCATCAAAGCCCGCCCCATGGCCACCATCTGACGTTGTCCCCCGGACAATTCACCAGCAGGCTGATTGCGCTTTTCCTTCAGGGGAGGAAACATTTCATAAACTGAATCCAAAGTGTCGGTAAAATCATCGCGGCGAATAAACGCCCCCATCTCTAAATTTTCATGCACACTCATGGTCGTAAAAACATTATGTTCTTGCGGTACAAAGCTCAAACCCTTGGGTACCAACCGGTCGGGCAGCGAATTTGTGACATTTTCACCATCAAACATCACGACCCCGGAGCTAACCTTGAGCAATCCAAATATTGACTTTAGAGCTGTGGATTTTCCGGCCCCGTTTGGCCCGACAATGACCCCGATATCACTGGCGTCAATCGCCATATTTATGCCCTTGAGAATGGGTGCTCCCCCATATCCCGCTTCGACATTTTCAAGCGCTACCAGTGCCATTTTTATGCCTCCACCGGTGTGCCAAAATAGGCTTCGATAATTTCAGGATTTTTGCGAATTTCTTCCATGGGGCCCTGGGCAATAACCTGCCCCTGCGCCATGACAATTACCGGATCGCAAAGTCTGGCGATCAAATCCATATCGTGTTCAATAACAAAAAACGTATATCCCAGTTCTTTATTCATGCGCTCAATATTATGCGCCAGATCTTTAAGCAATGTGCGATTTACTCCGGCGGCAACCTCATCCAGCAATACCAGCTTGGCATCAACCATCATGGTGCGCCCAAGTTCCAGCAGCTTTTTCTGCCCCCCCGAAAGATTGCCCGCCAACTCATTTTTGATGTGATCAAGTTTTAAGAAGTCTATTACGTCTTTTGCTTTTTGGCGCACTTCCAATTCACGACTATGCACCAGAGATGGCCGCAACCAAACATCAAGCAAATGCTCTCCGGGCTGATCACCCGGCACCATCATCAGATTTTCCATAGCGCTCATCTGGGAGAATTCATGGGCAATCTGAAAGGTCCTGAGCATACCCCGGCCAAACAGAATATGCGGGTCAAACCCGGTAATATCCTCGCCGTCAAAAATTATATTTCCAGAACTGGGAGTGGTGGTTCCTGCAACCATATTGAACAGGGTGGTTTTGCCAGCCCCGTTAGGACCGATCAGACCAGTGATCGAGCCCCTTGCAACCTTTAAAGAACACTCATTGACGGCAATAACTCCGCCAAAATTCTTCGAAACACTATTAACTTCAATTATTGAATCAGTGCTCAAGTGCATCCCCCAAAAAATAATTTAGATCACAGGCCCGGCGCATGTGCTCATATGCAAACCATGCGGTCAACACCAAACGATAGAGCTTTTATAATCAATAGCAATTTTTGACACAACAAAAGAAAAGGGGCGCCAAATTTAGCGCCCCTTGTCAATTTATTGTTTTAGCGTGAGGTTTAAAACTCATCCCATTCACTGTTCACGGCCGCACTTCCTTCAGACAGATAGGATTTCGCCGCTTTGGAAACCTTGGCCTGTATCTGCTTGATGCCCTGCCTGGGTGCGGCCTGCTGTGGCGCAGGTGCGCCAGATCTTTGTCCCGCACCCTCTACCAACTTAAATACATCAACAATCCGGTCCAATTCGTCCACCTGATTATCGGTCTG
>CAZMVQ010000074.1:0-11581 GCA_964569865.1 uncultured Devosia sp.
ACTTGTCTTTCGCGTTCCCGAAACAAAAAACCGGTACCCACTTTTTTTGGGAACGCTCAGGTTTCCTTTGGCTGCCAATCGGGCCAATCAACCACATGGTCTTCCCATTCCCCGGCCCTTACGTCCTGCTCATCCACAGTGCGGCCAAGCACTGAAACCCCCACTTTGACGATTGCTTCAGTGTTCCCACAAACCAGCGGGTGCCACCATGCAAGCCCCCGTCCCTCGGCAATTCGCCTATAGGCACAGGTTTTGGGAATCCATGGGATTTTGCCCGCATTATCCGGAGTGATTTTTATGCAGTCCGGCACAATTTCCTGCCGATTTTCATAATTTGAACATTGACAGGTTGAAGCATCAAATAGCAGGCAGTGAACATCCGATTTAAAGACTTTACCGCTGTCCTCGTCTTCCAGCTTAATCAAACAACAACGCCCGCAGCCATCGCAAAGCGCTTCCCATTCTGAAGGGGACAATTCCTCCAGAGTTTTTTCTTCCCAAAATGCCATGAAATCTCGGTTTTTAGTGGAATTTCTTAGTTTAACAGTGAGGGGTTTCACCATTTCTCTTAAATGTTATAGCAAATAAAACGCTTGGCATGATATAGCACAAAACAGGCAATTCAGATGTAGAGTAAAAAAATCCAATTTGGTAGAAACCACACTAATTGGTTAGACTAAAATTTGATTACCTGTTTCAGGAAAAGATTTTGCAAGACCCGTTTTATAACAAACACCAACGCAAAAAATCAGCGCCGCTTCTTGCGGCTGATGCCTGGATTGACTCTTCAATTCATGACTTCATCCTCTCAATCGGGGCAACTTACACCCGATTTCAGGATTTCATGTCAATATTTCACGTCTATGGAATCAAACGCTGGTTTGTCGAAATATTTTCAGACGGGTTGAGCTTTTTAACCATTGGTCTTGTGTTATTAACTGCATTGGCACTTCCGGCATTTGATGCCACCGCCTATGGCGGGTTTAACAAGGCTGAGGATTATTCAGTCATATTTCTGGATCGTTATGGCAATGAAATAGGCAGGCGCGGCATCAGAACCGATGATTCGGTGGAGCTTGATATGCTGCCAGATCAATTGATCAAAGCAACATTGGCGACCGAAGACAGAAGATTTTACATTCATTTCGGGATTGATGTGGTGGGTACGTTTCGTGCCCTTTTAACCAATGTGCAAGCTCAATCAGTGGTCGAGGGCGGCTCTTCAATAACCCAGCAATTGGCAAAATTATTGTTCCTGAGTTCTGAGCAAACCATAGAGCGCAAAATCAATGAAGCATTTTTAGCTGTGTGGCTGGAGGCTCGCTATACAAAAGACGAAATATTAAAATTATATTTTGACCGGGCTTATCTTGGAGGAGGAAATTTTGGAGTTGCTGCTGCCTCGGAATACTATTTTGGTAAATCGGTACGCGATATAAATCTGGCCGAAGCGGCAATGCTTGGAGGCATGTTCAAGGCTCCTTCAAGATATGCTCCCCATATTGATCTGGCGGCAGCAAGAGCACGGGCCAATGATGTTTTATCCAATATGGTTGAGGCGGGTTATCTGACCGAGGGGCAGGTTACCGCAGCACGAAGAATTCCTGCCAAGGCAATCGAGAGATTTGATGATATTGAATCTCCCAATTATTTTCTGGATTGGTCGTTTGAACGGGTTAAAGAAATCGTTGGCAATAGCGAAGCGGTGGGGTTTGTTGTTAGAACCACAATTGATCCGGTTTTGCAGACTTATGCTGAACAGGCCGTAACCTCGATATTGCGTGAAAACGGGGAACAATATGATGTTGATCAGGCCGCAATTGTTGTTTCAGACCCGGCTGGTGCCATCCGCTCAATGGTTGGCGGGCTGGATTATGGGCTAAGTCAGTTTAATCGCGCCACCGATTCTGCACGTCAATCCGGCTCGTCTTTTAAGCCATTTGTTTATGCAACCGCGTTTGAAGAATTGGGATACACTCCAGCCACTGTGGTTTCTGACCAGCCGGTTTGTATTGGCAACTGGTGTCCACGCAATTACGGCCGCTCCTATAGGGGCAATGTTACCCTGATGACAGCTCTAACCCGCTCCATCAACACTGTTCCGGTAACGCTTTCTATTCGTACCGGGCGCAAACCAATTGCCGAGATGGCTCGGCGGCTTGGCATTACCAGCGATTTTGCGGTTACCAGATCGCTGGCACTTGGCGTTGCTGCCACATCGGTCATTGATATGAATTCCGCTTTTTCGGTATTTGCCAATGGCGGATATAAAGCCACCTCCTATGGCATAACCTCTATCGATACATTACGCGGAGAAAGCGTTTATGAATATGATAGTTCAAAAGATTTTTCCGAGCGTCTGATTGAAGAAAGAACTGCGCGGTTCATCAATACAATTTTGCGCAATGTGGTCACATCGGGAACAGGTCGGCGGGCCAATGTGGAGGGAGTGCCAGCGGCGGGAAAAACCGGAACGACATCATCTTCAAGGGACGCTTGGTTTGCCGGTTATACGGGGAATTATGTGGCTACCGTGTGGATGGGTAATGACAATTTTCGCGCCACCAACCGGCTTACCGGAGGTCGACTGCCAGCGATGATCTGGCAAAAATTCATGGAATTTGCCCACACGAATATCGAAGTTAAACCCCTGTTTGGAGTGGATTTTGAGCCTAGGGCATTTGCCAGTGTCACTAGCGCAAACGAAGGCGAGAACCCAGAAGCAGAAAGACCGCCCAATCTATCTGCTCCGGCAGCACAAAAACTGTTGACGCTGATTGATATTTTTGGGGACGCTTTAAAGCAACAACAAACCTATGCAACAAATCCAAAAGAAATTCCCGACCCTGCAATCGGGCCAAACCCACCCGACATTCCCATTGCTCAAGTGGACACACTAAATTGAGATTTTTGTTTAATTTATTTTTGTTTTTAGGTGTCGCGATGCTCGTCGGGTTCGGGTTGAGTTACCTTGCCCTTGAAAAGGGTGGTATCTGGGGCACTTTGCGCATTGGTCCCTGGGTTGCATGGACGGAAATTGGCTCACCAAATCCCGACCCCTATACCAAAGCCTATGCATCCAGAGCAGGGGCACTGGAAATGACCCGTGCCGAAGGGATTAAATTTATTGCTGAAATTGACAGTGACGGAAATCGCCTGCAGCGTAACTGTTCTTATCGAATTGATGGCAGCACCCCCCAGGCAACAATGTGGACCCTAACCGCCACCCAAAAAGACGGCACCTCCATTGCGCCTGAATGGGGGGAAATGGCAATGCATAGCGCTCGAATAAACCGGGCTGAGGATGGTTCATTTGCCATAAATGTCGGACCGTCTCTGGCCAGCGGTAACTGGCTGGAAATTGCTGGCGAGGGCAATTTTATTCTAGTGCTCAATTTTTATGATTCTTCTATTTTTTCCATAGCCGATATGCAGGGAAATACACTACCGGCAATAATTGAAGAGCGTTGTGATGCTTAGAGCACTGATGTGGATAATTGCCGGGGGGGTGCTGGGTGTGGTTGTGCATCTGGTATCGATATTGAGCCTTCCTTCCCTGGCCGCAGAGAATGTCTGGGATAGAGTTTTATCTCTGAACAGTTTTGAAAAAATTGTGGTTCTTGACGATGTTTCCTACAACTCGCCAAACCCCTTACAACTGGACCCGGAGCTTTTATACGGTATCTGCCGTCTTGACTTAAGCAATGGAGTTGGCGTGTTGAGTGCCCAGATGCCCGGCGACTTCTGGTCGGTTTCTGTGTTTGATGCGCAAGGAGTTGCCGTATATGGCACCACCAACCGCTCGATTGTCGGCCAGTCCCTTAAACTTGGTATTTTCAACGATGAACAGACAAAAATGCTCTCGGATCAGGAACTGGATATTGAAGAGGGCTTGTTGATTGTTGAGTCAGAACTCAATGATGTTTTTGTGGTCTTAAGAGTTGCTCCATCTCACCCGGCAGTCAAACAGCGCTATAAAGAGCAATTGGAAAAAGCAGTTTGCGCCAGCAATTAAGGGAGATATTTGATGCGGATCGCGTTCGAATTACATGCCACAAAACTGGTTTGAAACAGCAGTTTGCACATGGGTGGCTAAAAAATTAAGCCGATTGTCTACTTCTCTTGCCATTTCGTTTGGGCTTTCAAGCAAAAGATTTTCCAGAGCGTAGGAATATGAATCATAACGAAACTGAACTCGCGAGACAAAAACTGTTACGGTTTCACGATTTTTTTGGTTCCTAAGGCTTATTGCCTGCAACACCTGTTCGCTGACATCATTTATATTTTGAGCCGCTGTTATTCTTCTGGCATCGGTTTTTTGAACTTGGCAAATCGCTTCAAACACAGCAGGCAAGGTCATTATGTCGAGCTGAACATCGTTTGACAACGCGCCATATCTGCCTGATGAAGATGCATAGGGGCGCGATTTTAGCCAGAGAAAATAGTCAGTTTGATTTGGCACAGCGCCTGCCAGAACTCTGGCACCAAGCCTGATATTATATATCCATGATTGCCCCTCAATTATTGAAACAAACCTTTGCATGAGGTTTTGCATCTTTACCTCCTCATCGCTTTGCACCAATTCAAAATTGTCAGGGTCGGCAGGGTTTGGAAAACTATCAAATACCGATTTGGGCATTTGGCTGGCACGGCCAAAATCTCCGGTGGGCGAACAGGCGGCAATTACCAGAGAAATTATGGCAATCTGACCAATTCGGACAAAAAATCGCAAAGAAAACATCAAATTTCCGATCATCCCGGATCCGGCAGTTCCGGTCCACGTACAAAATGGGGCCATGAAGTCACAATGGCAGAAATCCCACCGCCGGACTTGACCGATAAACAAGTGGTGGGCAACGATGGCTTTTCCACAATTTTCTCCAAAGAATATACCTGTTAGCGCAAAATCTCATCTCGTTTTGCCCCTTTGACACAGGAAAAGCGAATTATCGCGATATTTTCATTAAAAGTTAGTCAAGGTTAACAGTCTGCTAACGAATTGGAATAAATAGTGGTGCTGTAATTCAATTGATTCAAAAATATGTGAAAAACGCAGATGATCGGCTTCCAACCCTACGAGACTTTTCAACTCCTCATTGATTCTGGAGGTATTGATCGCGCCAACACGTTGTTGGTTGCCGCTTGCGATGCATTTGCGCGGCGTGGAAAACCCCACGAAATAGAAATAAAGCAATTCGAAGAACTAGCGACCAGACTTTTCCCAACCGCTGCACCGGGCGCAAGGATCAAGGCCGCTTCAACTTTGGGCTATTCCCAATATTTGTCGCCAAAACTAGAACAATTGGTAGTGGCCAATATCGGGGATGATCTGATCTCCTATTTAAGAGAAGCTCCCTCGCTTTCAGAGCAAACGATGATTGGGATTATAAGCGCTGCCGACACCAGAATTTGTGCCGCGCTGGCTTCAAGAGATGACATACCAAATGTCGCCTTGGCCAAACTGTTTCAATTGAACAGTCGACGGGTTTACAGGGCACTGGCCGGTAATTCAGCAGTTCGCCCCAGAGGGCCCTATTTGAATGCAATGGCGCGCTCGGCACAAATGGATCATAAGGTGGCGCGCTCTTTGGCCCGACGTGAAGATTTTGATACAGCATTATTGGCCCCGGCATTTTTTGATCTGGTGGAAGAAGATCGACTGCAGGTCATTGAGGCATTTTCTTTGAGAAAAACCCCGGACGCTCCAATAAAACGCACCCTTGAGCAAATTTCTTTGGCCAAGGCGGACCTGTCGCGGGCGTTAATGAAACTGTTTATGGAAAATCGACGCCCTGAAGTGACAAAGCTGTTAACGCAAATCACTGGAATGGACGAGATACGTTGTGGCCAGATTGCCCATGATGTCAGCGGCGCAGCGCTGTTTGTGGTGCTTCGCGCCTTTGGTCTTAATTCGCAAGAGGGCTTGAAGGTTATCATTCATGCCACCTCCCATGAAGAAGAGGACCGCTCGCAATCCCTTGGAACTTTCGCTCGCATGTTCCAGAATATAAGTTCTGACGCAATGGCATTTTTGCTTAGCGTATGGAGAGCTGAGGTTAATCTTTTGGACCTGAACAAGCCGCAATATCGCCCGTTTGGAGAAGAAACAAAACGTGCAAGCAGCGCCCGTACCGTTTCAAACAATCCAGCAATCAACAAGGCTGTCAACGCTCTGGAGCGCATCGGTGCACGTCGCGCCAGTTAGATCTTAAAACGATTAAGTCTTGGATCAGTTACGGTCCCTGTTCTCAAACATCAGGAATAATTACATTTAACCCATGCTCGCCTGCTGGACTTTCAAGGGTTAATAGCCAGAAGTCGGGGTCAAAATTGGCCTCGCGTTCAATTCTTTCCTGAACCAGTTTGTTTTCAACCCGATCAAATATGCACTGAAACGGCAAGTCCAACTCGTCCCCCGTCTGCATAAAATCGGGCGCCTGAATAAAGAGCGAGCTTTTAGAGTTTATATGGTCAACTTCAATCCATACCTGCCCGGCAATTGCATCTCCGCGTCTGGAAACCACACAGATATTGCCCATGTCATTGTGACGGCGAACGAAGGCCGCGCACCAAATCTCAGCTCTGATGGAAGTCATGTGGATTTCACGCTAATTTTATGGCGATAATTCAGAATTATTTGCTCTGCAGTTTTTACAATCAATCCAAATTATTGCACCGACTAGGTTATTGCGCCAGCTTCTTGTAACCAGATCAGCAGTTGCGAGCTGATGCGGCCGGTCATTTCAAAACTTTTGAAGTTTTCAAATTCCCTTATGGCCCTTGCTGTAGATTCACCAAGAACCCCGTCAATCGAGCTGTAATAGAACCCAAGGCTGGATAATCCGCGCTGGATTTTTTCAACCAGTTGCTTATCGTTCTGAGCCTCATAGGCGGGCGACGGTGCAACCACAGGAGCTGAACTGAGGGATTGGGAGGGACGAACCGAAGAAGCAATTGTTCTTAAAAGATCCGGCACAGTTTGACCCGGCTCATCTATATGAGGCTGAGTGTTGGTGGTCTGAGGCTGTTGCACAACAGGTTGAGATGCAACCGGCGCAGGAGCTGAAGACACTGGTGCCGAAGAAACCGGTGCTGACGGCGCTGACACAGGTTGAGCTATGCTGCTGGTTTGCCCGGCTTTAAAGGACAGAATTTTTCCAATGATTTCAGGGCTCATTGATCCCTTTACAGTTAGACCCTGCTGACGCTCAAAAGCCCGGATAGCTTCAGCAGTAAGAGGCCCATAAAATCCATCAATTTTCCCTGAAAACAGGCCTATTTCGGCCAACACCGTTTGCGCCCGAGCCAAAATTTCATTGGTGACGTTATCGAGTACAACCGGCGAAGGTGTGGATACCAATTGTTGAATGGGCTGGCTTGCTGACAAAGGAGCAATCAGGGGTTGCTGTGTCCGGGATGATGACAGCTGGCGGGGGTGGGGAGCACTGGCGTTCTGTAGCGACAAACTATCACTTGAGGCACTAAGAGCCTGCTGCTGCAAACTAAATATCGGGGCAGGATGAACTCCCGTCTGCCAGAATAGAGCATTAAAAAACGATACCGTCATCGCAAACCCCAACAGGGCAATTGCCATATTTTGCAAAGGTTTATTCAAAAACAGGGTCGTTGCCCAACCCAAAGTCCTTTTTGTGGCACCCCAAAGAGAACCAGTTGCTGAAAATGGCAATTGTTGAAAGGTCGAACTTGTCATAGGGCAATGCTTTTTTGTTCTGGCCATTGGCCGGTTTCAATTTTTTCGATTTTTTTGATCAGGGGAGTAACAATTTGAGGCTCGATGAACTTGTTTTTTGGACCATCCAGGGGCAGCAGCACCGTTATCGTTGTTCCCTGTCCTATTTCAGACTGGATTTTTAGCGACCCCTGATGCAAGGCGACCAGCCCTTTGACTATGGACATGCCAAGGCCGGTGCCCTCATATTGGCGGGATAGACTATCGTGAACCTGAAAGAATGCCTCGCCAATCCTTTGTGATGCCTCTTTGCTCATACCGATACCGCTATCCTTAACGCTTATGCTCAATTTTTGGCCCTGACGCTTAACACTGATAACTACTTCACTTCCCGGGTTTGAGAACTTCACAGCATTGGAGAGCAAATTTATCAAAATCTGCCTGCATGCCCGTTCATCGCCTGCAATAACCGGCAAATGGGAATTAAGATTTGTAACCATTGTTACATTTTTCTTTGCGGCGTCAGCCTCAATCATTTTTACGCATGGCCGCACCAGCTCAATCGGCTCAAAACTGCTCAACTGCAATTCAAATTTGCCAGCTTCAATTTTGGACATATCAAGGAGCATGTTTACAACTTCGAGCAAATGATGGCCGCTCTCATGAATGAGTTGCACATATTCCTCATGTGCGGGTTGAATTTCCCCGCCGATGCCAGAACTCATCATTTCAGAAAAACCAACAATAGCATTCAAAGGGGTTCTTAACTCATGGCCCATAGTTGCTAAAAACGCGGATTTTGACTTTGATGCCTCCTCAGCGCTCTTGCGCGCTTCGATAAGCTCAAACTCATGATCTTTGCGGTCTGTAACATCGCGCAGCAGTGCAACAATTTCCCATTTATCCTTGCTTACGCCTTTGTTGACGATGGGAGAGAAAAATATTTCAATCCAGACATATTGAAGAGCAATGGTGGGGAAATTCGCATCGTCTCGACGCATGCGCACGTCTATTATTTCATTTTTAGAGGAATGAATTGAATCGGACAGGCATTTCAGGAATAATGGCCGGTCCAGAATATGGACCCGTTCAAGCAGCCCCTGCCCCAACAATTCATATCGTGGCGCACCAAGCAGATCTTCGGTATGCTCCGAAGCAAAAAGCAGCTCTGCATCAGGTGTAAAACGAATATAGCCATCGCCCATATGTTCCGCCAAGTGACGAACGGCAGCGTTATGAGCCCGATCACGATCTCTGCCCAACTGATAAAGACGAACTGAGCTATAGGTCTGTAAAGTTACAATCATCGTGCAATAAATGGCTCCGGTCCAACCAACAATCGTGCCCGCCGCCAACAATCCCGGCAACCAGCCGGTAATACTAATTCCTGAAAAAAGAGCCATCGCAGACAATGTAAACCAGATATTTTTACCAGACTTATGCACTCCTGCGATTGCCAGATGAACAGCTGAAAGAATGATTATGGCCATGCCGGGATCAACAAATTGCGGGTCGGTCAATGTCAGCAACAATCCACCTGTTATTATGGCAATCATTTCAACTTTTGTTGCGTCCGCATAGCGTCCTTTGCGGGCAGCAGCGGCAGAAATCGCACCCGCTGCCATCACCAAAATCGCTATTAGTATTGGAACAAATTCACCCTTCAGAGCTGCCAGCCAGGCCAATGGCATAAGGACAAAAGCGGTAAGAAACATCGCAATTGCCATTTTTTCTTTTAAGCTGCGACTTCGGCGCGGCTTGGCGCTCTTGGCGCGAGATTTCTTTGGAATCGGTGTTGCGCCCTTTGTCTCGACCTTGCTATCGAGGGAACTCATCTGGGACGGATTTTGATTACTCATTACTAAAAACTACTCCGGTACCAGCAAACCTGCCTTTTTATGCACCTTCAACATCAGCCCCTAAAACACCATTAAGCAATTTGCCCAAAGCGCCGCTCAAGCGTTAGAAACGGGCAATTTTCAATTGTTTTTGAGGTTAGAGTAAACAGAATGTTGCAGTTTGGCATTTCAGCGCCATACAAAAATTCTAATAAAATTTTATACAATTCCAACATGCTCGCTTAACGGGCCTAAAATAAACAACGGGCATAGTTTGAACTTGCTTCGCTTTAAACATTCTCGTGGAGAAAATTTATAGCGAACATGCCTTTGGGCAAAAGCAAAATTGGAAAGTGTCGATGGTAATAATTCGCTCAACATTCTGGCTAGTAGTGGCTTTTATGGTCATCGGACCACGAGTTGATATTCCAGCCTCGATTGCTGACCTGTCACGAAATGCTACTCAGGAGACAAAAAGCTTTGTCGAACAACAAACGGATATAAGTACCTGCAAGTCGATAGATTGTGTGAGCACAAGAATTGTTTTGTCTGCCGGAGCGCAAGCGGTTTCAGATTTTGTCACGCCTCTAGCGCTACCCCTGACCAATAACACCATTCAGGAGCAAACAACCGCTAAGGGAATTCAATTATCCCCTCATCCACGGCCCAGAATTTTACGATCCAGTTAAATTGTCAGTTCACTGCAATTTATGAAAAGGGAATATTAATACCAAGAATCAAAGTCCGCACCCCAAGTCCCCGACACTTCCTGATGGTGTGGTCTTTGTTGGAGCCGCAGGAGCGCTGCCCCGCCCTGCGGCTCAATTTTATTTTTTTTGGCTGGAATGGGCCTAACTATTGCGATAAACCGACGCCCATGAACAACAAAGATGATTACAAAGAAATTTCCGAAAATCTGGCCTTCCTTGATGATTGGGAAGACAGATATAGATATCTGATTGAAATCGGTGAAAAATTACCGGCAATCAGCGAGACAGAAAAAACCGAGGAAAACAAGATAAACGGCTGTGTTTCTCAGGTATGGTTATGTTCAACCCTCAACGAAAAAGACGGTGAAACGCATATTCATTTTCGCGGCGATTCAGATGCACTTATCGTTAAAGGGCTGGTGGCGGTGCTAATCGCCTATTATTCAGGGAAATCCGCCAAATGGATTGCTCAAAACGATGTGGGTAAATTATTTGATGAATTGGGCTTGCGCGAGCACCTGACCTCGCAACGATCCAACGGGTTAAATTCAATGATCAAGTCAATCAGAGCTCTGGCTCAGAGCTTGACCTAAGTCCCGTTGCTGCCGGCACAATCAATATAAATCGGCCTGATATCCCGGCTGCATCCAAGAGCGGGACCCGGTTGATTTCGCTCCAGTGGCAATATTTGACAAGCCAAATTGTACGGCCAATTGCTCAAGCCCAATTCGCAATATCAGTTTTGCGCTGCGCCGTGGCCATTGGCGCTCGGTCTCGATTAGCTGCAAACCTTTTTGAAAACCGCAAACGTCCATAATTACACCCGCGCAATCCGCAGGAAGCATTTCTAGCATCTTGAAAAGTTGTTTCTTCGCATCAACCGCAGAATCAGCCAGATCGGGTGTCACAAAACTTCCGGAATTTTTACCGCCAACCCTGCCCGGATCATACGACATGGTGGTGCGTTGGATCATTTGAGTTCGCATAAACAGCACATGGATTCGATTGGCAGCCGCTAAATGATGGGGCAATAAAAATGCTGGCTTGCCCTTGGTTTTTGTCGCAAGTATCCGTAGCGCGCTCTCACGAAGGTTTAGGCAAAGGCCTTCCCTGGATTTTTCAATCTGGCGATGCTGCTCACCAAAACCAGTCCCGTCACTAAGTTGGCGCTTTAACCAGGCCGCAGCGGTATCAGAAGCAAAGCATTTGCCATCTTCAAGAACAAGTATCCCGCTGGAAACCAGCTTTTCAACTTCGCCAATAGAGAGAGAGCAGCCGCTACGAACATCATTGCCGTCTTTAATTTGCAACCGATAAAGCTCACTACAAGACTTAAATGCAAC
>CAZMVQ010000075.1:0-1863 GCA_964569865.1 uncultured Devosia sp.
TTGGGGCTGGTGATGTTGATGACGACTGAGGCATTTGGCATGACTGCTGGTTGGCCAATGAAAATTTAAGGCGCAACTGGCGGAATTTCTTGTTGGTTCGTTTTGCACTTTTAAAACTTTGACCGGGTGAACCTGAATTGGGTGGGAAATAATTTTGAAGTTGGGGCAGGATAATTCCGAGCTTACCGAGCGCCAGGGCGAAGTGCTGGAGGCTGCATTGAACCTTTTGGTTCAGCTTGGGGATAAGTGGACCATGAATGGGGTGGCCAGCTCGGCCTCTTGTTCCAAGGAAACTCTTTATAACTGGTTTGGCGATCGTGAGGGCCTGTTGGTGGCGACTGTGCAGTGGCAGGCCGCAAAAGTGCAAATGCCCGATGTTGATTTGAATAATCTTGGCAGGGCGTCTCTGGTGCGCTCCATAGAACAATTTGGTCGCAATCTTTTAAGGGTTTTGACTAGCGAAACTTCGGTAGCGCTTAACCGGGTAGCGATTTCGCGAGCCAGATCAGTTGAATCTGATCTAGGGATGATCGTGTTGCAAAATGGGCGCTTTGCTATGGGTAAACGCCTTAAGCCGCTGCTTGAAGCGGGGAAAAAAGAGGGAATATTACAATTTGAGGATAGCGAAACAGCATATCGCAGTTTTTTCGGACTGCTATTGCGCGATACTCAAATCCGGCTTTTGCTTGGCGATCGCCTGAGCAAAACAGCAAAAGAAATCGAGGAGCAGGCGGCAATTGCCACCTCGCAATTTTTGAAACTTTATGGAACGCCAGAGTGCGGGCCCCATAAATAACAGGTGAAATTTCGCCAAACCCAACACGAAAACAACAGGAGAATATCATGCGTGTTTATTATGATCGGGATGCCGATCTCAATTTGTTGAAAAATAAAAACATCGCCATTATCGGCTATGGATCGCAGGGGAGGGCCCATGCCCTAAACCTTCGCGACAGTGGTGTGAACGATATTGCAATTGGTCTTAGAATTGGCTCTGCCACTGCCAAAAAGGTTGAGGCTGATGGTTTTAAGGTCATGAATGTGGCCGAAATTTCAAAATGGGCTGATCTGATGATGATGGCGACGCCTGATGAGTTGCAGCCCGACATTTATGCTCAGGATATTGCTCCCAATATTCGTGATGGTGCCTGCATTGCATTTGCCCACGGTCTGAGCGTGCATTTTGGCTTGATCGAGCCAAAAGACAGTGTTGACGTTATCATGGTTGCGCCAAAAGGCCCGGGCCATACAGTACGCGGTGAATATGTGGGCGGCGGCGGTGTGCCCTGTCTGATTGCTGTACATCAGGACGCCAGCGGCAATGCCCATGATCTTGGTCTGGCCTATGCATCCGGGGTTGGCGGTGGCCGTTCCGGCATTATTGAAACCAATTTTAGAGAAGAATGCGAAACCGATCTGTTTGGCGAGCAGGCCGTGCTTTGCGGTGGTCTTGTCGAGTTGATCAGAGCCGGATTTGAAACTCTGGTTGAGGGCGGATATGCGCCTGAAATGGCATATTTTGAATGTCTGCACGAAGTTAAACTGATTGTTGACCTGATCTATCAGGGCGGTATTGCCAACATGAATTACTCCATATCAAACACTGCTGAATGGGGTGAATATGTTTCTGGCCCACGCATTATCACTTCGGAAACAAAAAAAGAAATGAAGCGGGTTCTGGCTGATATTCAATCAGGAAAATTCACATCTGAATGGATGCAGGAATATCGCGCTGGTGGTGCTCGCTTCAAGGCAATCCGTCGCAATAATGATAATCATCAGATTGAGGAAGTTGGCGAGAAATTGCGCGATATGATGCCGTGGATTAAGGCCGGATCTCTCGTGGACAAAGAAAAGAACTAA
>CAZMVQ010000075.1:1963-11454 GCA_964569865.1 uncultured Devosia sp.
GCGCTCCCGGAAAAACCCGGGGGCGTTTTTTATTCGGGTATATGCTCACCTTGACTTGGCTTGCGACTTCGGGAAATCTTTGTTTGATGAATTTTTCGATGGTGAAGTTCGAAATAATATGAGGTTTATACCGTGCAACTAAATTATCATATTCTGGATGTTTTTACGCAAACTCAAACACAGGGAAATCCTCTGGCGGTGGTTTTGAAGGCGGATCACCTTAAAACATGGATGATGCAAAAGATTGCAGATGAATTTTATCTTTCAGAAACGATATTTCTGAGCGAACCAAAAGCGGGGCGAAATACGGCCAGAGTAAGAATTTTTACGCCCGAAACCGAGCTGCCTTTTGCGGGGCATCCGCTGATTGGTGCGGCGGTGCTGCTTGGTTTGACCCACCGGTCATCCGCTATCAGGCTGGAGGCGGAAATTGGAGATGTTACCTGCGTTATGGATCGGGTTAATAAGCGTTGCGGTCAGGCCAGATTTAAACTTCCAGCATTGCCAAAAAAAGTGCGTGATGCTCCTGATAGGGATAAAATTGCGCATACTCTGGGTCTAAAACCTGAACAAATTGGCTTTGGAGATTTTGCTCCGTCCTGTTATTCAGCCGGTGTGGAATATGTGTTGGTGCCGGTTAGAGACACAGAGGCGCTGAATAACATTAAGCTGGAAAAGCGCGACTGGTCTCAGGTTTACGGTACGATCGAAACTGCCATTTATGCTTTTTGTCGCAGCGAAACCGGCGCAAGCTCAGATTTTTGTGCCCGGATGTTTGATTTGACACTGCCGCGTATTGAAGACCCTGCAACCGGATCGGCGGCCGCTGCATTAATTGGATTAATCGCTGATACTTCAAATGAGCAGATGCTGCAAAAGTCCTTCATAATAGAGCAGGGAGTTGAAATGGGGCGGCCGAGCCTTATCGAAGCTCAGGTTGGAAAGCGCGACGGGCAGCTTGTTCATGCTGGTATTGGTGGCAAGGCGGTGTTGATTGGAGAAGGGGTTTTAGACCTCGAATGGCACGATAGTATCTAGGTCCTGACCCTAGCATTGATTTGGGAGTGGTTATTTCTGATTGCTTGACCTGAACCTGTTGCTGACGCAAGCTTGGTTTTAAAATATCCAGAGCGGAAAAATCCGCCGGAATTAACAGGGGAGGCGGTTTTGGGAACAATCTCATTGCCAATTTGGTTTGTGGTGATTGCAGCTATTCTGGCCGCTATCGGTTTGACCGATCGCTTACTGATGCCCGGAGTACGCTGGTTTTTTCGGCGTCGGGCCAACAAAGCCATCGAGTTGCTCAATAACCGGCTTTCGCTAAAAATCCAGCCGTTCAAATTGACCAAACGTCAGGGTTTGATTGATGCTTTGATGTTTGATCCCGAGGTTATAAAGGCCGTGGAGGAGGAGGCGAAAGAAAGCGGGTCCCCCCGCCAAGTGGTTTTGGACAAGGCGCGAACCTATGCAAATGAGGTGGTGCCTGCATTTTCTCATTATACCTATTTTCGCATCGGCACCCGGTTGGCGCGCAAACTCTCGCAAATGCTCTATCGGGTCCGGCTGGGAAATTCCAATGATGATGCGCTAGCTGATATTGATCCCAATTCCACCGTGGTTTTTGTAATGAACCATCGCTCGAACATGGATTATGTATTGGTTACCTATATGGCGGCCACCAGCTCTGCCCTGTCCTATGCGGTGGGTGAATGGGCGCGTGTATGGGCGTTGCAAAGTCTGATCCGGGCCATGGGGGCCTATTTTGTGCGCCGCTATTCAACGGGAAATTCTCTATATCGCAAGGTGTTGGCTCGATATGTTCATATGGCGACTTTGGCCGGCGTTACTCAGGCGGTATTTCCTGAAGGGGGGCTTTCAAAGGATGGGAAGTTAAAAGCGCCAAAGTTTGGTCTGTTGTCCTATATGATTGGCGGGTTTGATCCCAAGGGAGAACGCGATGTGGTGTTTGTTCCGGTGGGGCTAAATTATGATCGGGTGCTGGAGGACAGGGTTTTAACATCTTCAGCCAGCGCCAAGGAAGGGGAAAAACCCCGCTTCAAATTTAATCCCGGAGTGCTGATGGGGTTTTTGGGGCGCTCGATTGTGCAGGCGTTCAAGGGCAAGTGGTTTCGCTATGGCTATGCTTGTGTAAGTTTTGGCAAGCCGGTTTCCATGCGGCAATATCTGGCAGAAAACAGGTTGGATTTTCGCTCCATGAAACCCAAAAAACTGCATTTGGAGATGGAAAAACTGGGCGGGCAGCTTATGGATGAAGTGGGGCGGGCGGTGCCTGCTTTGCCAACTTCCCTGGTGGCCAGTGTTTTGCTTAGTGATGAAATGAAACCCATGAGTTTCTTTGAAGTCAAAACAAAGGTGTTTAACCTGATAAATCAATTTGAAGAGGCCGGGGTATATGTGCACGTGCCGCGTGACGATCATGATTATCTGGTGGAGGTTGGTTTGCGCATGTTGACCTTGCGACATTTAGTGCTGGTTGCCGGAGACAGCTATCGGGTTTCGCCAAAAGAGCGTGATCTTGTGGCCTATTATGCCAACGGAATTGCCCATCAGATGAACAGGATTTCTGATCCAGAAAAACAGCTTGGGAACGGCCAGTCCGATAAATCACAAGCGGAAATGCTCAAGCAAGCTGTTGCACAATCGAAATAATTTGTTAATGATGGCCGGACTAACCTGAAGTGGTTGGTTTGTCAGGCTTGCTCTTAAACCTGTTTTTGAAAATATTTTGTGAACGAAAATCATGAATCCCAATCGGGCTGACATTGTTGGAACCTCTTTTAAGCTGCATGCAAATGCTTGCGCTATAGGTTTGCGTTCCAGCTCTTCTATTTCAAAAACCCTCCTCCTTATCAGCCTCTGAATTCCGGCGGTCCTTAATTAATTAAGGGCGGGACTTCAGAGGATTAAAATTTTGAACCGAACAGAACTTTGTTTTGTGCCCGGCGGGTTGTTTTTAATTGAAATGCAAATATGCCCGGGACCAGTATTTTTCAGGACTTAAAATTATGACCACTAAACAAACTAAAGATGAGCAAAAAGAGCAAAATTCAAAAGAAACCGATCAGGTTTTGATTTTTGACACCACGCTGCGGGACGGGGAGCAGTCACCGGGCGCAACCATGACTTTGCAGGAAAAGCTGCAAATTGCTGAGCTTTTGGATGAGATGGGGGTTGATATTATCGAGGCTGGTTTTCCCATTGCCTCTAATGGGGATTTTGAAGCGGTTTCACAAATCGCCAAGCGTTCGAAGAATTCGGTGATTGCCGGTTTGGCGCGGGCAATTTCCGGGGATATTGAAAGGGCTGGAGAAGCGGTAAAACACGCCGAGCGCGGACGCATTCATACCTTTGTTTCCACATCTCCTATTCATCTGGCCCATCAGATGAAAAAAACTCAGGAAGAAGTGTTGGAGATAATTGAAAAGACCGTCACTCAGGCCCGAAACCTGATTGATGATGTGGAATGGAGTGCAATGGATGCCACCCGCACACCGTTGGAATATTTGGCCCGATGCACAGAGGCAGCGATAAAAGCGGGCGCGACCACCATTAACATTCCAGACACGGTTGGTTATTCAACTCCTCAAGATTATTATCAATTGTTTGTGGATCTGATCGAAATGGTGCCGGACAGTGACAAGGTGATTTTTTCCACCCATTGTCATAATGATCTGGGCTTGGCGGTGGCCAATTCTTTGGCCGGGGTGCGTGGCGGGGCGCGGCAAGTGGAGTGCACAATCAACGGGCTTGGGGAGCGGGCTGGCAATGCAGCGCTTGAAGAAATGGTGATGACCATTCGCACTCGTGCTGATGTCATGCCATATCATACGGGAATTGAAACCACCCATCTGGCCAAGGCTTCAAAGGTAGTATCGGCAGCGGCAAATTTTCCGGTACAATATAACAAGGCGATAGTTGGTAAAAATGCCTTTGCCCATGAGAGCGGCATTCATCAAGATGGCATGTTAAAGAACGCTCAGACCTATGAAATCATGACCCCGGAAAGCGTTGGAATTAAATCCACATCACTGGTGATGGGTAAACATTCGGGCCGTCATGCGTTCAAGGAAAAACTGCGCGATTTTGGTTATGATCTAGGTGATAATCGTTTTCAGGAAGTATTTGAGCGTTTCAAAAGCCTGGCTGATCGCAAAAAGAATGTTTATGACGAGGATATTATCGCTCTAGTTGACGACGAGATAGGTTCGGCTGGCGATCTGATCAAACTGGTGGATATGGAAGTCGTTTCAAAAACCAGCGGTGAGCATTGTTGTGACATGGTGCTGGATATAGAGGGGAAAACCGTTTCTATCTCCATGCAGGGATCAGGCTCGGTGGATGCGATTTTTAATGCCATTAAAAAGGGTGTGAATGCCAATCCACATCTGGTGCTTTATGGTGTGGATGCGGTAACCGGGGGCACCGATGCGCAGGCCAATGCCCATGTTCGATTGGAAATGAATGGCAAGATAGCTTCCGGGCGCGGGGCGGAACCGGATACGCTGGTGGCATCAGCCAGGGCCTATCTTAACGCTTATAATCGATTGATGGTGGAGCGGGGAGCCTCTGCTCAGGGCGCTATGGCCAAATCCTGATCAAGCCTTTTAAGGACCACTGGCAGTTTTTTATTATTACTCACGCCAGCGGGCTATCTGCCGCAGGGCCATTTCTGACGTGGGAATAGACATTGATGTCAACTTTGTTGAACGGAATTTCTATTCCCGCATTGTCCAGTGCAATTTTTGCTGCCTCCCGGAAGGCAAAAACCGCATCCCAATAAATTTCTGAGGGCACCCAGAAGCGCAAAAGCATCGTAACGGCGCTATCGCCAAGGGTTTCCACATGTACAACCGGGGCAGGAATTGATAAAACCTGAGCCTGTCGATTGGCCAAGCCAAGCAAAATAGTGCGTGCCTGAGCAATATTTGAATCGTAGGCAATGCCAACGCGCAATTCCACACGACGCTCGGGCAGGCGTGAATAATTGGTTATTGATGTGTTCCACAACTGGGAATTTGGAACAAACAGGAACAGGCCGTTTGACGTGTTGAGTTTGGTGGCAAAAAGACCGATTTCTCTTACCGTTCCAGCAATTGAATCCGCTTCAATAAATTCACCGATGGAAAAAGGACGCAGCCAAACCAGCATCACCCCGGCGGCAATATTGGATAATGTGCCCTGCAATGCCAGCGCGATGGCAAGACCGGCGGCTCCTAGTACGGCCAGAATTGAAGTTGTAGCAACGCCAAACTGGCTTAAAACAATAACCAGTGTGACAACTAAAATTGAGTATCGCACCAATTGGCAAAGAACCGGACCAATCGTATCATCAATTGCCTTGGTTTTGGCTAAAACTCTGGCAAGGCGACCTGCAACAAAGTTTGACAGCCACCAGCCGACAGCTAGCGCCAAAAGGCCAAGGGCAATAGAATATGCTTGAGTGCTGGCCCATGTTGCAAGGGCATCTAAAATTGCCTGAGTATCCAATTTTTGTCTCTTGTTTTAGGGGCCTTACCCTAGTGGTCGCAACGATTTGTTTGTAGGTTACAGGAGTCGCTTGCGTTGGCATAGTCTTACTGCAACAATCTCAACCTTTCCAGATTAGGGTCTGCCCCTGGACTAGATGATTGGCAATGCAACTAACGAGCATAAAGCCAAGGCCAAAAATTTTAGATGGACAAAGATATGAATGATCTAACCTGTTTCAAGGCCTATGACGTGCGCGGCAAACTTGGTGAAGAGCTTAATGAGGATATTGCCTATGCTATCGGGCGGGCATTTGCGCAGGGGCTGGATGCAAAAACCATTGTGGTTGGTGGTGATGTTCGTTTGACTAGCGAGGGCTTAAAAAAAGCGGTGGCCAGAGGTATTATGGATGCCGGGTCTGATGTTATTGATCTGGGAGTTACCGGCACAGAAGAAATTTATTTTGCTTCGTTTTTTTTGGACGTTGACGGGGGAATTGAAGTCACCGCCAGCCATAATCCCATGAACTATAACGGTATGAAATTTATCGGGAAAAATGCAACCCCGATCAGCGGTGATACTCAGCTTGGTGCTATTAAGCGATTGGCGCAATCACAAGATTTTTCGTCGCCAAAAGCCAAAGGGACAATGCGCAAGATTTCTCTGCTCGATGATTATGTGGAGCATATTTTGGGCTATGGGGACTTTAATTTTTCCACTTCGTTCAAGTTAGTGGTGAACTCGGGTAATGGAGCATCGGGGCGGGTGATTGATGCCATTGAGGCGATTTTTGAAAAAACCGGATCCAGAGTTGAATTTATCAAAGTGCATCATGAGGCGGACGGAAATTTTCCCAACGGAATTCCCAATCCGCTTCTAGTTGAAAATCGTCACAGCACATCAAAAGCGGTGATTGAGAGCGGCGCAGACATGGGGATTGCCTGGGACGGGGATTTTGACCGCTGTTTTTTCTTTGATGAAAAGGGGCAATATATCGAAGGATATTACATTGTTGGTCTTCTGGCGCAGGCATTTTTGGAAAAAAGTGCGAACAAAAGCGTCAACGAGAAAATAATCCATGATCCGCGTCTGACATGGAATACAATTGATATTGTAAAGAAAAACAAAGGCATTCCGGTGCTTTCAAAAACCGGGCATTCGTTCATCAAGCAGGCCATGCGTGATGAAAACGCAATTTATGGGGGCGAAATGAGTGCTCACCATTATTTTCGCGATTTTGGCTATTGTGATAGTGGCATGATCCCATGGCTTTTGGTTTTGGAACTGATTTGCAAGAAAAAAACCTCGCTTTCACAATTGGTGGGAGAAAGAATTGCGGCTTTTCCCTGTAGTGGTGAAATTAACTACAGAATAGAATCTGGTGCAAAGCAAATTGCAAAAGTGCGCGATTTTTATCAATCGGGACTGGCGGGAGAGATGCCCGAAATTGACGATTTGGATGGGGTAAGCATTAGTTTTTCTGATTGGAGGATGAATTTGCGTTCCTCTAATACCGAGCCATTGTTGCGCCTAAACGTGGAAGCCAAAGGCGATAAATCATTGGTCGAAAAGCGGGTCAAAGAAATCGAAAATCTAATAGGGGTATGATGCAAATATCCGATCTATTATCGATCAAAAAGATTTTTTGAAGGTCTTTCTTTACCATTTGCTCTGATATCGAAAAAGTGAGCGAAAATTTAATTAAATTTATCAGGTTGCTCTATAAATTTGAGCGTGAATTAAACAGTTTTTCGCGTAAAAAAGATCTAAATCATGAGCATTGAAACCAGTTTACAATCCGAAGTCGAGAATTTTCCTGATGGAAAAATAGGCAATGAGCCTGATGTGGATGCAAATATCAGCTCTGCAATGATGGAAATTCATAGAGTTGATGGTCCCGATTGGGATGTCCATATGAGCAGTTTTGATGGTGCCGCTCAGGAACAGATGTATGCCTTTACCAAAGGGCGTTGGCCAAATGTTGAATGTGAGCCTAACCTGTTTTACCTGCGAGGCAGGCTGGTCGGGGGAGCGATGGTTATGATTCAACCCCTCCCGCTTGGCATTGGTAAAATTGCCGTGGTAAAATGGGGACCGATGTTGGCCGATAATTTAAGGGCTGACGCGCAAAAAATATATGCCAAAATCGTTGAAATGCTAATTCGTGAATATGCGGATGAGCGAAAAATGATGATTTCTATTTTGCCAAAGGCCACGCCTTCACCTGACAACCTGGCGCTGCAACATCTAAAACAACGCGGTTTTAAATCAGGTGCTCAGCTTGGTTTTCCTGATCGCTATATTGTTAATCTGCGTCTTGATGACGAAGAATTACGCAAGAGCTTTGCGCAAAAATGGCGCTATCACCTAAACCGGTCTATGAAAAACGATTTGGCTTTTGAGCGCGCTACGTCGGAACGGTTTGATGAGTTTGATCGCCTTTACCAAGCGATGAATGAGCGCAAGAATTTTGCTGATCATTCGGCTTACAACACTATTGTTGATTTGATGGAGTTGAAGGACGAAGCATTGCGTCCGGAACTGTTTTTTGTACGCCATGAACAAGAGATTGTAGCCGGGGGAATTATCCATAAAACCGGCGACACGGCGGTTTATCTTTATGGGGCTACCAATGGGGCGGCATTGCCGTTACGGGCCGGATATTTTTTACATTGGGAAATAATTCGCTGGTTGCGCGATAATACCAGTGCCCTTTGGTATGATCTTGGTGGAACCGACGGTTTTCAAGGGTTGCACCAGTTCAAAAAAGGCATGGTGGGTACAAAAGGTCATATCGAGCCGGTGCCTCCGGTGATGAATTACGCTTCGGACTTTAAAGCTCAAGTTACAGGCAATCTGGCGTTTTTTGCCCGGGATCGCTTGCAGCAGGTGCGCGCAGGGATTGAAAAAATCCGTGTTGATCTGGCTACACCAGACCAAAAGAAGAAGTGAATGTGAAGACGCGCCTGGCGTCCCAATCCTCCATTATGTTTGGTATGCGCCTTGTGGGTGCGGGGATGATTGTGGTCATTCAGGCTGCAATCGCCCGCCTTTGGAGTGCTGAAATTCTTGGTGAATTTTTGCTGACAATGGCTGTCGTTAATCTGTTGGCTATGGCCATGCCCTTAGGGTTTCAAACGGTTGCCACTTATTTTGCCGCTGAATATCGGGCCAATGATCAGGGCCATATGCTGGGGCGATTTATATTCAGGGCCTATTCTCATATATTGATTGCAGCAACAGCTATTTTTGGTGCCGGGGTATATTTATCCAGCAATGCGGGCGCTGACGCGGCACAATTCTTCTCTAGCCTGATTTCTGATGATATTGCTTTTGTCTTTAGCAACTTCTGGATACAGGGAGCAATTCTGGCCAGTGCGGTTGGAGTTGTATTTATCAACGGGGCGGTGCTGGTCGGATTAAAACGCCCCTATGCCGGCTATGTTGCTGAAGTTTTGTTTCGACCGATGCTGGTGATTGGAGCCTTTGTGCTGGCGTTGGCAATTGCTGACCCGAACGGGCGGCTTGATGTTATGCTATGGGCCTTTTCGCTTGGCTATGGCTTGGTGGCTCTGGTTCATTTTTCAGTTGTGTTGAGCAGTGTAAGAGAGTTGCCTGCAACCGCTGGAACAATCGAGAATGACAGTGCCCGTTGGTGGAGATTTGCTTTGCCGTGGGTGCTCATTGATCTGGCGACATCATTCTTTTTTGATATTGATCTTATTATGCTTTCGGGCCTGATGGACAAAGGTACGTTGGCAATTTTTGCGGTTTGTACCAGAATTTTTTCACTGGTGGCATTCGGGGTTACTGCGGTTTATGCGGTGGCATTGCCGGATATATTTGAGTCTGCTGCCAAATCAGATGACGTTGAATTCAACCGCAAGGTTGGAGATGCCAATCTGGTGGCCGCGGCTCTTTCGTTGGTGTTTCTTGGGGTGATTTTGATTGTCGGGCCGTTTATCCTGATGATTTTTGGGCCTGATTTCCTGGCCGGTGCAATG
>CAZMVQ010000076.1:0-11032 GCA_964569865.1 uncultured Devosia sp.
ACACTCAGATGGGCAAGCCGGTACGCAATACTAAAAACTCCGGCCTGCAACCATCTGGTTGCGAAAACTCGAAAAAAGCTAGTGGTCTGATATTCAACGCGACCTGTTGACAATTTCCGCATACGGCTACTCCATACAAATTCCGTATTGAGGCCAACATAACAGCCAGCACTTAAAAAAGTGTCGATGCGCCGGTAACCAAATATCAAGATTTAGAACGCGCGACGTGAATGGGAGCAAGCGCTTGAATCCGGCCCAAACCACCCTATTTTTACCTTTGGCAATAAAAAAATTTACCCCTGATTAAAACTTTGATCGGCCATACCTGTCCCGTTTTGGTATGCTAACAATCAAAATAGAAATGATTCGGCGCGTCGTTTGCGCCACAACAAAAACCGGAGTGCCCATGGGCCAGACCAACGACCTGTTTTCCAGCCAAAATCCTGAACAGGACAAACAGAAAAAATCTGCTTCAAACGCCAAAAATCCCGCAACCGGGATTGAGTCGGCGCCCAAGGCTGCTCCAAAAACTACTCCTACTCCCAAAACTGAGCGCTCTGCCCCTTTGCCCAAGCCGCCTGCCTCATCAAGCACAGATTATTCCGCCGCTGATATCGAGGTCCTTGAAGGCTTGGAGCCGGTGCGTCGTCGGCCGGGCATGTATATCGGGGGAACCGATGCTACAGCCCTGCATCACCTGTTTGCCGAAGTTATTGACAATTCCATGGATGAGGCAATCGCAGGTCACGCCTCAAGAATTGAAGTACATCTTGATGAGGAAGGGTTTTTATCGGTAACCGATAATGGCCGTGGAATTCCCGTTGATCCCCATCCCAAATTTCCGGATAAATCTGCCCTTGAAATAATCATGACCACTTTGCACGCCGGTGGAAAATTTGATTCCAAGGCCTATGAAACCTCAGGCGGTTTGCACGGGGTTGGCGTATCGGTGGTCAATGCTTTATCCGATCAGCTTATTGTGGAAGTTGCCCGCGACCAGACCCTTTATAGCCAAACCTATTCCCGAGGCCATGCAACGAGCAAATTAAGCGCCGGGGAAAAAGTTCATAACCGGCGCGGCACCACAATTCGCTTTCATCCTGACCCGCAAATTTTTGGCCCGAAGGCAAAATTCTCTGCCCTTCGTTTGTTCAAAATGGCCCGCGCCAAAGCCTATTTATTTGGCGGAGTGGAAATTCGCTGGTCCTGTGATGAGAGTTTGAGCAATGATGAAGTTCCACAAAAAGCATCATTTCATTATCCCGGTGGCCTGCGCGATTTTATGGATGATCGCATCAAGGGCCAAACCCGCATAGTTGATGATATATTCTCCGGAAGCAGCGGCAAGCCGGGAACCCACGGCTTCACCGAATGGGCAATTGCGTGGTATGTGGGCGATGGATTTATCTCGTCCTATTGCAACACGGTGCCAACCCGCGATGGCGGCGCCCACGAAACGGGATTGCGCACCGCACTTTTGCGCTCTGTTAAATCCTATGGCGAGCTGACCGGAAACAAACGCGCCTCCATCATCAATGCCGATGATATATTGACCCATTGCGGCTCCATGCTTTCTGTCTTTATGCGCGAGCCCGAATTTGTCGGCCAGACTAAAGACCGGCTTTCTTCGGTTGAGGCGACAAAAATCGTCGATACGGCCCTGCGTGATGCAGCCGATCAGTGGCTGGCCGCCTCTCCAAATCAGGCCAACAAACTTTTGGACTGGGCCATTGAACGGGCCGACGAGCGCTTGCGCCGCAAAAAACAAAAAGAAATTGACCGCCAAAGCGCCACGCGCAGACTTCGCCTGCCCGGAAAACTGGCTGATTGCTCCTCGACTGCTGCCAATGGGGCTGAATTGTTTATAGTTGAAGGCGACAGCGCCGGAGGCAGCGCTAAACAGGCCCGCAATCGCAAACATCAGGCGGTATTACCCCTGCGCGGCAAAGTACTCAATGTCTCCGGTATCGCAAGAGAGAAAATCGCCGCCAATCAGCAAATCGGCGATATAATTCAGGCCTTAGGGGCTGGAACCCGCGAACGCTATAGCGATGATGATTTACGTTATGACAAAATCATCATCATGACCGATGCTGATGTGGATGGTGCTCATATCGCCTCACTGCTTATAACCTTGTTCTATAACGAAATGCCCCAACTTATTGATAATGGTCATCTATACTTGGCTTTACCTCCCTTGTTTCGCATGACTCAAGGCTCAAAGACCTTTTATGCCCGTGATGATAATCATCGCGATGAATTGATGGAGAAAGAATTCACCGGACGGGGCAAGGTAGAAATCACCCGTTTTAAGGGGCTGGGGGAAATGCCCCACAAACACCTTAAAGAAACTACCATGAACCCGGCCTCTCGTTCCATGTTGCAGGTTAAAGTCATAGAAGACAGGGAAAAAACCAGCAAAGCTGTCGATAATTTAATGGGCAACAAGCCTGAAATGCGATTCGCTTTTATTCAGGAAAACGCGCAATTTGCCGATGCTCTGGACATTTAGTTTTAAAGAAATGATCAAACAAAAAGTGGCTAAATTCGGATATTTGCCCCCTCACGTTAACATTACCCCTATACTTTCCGTTGACTTGTCAATGCCAATCGCTATTGTCCGCGCGACGGCCACTCGATTGCACCGTACAATTGGATTTTGGGGCAATCTGATAGTTTTGAACATTGCAATCTTTATACATCACAATTTTGGCAAACAGTTTTTCATAACGAGTGGACAAATACTTGATAGATGATTTTCACAGCCTGGGGCTGAGTGACAAAGTAACCAAAGCAGTTGCTGCTGCCGGTTATAAACATCCAACTGATATTCAGGCCAAGGCCATTCCCCATGTGCTGGCCAAGCGCGATATTATTGGCATCGCCCAGACGGGAACCGGCAAAACCGCCTCTTTTGTGCTGCCCATGCTCACATTGCTGGAAAAAGGCAGAGCCAGAGCGCGCATGCCGCGCACGCTTATTCTGGAACCCACCCGTGAACTTGCCGCGCAGGTTTTTGAAAATTTTGAAAAATATGGCATCAATCACCGCCTGAACGTTGCTCTTTTGATCGGCGGCGTTTCATTTGTCGAACAAAATAAAATTCTGGATCGCGGTGCCGATGTTCTAATCGCCACCCCCGGCCGCCTGCTTGACCATTTTGAGCGAGGTCGCCTGTTAATGACCGGCACCGAATTATTTGTAATTGATGAGGCGGACCGCATGCTTGATATGGGATTTATTCCCGATATCGAGCGCATTTCATCGCTGTTGCCGCCCCGTCGTCAGACTTTGTTTTTCTCTGCCACCATGCCCGATGAAATTCGGCGCCTGTCAGAAAAGTTTTTGAAAAACCCTGAAGAAATTCAGGTGGCCAGACAAAATTCCACAGCCGAGACCATCGAGCAGATACTGGTTAAAACCGGCGGTAAACCGGCTGAAAAACGCGCCACATTGCGTGATCAGATTGAACTTGCCAAAGACTTAAAAAACGCAATCATCTTTTGCAATCGCAAACGCGATATCGCCACCCTCACCCGTTCACTGTCCAAACACGGCTATAATGCTGGCTCTTTGCATGGTGATATGGATCAAAAAAACCGCATGGCCACCCTTGCCAACTTTAAAGAAGGCAAGCTGAAATTTTTGATAGCCAGTGATGTGGCAGCGCGCGGGTTGGATATTCCTAATGTCAGCCATGTCTTTAATTTTGACGTTCCAACTCAGGCCGAAGACTATGTGCATCGTATTGGGCGCACCGGTCGCGCCGGACGATCAGGCACAGCTTTAACCCTGATAACTCCCGCTGAGACTAAATATTATAAAGCGATAGAAAAGCTTATTGGCAAAACCATAAAATGGTTTGAGACAAAATCAGCTAAAGTCAGTGCGCAACCGGCCGCTGCGCCTCAAATTTCAGAGCAAAATGTTCCGAAAAAAAATATGTCAGAGCGAAGCGTTTCTGACAAAAAGGCATTAGAACAAAAAACTCAGCAGGAAAAGCCGCGACATTCAAAAAATCCTGCCCACCCCAAAAAGCAATCAGCCGGGCAACCGGATAATGCAGAAACACTCAAAAATAAGCCTGCTCAAACACCTGACCAAAATACAAACCAATCCAAAAAACCAAGTCCTTTTGGTGATGATGGAGCAATACCGGCTTTTCTTTTGCAGTCCATGTCCTGATCCGCCATTGCTCATAGACACCCGGCGCAGCCCTCTTTTTCAAATGGCATTAGTTTAAATCCCCATGGCATTTACCCGCCCTTAACCCAATTTGCTCCATAGTAAATATAAATCTTAAGCGCACTGGCGCAATTTATAAAAAATGGGGGCCAATGTGGCAAACGACGAGTATAATCGTACGCTTAGCTATGCGAACAAAACAATGAGTCTTTTAAAGCAGGGAGAAGTTCCCGCTTATCCGCAATTTTACGAGTTGTTTTTCACCTATTCTACTGGAGTTAATCCGGGGCTAAACGAACGAATTAATTCCATATTGGGAGACGGTATCCCAAAATTGGAAATTGTTGAAAGTCTTTACAACGAATTTTTAAAATCTGACGCCGTTGATGAGCGGGTAAGTGCTGTTTCTGACTTGATGAACAAAAGCATCGGCTCGGTTTATTCTGCCATTAACGATGCATCCCAAATCGCAAGTTCATATTCCGGTTCTCTTGAGCATGCAGGAAACGCCCTTGCTGGTGGCCTTGACCCCAAGGCCCTGGCTGACTTAACCGAGCAATTATTGACCAAAACCAAACATATGCAGGAAAGCAATCAGAAGCTGGAAGGCAAACTGGATTCAGCTCAGGACGAAGTAATGTTGCTGAAACGCGATCTGGAAGAAGTTCAGCGCCAGTCCATGACGGATTCGTTGACCAATTTATATAATCGAAAATTCTTCGATCAGAATATAGAAAAATCAATTGTTGAAGCTAGAGAAAACAATCAGCCATTGTGTCTGGTTATGGCCGACATTGACCATTTCAAAAACTTCAATGATACATTCGGGCACCAGACCGGCGATCAGGTTTTGCGTCTGGTTGCCATGACTTTGCGCTCCAATACCAAAGGGTCGGATCTTGCCTGTCGTTATGGTGGAGAAGAATTTGCACTCATTCTACCCAATACCCAAATTAATGATGCCGTGGCACTTTCAAATAAAATACGCAAAGCAATTCAGGCCAAAGAATTGCTCAAGCGCTCAACCAACGAAAAACTGGGCCGTATCACCTCGTCGTTCGGCGTAGCACTTTTAAGTCCAACTGATACCCATACAACGTTTATCGAAAGAGCTGATCAAGCGCTCTACGCCGCCAAGCGCAATGGCCGCAACAGGGTAATTGCTGAAGATGATAAGGTCATGAAGGTAAGCAACGCTGCCTGATTTTTTAAATCATTCGGACGCACCGCGATTAAAACCCAGCGCCAATAAACACTTGTGTTAATAGCACCCGCTGAACGGAAATTATTTCATTTCAGCGCGTGCTTTTGCCAGTTCTTCAAGATCACCAGCTTCCAACTGCACACTTTCTCCACACCCGCATGCCCCAACCTGATTGGGGTTGGAAAATGTAAAACTTGAAGAAAGTTTTGTGGTTTCAAAATCCATCACCGTGCCAAGCAGAAATAAAGTTGCCTTGGGATCCACATAAATATCCACCCCGTGCTCACGCACAAAATCATCGCCTTTAATCGGCTCTTCTACATATTCCATTGTGTAGGCAACACCGGCACAGCCAGCATTTTTCATGCCAACTCTAAGACCCGCCACCGGGTTTTCACTATTGGCAATAATTTCCTTGATGCGGTTTGCAGCAGTTTCGCTAATGCTCATAATGTTCATAACAACACCTCTACCACCAGTTTAACGCGACCTGAGCCTCTTCTGACATTCGCTCAGGAGACCATGGCGGATCAAATACCATATTCACCTTAACATCCATAATACCCTGAACACTTCTGGCGGCATTTTCTACCCAGATGGGCATTTCGCCAGCCACCGGACAGCCAGGAGCCGTCAAAGTCATATCAATGATCAAGTTGCGCTCATCATCCAGATCAACTTTATATATAAGACCCAATTCATAAATATCCACCGGGATTTCCGGATCATATATGGTTTTAATCGCCCCGATCAAATCCGCAGTAACCCGTTCAATTTCTTCTTTGGATAATTCACCCTTGCCAATATCCAGAACAGCGCCGGTTTTTGCTTCTTCACCCAGTTTGTCGTCTTTATTTTCATTTTCCATCTCGGGTTCCTTTTTTTGACCAGACGCCAATTCTTAGGCAAAAAAGCTTTTGGCTTTTTCAATGGCTTCCACCAATGCATCCACATCGTCTTTGCCATTATAAATCCCAAAAGATGCTCGGCATGTGGAGGTGGCACCAAATCTTGTCAATAATGGTTGGGCGCAATGGGTTCCGGCCCGCACTGCCACCCCGTAACGATCCAGAATTGCGCATAAATCATGGGCATGGATATTTTCAATTTCAAACGAAAATATAGCACCCTTGTCAGAGGCATTGCCAATAATTCTTAAATTTTCGATTTCACCAAGCCGTTGCCTCGCATATTCACTTAAGTCATTTTCATGGGCTTCAATCTCATCACGACCAATATTATTGATATAGTTCATTGCCTCGCCCATCCCGATTGCCTGCACAATCGGCGGGGTGCCGGCTTCAAACCTAAAGGGAGGATCATTATAGGTAACCCCTTCAAGAGTGACTTCGGAAATCATTTCACCACCACCCTGATATGGGCGCATTTCATTGAGCAATTCTTCCTTGGCATAGAGAAAACCAATACCGGTCGGGCCATATAATTTATGCCCTGTTCCGATATAAAAATCCACGTCCAGATCAATAACATCCACCTTGCGATGCACAACACCCTGACTGCCATCAACCAAAACGACAATAGAGCGCTCATGGGCAATTTTTATGATTTCCTTCAAGGGGGTAACGGTGCCAAGCACGTTGGACATGTGAGTGATGGCCACCAATTTGGTTTTTTCGTTTAGGGAGTTTTTAAATGCCTCCATGTCAAACGAGCCGTCATCCTTGACATCAAACCAGTTCAGAACTGCCCCGTTACGCTCGCGCAAAAAATTCCACGGCACGATGTTGGAATGATGCTCCATGATGCTAAGGGCAATTTCATCCCCCTCACTGACCCTCGTGGACGCATAGGATTGGGCCACAAGGTTTATGGCCTCGGTGGCCGAGCGGGTGAAAACTATTCTGTTGACGCTTTTGGCACCGATGAAATCGCGCACTGTTTCGCGCGCGCCCTCATAGGCCTCGGTAGCGCGGTTGGAAAGGGTATGCAAACCACGATGCACGTTGGAATAATTGTTGGTATAGGCTTCGCTAATGCGCTTAATGACAGAATTTGGCTTTTGCGCCGAAGCTCCGCTATCCAGATAAACAAGTCGATTGCCATGAATTTTTTGCTTTAGGGCTGGAAAGTCCGCCCTTATTTTTTCCAGATCAAATGCCATTATTTTTTGGCCCTGCCGGCAGGGTCAACAATTTGACCAGCAACCAGCCACTTGTCTAAAACCCTGCTCAATTGCCCAAATAGTTGCTCATCCTTTATGGGGTGCAATAGCTCGTCCACAAAGGCTTTGATCAACATTGAGGTTGCCTCGTCACGATCGATACCCCGGCTCATCAGATAAAACAAACTGTCCTCATCCAACTCCCCACAGGTGGAGCCATGGCCGCACTGCACATCATCGGCAAAAATTTCCAGCTCGGGCTTGCTAAGGATTTGCGCCCCCTCAGAAAGCATCAAACCCTGTATCATCATTTTTGCATCGGTTTTCTGGGCAATCGGTTTTACCAGAATTCGACCCTGAAATACGGCTTTGGCCCGATTTCTCACCACGGCTTTGAATTTTTGTGTCGAAGTCGTATCTGGCACCTTGTGGATGGTATCAAGCGTGATGTCACAATGCTGAGCGTCGTCCACCAAATTCAAACCGTTAAAATCACCAATTGCTCCCTCACCGTTAAAATTGGTGAAAATCTGGGTGCGGGAAAGCTTGGCACCACAATTTATCAGCAGATTATGCAATTGCGCATTTTGGCCAATTTCATATTCAACCGTTTGCAGGCGAGTGGTTTTTTTCGAGGAAATATCAACCAGAATATGAGTTAGATCAGCCCCCTCACCCAGTGTTATTTTAGAGCCAAAATTGGCCAGATGGGATTGATCAGAACCGGAAATGGTTTCAATGATCACCGCCTTGGCCCCTTTTTCCAGCTCGATTTCAACAGAACCAACACTATGGGCAGCACCGCCGAATAAGCGCCAGTCAATGTGTAAAATCTTTGCTGGTGCACCGCTGATATTTATATTCAGGCTATTATTCACCAGAGCGCGGTTAAGGGCAACGATCATATCATCACGTTCCGTAAGGGCAGAACCGGGGTTTTGGGTTACGTTAAACTCAGCCGGAAGGTTTGAAATCTTACCAACATTTCCATTGATGACAGGAATCTTTATGGCATCTGCCAGATCAAAACCGCCAGCACTTTCATGGCTGGTAGAGTCTGAATTCGCGAGCGGCGGCACATCATTAACCAGCGCCTTTAAATCCGTATAATGATAGGCCTCAACGCGGCGCGATGGCAGGCCATAACGCTCCAGCATTTTTTTGGCCGTGCTTTCCTTCATACCCTGAAGTTGCTCCAGCAATAGCTTTTCGGCCGAGGTGGCGTTATTTGCAGAAAATTTCAATTTTTTATTCCTCTAATCCGACTAGGGTCAGGACCCTAGGCCGCAGTACCATCAAACGCTGCATACCCTTTGCTTTCCAGCATCAAAGCCAAGTCCTTGTCTCCGCTTTCAACAATCTGCCCATCAGAAAAAACATGTACCCGATCAGGCACAATATGATCGAGCAAACGCTGATAATGGGTAATAACCAGCATGGACCGAGTGGGAGCGCGCATTTGATTTACCCCCTCAGACACCACTTTCAAGGCATCAATATCCAGCCCGGAATCAGTTTCATCCATCACACACATTTTCGGCTCCAGCAGTGCCATCTGCAAAACTTCGGCCCGCTTTTTTTCCCCACCGGAAAAGCCCACATTAAGCGCGCGCTTAAGCATATCTTTTTTGACGGAAAGCTTGTCGGCGGCACCGCGAACGGCCTTCATGAAATCAGGTGTTGTTAATTCATCTTCACCGCGCGATTTGCGCTGGGCATTCATGGCAGCTTTTAGAAATGTCATGGTGGCAACACCGGGAATTTCTATCGGATATTGAAAGGCCAGAAAAAGCCCCGCCGCAGCTCTTTCATCCGGTTCCATTTCAACAATGGATTGCCCATCAAGCACCACATCACCGCCGGTAATTTCATATCCGGCACGTCCCGCTATAGCATAGGAAAGCGTGGACTTGCCCGATCCATTGCGCCCCATGATCGCATGCACTTCACCAGCGGGAACCACAAGATTGACCCCTTTTAGAATTTCCTTGTCCTCAACGGATACCCTGAGGTCTTTAATTTCAAGCATTGGAGTGCTCATTTTTCTTCTCCGGTGTTTTGGGCACCGGTGTCATCAACACCAGTGTTTTCGCCATCCCAATAATCAAGCGAGTTTTCTTTTCTTCCCACATAGGCAATACGTGCGCCCAACATCCCGGTTTCTTTTGGAATCATGGAAGCTACGGCAAATTTTTTACTATCTGGATATTCAACCACATCCGGGTCATGTCGCGTCGACACCACCAGATATTTCAACTCATCTTGCGAATTATTGCGCATTTGGTGCGCCGTGGAACCATCGCCCACAGGCGCGGCAATAATATCACCAGCCTTAACCGGCCAGATTTCATCTCCAGCCTGATATTCCCCTGCTCCAGACATAACGATGAGCATTTCTTCGTTGTTATGGTGTGCATGGCGTGGAAAAGCGCTCTTGCCCGCCGGTACCACATGATATTGCGCCCCGAGCTGCTCAGCGCCGATTTTGGCACCAAGGCGCGCCAGTCCTGCTTCATATCTGGAGCCCTTTTTCCACGGAACCAAATCCGCTTCAAAAATATTGGCAATTGGTTTTTTTCCCATCAACCCACACTCCCTTCCAGCGAGATTGCGATAAGTTTTTGACTTTCCACCATAAATTCCATGGGCAAATGCTGCAAAACCTCACGCACAAATCCATTGACGATCAGCGCCACCGCTTCTTCATCACTCAATCCGCGCTGCTGGCAATAAAACAGTTGATCATCGGAAATTTTTGAGGTTGTAGCCTCATGCTCGAACACCGCGCTGGCGTTGCGGCTTTCGATATAGGGCACTGTGTGCGCCCCACATTTATTGCCGATTAGCAGCGAATCACACTGGGTGAAATTGCGCGCACCGCTGGCTTTTGCATTGGCCGAAACCTGCCCGCGATAGGTATTGTCTGAATGGCCTGCGGCAATGCCTTTAGCGATAATCAAACTGGAGGTGTTTTTGCCCAGATGGATCATCTTGGTGCCGCTATCAACCTGCTGATATCCGTTGGAAACGGCAATGGAATAAAACTCGCCGCGCGATCCATCACCGCGCAAAATGCAACTGGGATATTTCCATGTTATTGCAGATCCGGTTTCCACCTGCGTCCATGAGATTTTGGAGTTTTTACCCCGACAATCGCCACGCTTGGTGACGAAATTATAAATACCACCGACACCGTTTTTATCGCCCGGATACCAGTTTTGCACAGTGGAATATTTTATTTCCGCATCATCAAGCGCAATCAGCTCGACCACTGCCGCATGCAGTTGATTTTCATCGCGCATCGGCGCGGTGCAGCCCTCGAGGTATGAGACGTAAGAGCCCTCATCGGCAATGATCAGCGTGCGTTCAAACTGTCCGGTTTTTGGCTCATTAATCCGAAAGTATGTGGAAAGCTCCATGGGGCAGCGCACACCCTTGGGAATATAAACGAACGATCCATCGGTAAATACCGCCGAGTTCAACGTGGCATAAAAATTATCGCTCATGGGAACCACAGAGCC
>CAZMVQ010000077.1:0-10839 GCA_964569865.1 uncultured Devosia sp.
ATTTATCCCTATAGTAATACCAATGTTTTTTGCTTTTGTGCAGCCATTTCCCCTTTGGGCCTATTTCATTCCCGCCACAGCTCACTTTCGACTGATGTTGATCAGTTTCAATGTTTACGAAAATGACCTTGGTCAAATTATGCTTTTGCTATTTATAACCTTTATATTTTCCCTGCTTTGCCTGTGGCTTGGCCTTCGCTCTGTAAAAAAGGAGTTTGCCCAGACATGAGCGCCCTCTCCTCTTTTACCCCAGCCAGATTAAAGGGCTTATTTCTTGGCGATATGCGCAATATTTTGCGCGAGCCGGTCATGCTGCTGGTTTTGGCTTTTGCCCTCCTGCCGTTGCTGCTTTTTGTATTGTTTCAAAAACCAATGAATGGGGCGGCCTTAAGTGCTTGGGGCATTGAAGGAATTTCCAGATATATTGCCCCGCTGGTCTTGTTGTTGCCCGCCTATCTGATTGGCTGGGTGACTGGTTTCTTAATTCTGGAAGAGCGCGACGAAGGACCATTGCTTGCCCTTTCAGTCACTCCCGTCGGCAAAAACGGCGTTGCCATTTATCGCGCTGCTCTGGCTTCCTTTATGAGTGGTGCAATCGCCTTGATTTCCATACCGTTTCTGTTTTTCAAACCCGACATGTTTGTAATTATGACCTTGGTCATATTGTGCGCTACACAGGCGGCAATGGTCAATTTTGTTCTGCCCGCAATTGCTAAAAACAAAGTGCAGGGACTGGCCATGACCAAGGTAATAAATTTATTTTCTCTAGCGCCTTTACTGGCTTTTATTCCATCCCCCTGGCGCTTTTTATCAGCTCCTGTTCCCGGATTTTGGATCGGAGAACTAACAAAAAGCCCGCTCGCAAGGGAAATTCCTTTTTTGGCCTTGCTGACCCTTGCAGCAGTCTCGCACCTGTTGGTGTTATGGCTTATCTATCGGTTTTTTTCTTCCCGCTCAGAATAGGTTTTATTCTGAGCAACAATTTATCATAGCTGTTACGGAAAAATTATTTCGCTTTACCGCTCGTCTCTTCTGCAATCGGGGCAGAATTTATTCGCTGCAATGCCTCAATTGCCAGCGCATTGCCCTGAGCTGCTGCCAGTTCAAACCATTCAATAGCGCTATCCAAATTTTCCTCCACACCAAAGCCGTTTTCCAGCAAATAGCCCATATTATTTTGAGCATTTGCATTTTGCTGATCTGCTGCCATCTTGGTCCACCTGAAACCCTCCAGATAATCACGTTCAACTATTTGTCCCTGCACATAAATAACCCCAAGATTGTATTGCGAAAGAGCATGTCCAACATTGGCAGCTTCCTTATAAAGCTCGATGGCCCTTGTCACATCCTGTTTAACTCCCTGACCATCAATATAGGAAAGGGCAAGATTATATTTACCAAGAGGCAAACCCTGATCTGCGGCCTGCATATATAGACTTGCCGATTTTTCAAAATTTTGCTCAACCCCGCGCCCCAGTTCATACATTAAACCAAGATTATTCAGGCCAAACAGATTGCCCTGCTCTGATGCCATTTCATAAAGTTCAACTGCCCGCTCATAATCCACCTCACCGGCCAGACCCTGATCAAGCATACGACCAAGATTTACCTGACCGGAGGGGTCATTTTTTTCCACCGCCCTTTCAAACCAGGCAGTAGCTGCAACATAATCCTGCTCGACCCCCAGACCATCCTCATACATAAGCCCGATATTTGTCATCGCCCGTGGGAATCCATTCATAGCAGCTCGCCGATACCAGCGCGCCGCCTCCACAAAATTTTGCTCTACTCCATCGCCAAAATCCAGCGCCAGACCATATGAATTCTGGGCAGTGGCAAATTCCGCCTCGGCTGCAGCGCGCAACATTTGTGCTCCCCTTGCAGAATCCACCTCAATTCCATCACCATCAATCAACATATTTCCAAGAGTTGTCATGGCCAACAAATTCCCCGCCTCAGCAGCAAATCTTAGATGCTCAAATGCCCGCTCAGCCTGCTTGTCATTCCACAAGGCCCGTCCAAGCCATGCATGGGCCTCGATAGCGTCTGGTTCTTGGGTAACTGCTATGTCACAGGCGCTAATCGCATTAGGTAGATTCATATCCCGCAATAACACGCCTATATTTTCATACCCGCTCTCAAAAGGACTTGCGGCTTGTGACGCGCAATTATCCAGAGCCGGCCCAGCCTGAACTCCCGTTGTTAAAGCCAGAAAAATCCCGAACCCCGCCAGCAAATAACCCGCTTTATCATGTATTTTTTCAACTGGTTTTACTGAGCGGTTTTTTCTCAACATCATGATATTTCTCCCCTAATTGCTTTTTTTATTAATTTTAAGGGGAAAATTGCGCATTTGGCAAGTTTGCCAAAATTCATCGCTCACGTCATTTGCAAACTAATGGGCATAAAAAATCTCAGCCGTGGCGAATTTTAAGAATAACAATGGTTCCGACCAAACCCATAACCACTATATTTCCTAAAAATAACGGCCATGAGCTGATAGCCAGGCCATAAACAACCCAGAGGGTTACTGTCATGAACAACAACACATTAGTCCATAAAGACAGACCCGAAGTATCTCTGGTCCGAATAGTTTTTATCGCTTGAGGCATCCACCCGATGGTGCCAAGTATCGCTGCAAGCATTCCAATAGATTCAATAACAAAAGGTGACATGCCGGTTTCCTAAAATTCTTTATCTCGTGCAAAACAAATAACATTTCACAAATAGCACTTCAAATGAGTTTATAGTGATTCCAGATAGTCCTCATCAACCTTTATACCCATCATGCCTGATGAAAGTGCCCCGCTGCAAATCATCAACAGCCTGCTTCAGCTCTTCGCGCGTATTCATAACAATTGGCCCGTGCCATGCCACCGGCTCCTTTAGCGGTTTGCCAGAAATCAACAAAAACCTCACCCCGTTTTCACCCGCTTGCACAACAATTTCATCACCACTATCAAAATAAATCAAAGTGCGATTTCCTGACATATCCCTGATCTGAATTTCTTCGCCATTCAATTCTTTTTCGGTTAATATACCAACAGGATTTGAAGCATCAACAAATGCCCCCTCCCCCTCAAAAACATAGGCGAACACGTTGCGATAAGCATCAATTTTGATCACTTTTCTAATCCCCGCCGGCACAGAAATATCCAGATATTGCGGCTTGGCTTCTATGCCATCTACCGGCCCCGTTTTGCCCCAGAAATCACCCACTATCACCCGTGCAATTGTTCCATCATCATCCACTATTTCAGGGATTTCTTTTGCTTTTATATCCTGATAACGCGGTGTGGTCATTTTCAGGGAGCTGGGCAAATTGGCCCAGAGCTGAAACCCGTGCATCCGGCCATCCTTGTCACCCTTTGGCATTTCCTGATGCATAATGCCAGAACCGGCGGTCATCCACTGCACATCTCCGGCCCCCAATGTGCCGGAATTTCCAAGGCTGTCCTGATGATTGGCCTGCCCCGCCAAAACATAGGTAATGGTTTCAATCCCGCGATGGGGATGCCATGGAAATCCTGCCTCGTAATCAGCCGGATTATCATTGCGAAAATCATCGAACAGCAAAAACGGATCGGTTTGTGATGTATCGTTAAATCCAAATGCCCTGTGCAATTTGACCCCTGCCCCCTCCATAGTGGGTATGGCCTGTTTGGTGTTTTTTACTGCTCTAATAGACATATTGATCACCCTTTGATGAGGAGAAGGACACCGAGCTTAACGCTGGCATATAATAGAGCGCAAATAACTTTTTTAAACGATCCAGAATGAAGCGAAAGCAAAACCCATGTATGTTTCAACAAAGCCCATTAAATCTTATCCATGGTTTATCCGCCTGTTTTTTTGGAACCAGAAACGCAAATATGGCAAAGTTTTACAGCCGGGAATGTTATGGGCCAGATCCCCTAAGGTTTTTGCCACCCTGGCACTGTTTTATGGCGCGCTTGATCGCAAAAAATCCCCCATCGAGCCAGCATTGCGTTCGCTGGTTACGGTTCTGGTTTCAAAAATCAACCATTGTGAATTTTGCGTCGATATAAATTCGGCCACTCTTTTAAAGCGCGGTGTCAGTCCTGAAATGGTAATGGCGCTGAATGACTGGTCTAAAAGCAAATTGTTCAGCCAGCGTCAAAAAATTGCCCTCGATTATGCCGATGCCATAACCCGCACCGGGCGCAACATCGATCAGGCAATGATGGATCAGCTTAAAACCCACTTTAATGATGATGCACTGGTCGAATTAACGGCGGTGATTTGCTTTCAAAACCTTTCCAGCAAATTTAATTCTGCCCTCGATGTGCCAGCTCAGGGGTTTTGCACCATTCCAACTTCTGCGCCAAACCGCGCTGAATAAAAGGGGCTTTGGCGCAAAATCTACAGGGGCTTTATGAGTTGAACAACTATTTTACATCAAACCACGTAATCATTCCGGCCGCCGCATGTTCAAGCATATGACAATGGAATAACCACTTGCCCGGATTATCCGCCACAAAGGCAATACGCGTTGTCTGGCGCGCCCCGATCATAAACGTATCGCGCCACGGCTTACCCTCGTCAATATCAACCCCGACCCTCTCAATAACCCTGAAATGATGGCCATGGGCATGCATTGCATGCAAAAAACTGGTGTCGTTAAACACTTCAATGATCACGCTCTGGTTACGCTCAACCCTGAAAAACGGCTCATCAGAAAGATTAACTACGCCATTAAACGCCCAGAATTGCTTGAAGTTGATAAAATCCTCACCCTCCAACTGCTCACCGTTAAATACCGCATCTCCAATCCTGCCCATGGCTCCGCCACTCATGTGCAATTTGAAGGTTAGCGCATTTTCAATATCCGGCTCCGGCAACGGATTGGGTATAATTCTGATATCCTTGGCCTCTGGATTTTTTTCGCCAAGCACCCTGAAATTTACCAAAGGATAATTCTGACCATCGGACATTTCATTGACGGAAAAGTTTTTTCCCGGCTGTGGGTGCACGAGCAAGTCAACCCGTTGGGCCGGTCCCAACAACATGGGAGAATAAGCAAGTGTTTGCGCTTGCGGGGTTGCCTGACCATCAAAAGCAATGATTTTTGCCCCAAACGAATTGGGGTCCATCTCAAAGCTTCTGGCATTGGAGGCATTGATCAGACGCAACCGATATGGCTCACCGGCATTGATTTCATATTCATGGGGCGGTCTGCCATTTATCGTTAGCCAGTTTCCAAGGCGCCCCTCATGAGACCAATCGACAGTTGAGCCAAGACTTAAAATATCCAGCTTGCCATCCTGCCCCAGTCGCCAATCATCCAGAACCAGCACAATGTCATGGTCTAGATCAAAGACTTCCTCATCATCTTCAACAATCAACACCCCATAAAGGCCACGCGCCACCTGGTTCCATGTTTTGGTATGGGCATGATACCAATAGGTGCCCACATCGGGCACAATAAAATCATAATCAAAACTTTGCCCCGGCAATACCGCATCCTGCGTCAGGCCAGAAACTCCGTCCATGGCATTATCAATTCTGATGCCGTGCCAGTGAATTGAAGTTGGCTCGGACAGCTGGTTGATCAGGCGAACCTTTACCCGATCGCCGCGTTTAACACGAATTTGTGGCCCCGGATTTACCCCGTCATATGTCCATAGAGTCGAGGCGGGATATTCTTCTGAAACCAGATTTTTTTGCACCTCTTTTGCCGTTAGTTCCAAAAACCCGTCTTCGTTCATGGCGGCCAAAACCTGAAACGGCGCAAAAGACAAAATACCAGCTCCAGCTATTGTAGCTGTGCTATCGAGCATAAATTTTCTGCGTGTGAGAGCCATAGACTTCTCCTATAATTTTTACTACGTGTCCCCACACTTTTTTCTAACATCAGTTTCCTGATGCATAATTATAGGGCTTTTTCCTGCCCGCAGGTCAAGGAACTAAATGACGCACCAATAATTTTTAGCGTTGCATCAAGTCTGGTTTTTATTGCAACTATGGCCTATATTAATACCAAGCTTGTGTGACCGAATATTTGATTTAAGTTTGGAAAAGAAGCAATGAAAACCATCGATGTAAAAGCCGGTGAAAGAAAACGCATTATCTTTCAGTTTTCAAATTCCCTGCGCCAGAACCACAATTTTACTGCCGAACCAATGGGAGACCAGAGCGACCCTTCAGGGCTGATCGAGGTTAAAGGGTCTAACTGGTTGCTGCCAAAGGATGTGGTTCCCCTTGATCTAAAGCACCAGAACACGGTGGAAAAAGGCGCATGGGATACCTTTTATTCGGTATATGTCACCCCGAAAACCGATGTAAAAATCACCCTGACTTCATCGCCGGTCAAAAACATGTGGTTTTACATTATTGGAGCTTTGATCATCGTCGCGATTGCCAGTTCGCTGTTTTTTGCAGGCAGCGGCAGTGCATAAAGCGCTTTCAACATATGCCTGTTAATGAGCATAAAACCACCCAGGCACAAAAAAGGGGGGAAGTTACTCCCCCCAAAATACTTAAAAAAAATGTCGTAAAAATTGCCCTGTTAAAAAGTCTGCAATGACTGGCAGATTTCTACCCCCTCCATATCATCACCGCTTCCATCCCCCATATCCATCACCGCGAAGAATGCGTGACACGTTTCAGAGGTTTTTTCATTTTCCATAGTAAGCTCTGCATCAGCCATGCTGGCAAACTGGATGATATCAATATATTCGCCGTCACTTTTGCGCACCATCTCCCGTCTGATAAGCCCCTTTTGCTTAACCACAAATTCATTTTGAAAGCGCTCGGAAGCCGCCAGCAATTCAGCTTCGGTTTTGCCCTTTGCCAATTTGATAGTTGCAAGAATTGTAATCGTATCGCCCATATGTCTATTCCTCTTGATTTAGGGTTGATGGGTGATTTTTAGATGACCCTACTGACAGTTTATGTCAGGGTCAGATGCTTGTATCAATATTAAATGCATATATCGGGAAAACCATGCGCATTTTAAGATTATTTTCAATTCTGGACCAGTTGCGAATGCGCCATCAGCCCGTTTCGGCCCAAAGCCTGGCCCAAACTCTTCAGGTTTCACCCCGCACCATCTATCGCGATATGAAAACCCTGCAAGCCATGGGCGCACCGGTACGCGGAGAAGGTGGAATTGGCTATCAGTTGGAAAAGGGATATTTTTTACCCCCCTTACATTTTGACCCTGATGAACTTGATGCGCTGGTTATTGGCATGGGGCTGGTGGCAGCACGCGGTGATGTCCCCCTTGCTAAAGCGGCCAAGCGTGCGTCGGCAAAAATCAATGCGGTTTTATCTAACGATTATCAGGGATTTTCGTTTAATTCCCCGCTGCTTGTGCATGCGGAAGATGAAAAGTCGGGCGAAAACGCGGTGGATTTTTTATCACCATTGCGCAGTGCCTTAAGAAAACGCCAGCTAGTGGAAATATCCTATAATGACTTAAAAGGGCATGACACAGTTCGAACCATCCGCCCGCTGGGATTAACGGCATTCGAAAAAGTCTGGCTGCTTACCTCTTGGTGCGAGCAAAAAAGCGACTTTCGCAACTTTCGGGTCGATAGAATTGTGGCGCTTAAAAACATTGGCAAAACCTTCCCCCGCGAGCGCGGTCGTGAACTGAAGGATTATCTGGCAACGCTTTGATGATGCGCATGGCATTGAAATTCACCGTGCAAGTCTCCAGTTAAAGTACGATAACTGGCCTTAAAGAAGATCTTTTCAATCAAGCGCAAGCTTTTCAAAAAAGCCAGAGGGATTTCTCCCCCCAGCTTATTTATATCTATTTGCTATGCACCTGCACGGCATATGCGGTGTTGGAAAATTCTTCCATTTTTTGAATTAGCCCGTTTTCAACGGTATAAATTTGCACCCAGTCCTGTTCCAGAACCTCTTCGTTTCTAAGTATCTTTTGCTTTTCAGAACCCAGAACAACAACAATATTTTCCTGCGCAATAAACTGACGGGGTTGAAAATCCAGATACTCAATATGCTCACTGACATCTGCAAAAAATTGCATAACCCCGGCTTTGCCCTGATAGGTTTTCGCGTGTTTAATTTCACTGGTACCATGATAAATCCAAACGATATCATTCGACAAAGTTGCCTTTAAGGCTTCCATATTTCCATCGCCATAAGCACCATACATTGTTTGTACGATTTCGGTATTTGATGACATTTCTTATTTCCTTTTTCCGTTGTGGAAAGCGGCTTCTATCTCACCTGTGTTGACACCGTTGTGTCAGCATTGAAAAGTAGTTACAAATATCCAAAAACTCATCTCTTCGAAAAAACCTTGTAATTTCATCAATTTACCTAAAACTTAAGTGATGAGAATTGCGTAATCTTGATGCTGTTGACACTATGGTGTCAGCATGGTCAGGGTTATAAAATCTTCAACCCGGATTAAAGCAAGAGACAAATCATGAGGCGTGCAGATCGATTATTGCAAATCATTCAGATTTTTCGCCGCCATAAATCACCCGTCACGGCACAAAGAATAGCTTCTGAGCTTGAGGTTACAAAACGCACGATATATCGCGATATAGATGCGTTGCGCATTAGCGGGGTTCCAATCAAAGGTGAAGCCGGGATAGGCTACATAATTGAAAGAGGATACGATCTTCCCCCGCTAATGTTTAGTGCCGATGAATTGGAGGCCTTGATGCTGGGTGCCAGAATGATCGCAATGCAGGGCGATCGCACACTGGCTCGCTCAGCGAATGATGCAATTGCCAAGATTGCCACCGTTATCCCCGACCGTTTGCAGCCCACTTTGCTGGACGCCTCTTTATACGCGCCTGAATTTGGCGATAAGGTAGTTGATAAAATCGATGTCGGTATAATTCGCAATGCGCTGCGCGTTCATCAAAAGCTCCATATTAAATATGCTAACGCCAAGGGACAAAGTTCAGATCGAGTTATCTGGCCCATCGTTCTGGCCTATCATAAAGGTGTGCGACTGCTTGCGGGCTGGTGCCAATTGCGTGCCCAGTTCCGTCATTTTCGCGTCGACCGGATAATTGAAATTTCGTTGCATGCAGAAAAAATTCCAGAACGTCAGGTGACATTGTTTTCTCGCTGGCAACAGGGAGAAATCGCCAAATTAAAAAGCTTTGTTTTGGAACAACCTGCTGACTAAACCTTGGGATTAATTTCTGTTCTTAAACTCAGCGCCAAATTTCTTGAACCTGACATTGTAAATTCGCCTGCCAAGTATTTGCATTGTAATTTGAGCGCCTGCATTTGATAACGGCTGTTAATGCAACCCGAAGTATAGTAACTTTTTTTTGAGAAAAACCTGAAACATTATTCTAAAAACATACAATAGAGATAAATTATGAAAAAACGTGCCATCATTTCCCTTGTATTGCCTGTTTTACTCTATGCGAGTTCTTCTTACAGTCATGAGACCGTTGTCGACCCACGTGTTGCATCTTGCACAGTGCTTGAACATGCCGTTTCGAAAAACTCCGACGTGCCGGTGAACGTGACGTTTGTTAATCGCGCTGATGGATTGCGTGGCGTTTCATGGATCGGATTTGATGGTTTACCGCAAGAATATGCTTCGCTCATTCCCGGTGAAGAATTCACCATCGACACTTATGTTAGCCATCCATGGATGTTTACGGACGGGCCGGGCAACTGCCTCGAAATGTATATGCCCCAACAGGGTGTGCCGATATTTGAAATTACTGCACCTGGGCGGGTTTTTGAAAATTAGGGCGATTTTTCGGTCGCGGATAGGGTAGAAAATTTTTTAAATATACTTGGATTTATTCCACTATCCTAACCGCACGCCAGATTTTGCTAGCTTGTTGATCACAAGACTATTCGTCTTTGTTCTTCGCCATCAACAGTGGTGCAATGTCAGGAAATTTTGCGTCAGTTTTGCCCACTTTTGCCTTCATCGCCAATCCGATATCTGCCGGTTCCAAAACTGCCGCCTGCAACATGCCCACATATTCAAGCGCATCCCTTAGCCCGTTATTGCGCGAAAAGTTGAACGCCTTTTTGCTGGCTGAAATTGCCAAAGGTGATTTTGCAGCGATCTGTTTTGCAATTACAAATACTGCTTCCGTCATTTCATCTTGGCTTTCAAACACCTGATTGATGAGACCATTTTCAAGCGCTCGCCTTGCGTCAATTTTTTGCCCCGTATAAGCCATTTCACGCACCAATCCTTCAGGCATAAGCAATGGCAAGCGCTGCAAAGAACCCAAATCAGCTATCATTCCCATATTGATTTCTTCGATCGAGAATTGCGCATCCTTGCTGGCATAGCGCAAATCACAGGCCGCAATCATATCCAAAGCACCCCCGATACACCCCCCTTGCACGGCAGCAATAACAGGAAATCGAACCATTTCAATTCTGTTAAAGACCCCTTGAAGCGTTGCCACCACATCAAAAAGAACCTCGCGCTGGCGCCCATTATCAAGCGTTGCGAACTCAGGCCGGGCGAAAAATGATAAGTCCATACCCCCGGAGAAATTTTTGCCCATTGCTGAAAGAATACAGACCCGAACGTCCCCAGCCCGATCTAGTTTTTCCAAAATCTGCGGCAATTCCCTCCAGAAATCTTGGTTCATGGAATTGGCTTTTTCCGGCCGGCACATTTTTACTTGCGCCACTCCATCGGCTTTTGACACCTCAAAACACTTATAATCCATATGTTTTCCTTGTCTTTTGACCAAAGCAGCCTACTTAATCTGGACAGCTGACGCGAGGTAAAAAATCCCCACACCCGTCATTATAGGCCAGCCTGCCGGCGTGAGGCACAATAAAGCCTGCCGGCGTGAGGCAGTAAAAGGCCCCGATAATCCAGCAAGCCGCTGTCTA
>CAZMVQ010000078.1:0-10549 GCA_964569865.1 uncultured Devosia sp.
CAATCTGATGAACGACCCTGGGGAAGATGGAGGGTAGTTGAGGCCGACCCCATGTTTGTTTTGAAAACAATTGAAGTTGATCCGGGGGAGCGATTATCCCTGCAATACCATAACCACAGGTCAGAACATTGGGTGGTCGTGGAAGGGTGTGGCATTGTTACAATCGGGGGCGACAATTTTCGGGTTGAACGCGGCAGCCATATATATGTACCCCGCCAAACCAAGCACCGTATTGCAAACCATGGCGAACATGTGTTGATTTTTGTCGAGGTTCAGTTTGGATATCAACTAAAGGAAGATGATATAGTTCGTGTGGAAGACGATTATGCACGAAGTGAACCTATGATGCGATGAGGATGTCATTGTAACTTTGCAAGATTGTAACTTTGCAAAATTTGACCTTTTAAAGAGCTACATTTTATTTCTTGTAGTTATTCCTGTTCGAGCATTTGCAAAATTTCTTCGGCTATATTCCTACAATCCGCTGCAATAAAATTGGGATTTATGAATTTTTTTTCTGCCTTTCCATAAGAAAGCGCTGCCCCGTCAATAGTTAAAACAACACCGCCTGCCGCTTCCAGCACCGCTTGTCCCGCTGCTGTGTCCCATTCGCTGGTCGGGGAAAACCTTGGGTAAATGCGAGCATCGCCGATAGCCAGCAGGCAAAATTTCAGGGATGAGCCAATTGTGCTTTCTTCGCATTTGCCAAAATGGTGAGAAAGTTTGTCGGGCATCGGAGCTTTGTGAGAGCGTGATGAGATTATATTTAAGGGACCATTTGAACAAACATCAATTTTTGTTTTTGCCTCAATTTTTTTGCCATTGATAGCGAACTGAAAAGCTCCTCCTTGTCGGCTGCCAACAAAACCTCGTTTAAGTGCAGGTGCGGTAACTATTCCACACACCGGTTGTCCGTTTTCAACCAAAGCGATATTGACGGTGAACTCGTCGTTTTTCTTGATGAATTCTTTGGTGCCATCCAAAGGGTCAACTACAAAAAACCGCTTGCCTAATTTTGGAATAATTCCGGCCGCAGCGCTTTCTTCAGCCAGAACAGGAATTTTGGTTTTTTCCAGATATTTCAGAATTATTGCTTCAGCCTTTTGGTCGGCAATTGTCACCGGTGTTCCATCGGGTTTTTTTGTGGCCGATATGGGAGAGTTGTAAATTTCAAGAATTGCTTCACCGGCTTCCAGTGCTGCTTTGGTTATCAGGTCCAATATTTGAGACATGTCTTGCATATGGAAACGGGTCCGGCTTGTTCAAGAATATTGGTTTGCATCTTAGCTTTGCTCGGAAGGTTTCATCAATTTCAACGAATTTACAAGAATGATCTTCTGGAATTTATCCCTGCAAACGGTTTTGGCCTGTAGAAGTGATGATATTTGCCAATTGTTTTGGATTGATGAGCTGCGGATTGTGCCCGCTTTTTTGGATAATATGGGTTTTATGATGAAATGCACCTTCAAGCAACGGGTCGTTTTCACCAACAATTATGGTGACGGGCACCTGTATAGATTTAAGAATTTTGCGCAATTCGAGGCGAAGCTCAGGTTTTGAAACGCGGGCAAGTTCATTTGCAAACCTTTTGATTTTTCCCGGTCTTTGTAAATTTGCTACAGCGCTTGCGATTAGCGGGTTTTTTTCGTCTGGCAGGCCGGTTGCTTGTTTTAATATTTTTGCAGCGCCTGCAAGTTTGACTATTGAGCTAAAAATTGTCGGATTTCTCATCAAAAGCGAGGCCTGTTTTTGCAAGAAGAACGGAGAAATTAATACGACTTGCGAAACAGCGTCCGGGTGGGCCATGGCATATTTAAGGGCATATTCGCAGCCGATGGAGTGGGCGATTATTGTCGGCCTGCTTTTGCATGTTTGCATTAGGCTTTTCATCCATGGCAATGGGTCAGGTGAGGTGCCGCCGCTTCTGCCGTGACCGGGAAGATCAGCGCGCAAAATATTGCCATCTAACTCATTCTCCAGCCCTTGCCAGCTTTGAGAATCAAGAGGCAGGCCATGCAATAATACATAATCGGCATTGGAAGTTTCTCCGCTCAAAAAGCTCTGGCTGCCCGCTATGTTTTTAAAATGTCCGGACCTGTGATGCAGCGCACTGCCAAAGTTTTTTGAAACCAGAAAATCAATCCAGTTTTTCAGGCTGCTATTAAAGTCTGGCAAGGAAATATCCATTTTCAGGGCCAAATTTTCAGCATTTTTTGTATCATAGCGCAGGTTTGTCAGAAAACTTAAGGCCTCTGGATCAGTGCCGGTAATTGCTTTGGGCAGTCTTGCTACCACAGCTTTTGGAATTGATTTGGTGGGGAAGGATACCCCTAAATGATTGGCGATAGATTTTACCAGCTCAGGAAGATTGGGAGTTGATTGGTCCAATAGCCAATAAGATTGAGAGGCGGATTGGGGAAATTGTGTGATCCGGGCCATAAATTTAGCCACAAAATCCACGCTGACAAGGGGAATAAAAATATCCGCGCCGCCAACAAGTGCTGGTAATTTGCCATAAAACAGGTCTGCCACCAAATCGCCTGGTCCGATGAACTGATTGGTATGCCCGGATTTGCTATCTCCGATAATTGCCGAGGGGTTGATGATTGTATAGGGGATATTTAGCGATCTTGCCCGCTGTTGCAGGACGATATTTTCTTCAATTTTCGAGGCTTCATAGGCGCCGGTTTTTTTATATTGGTTTTCAATTGTTTTTTGCTGGTCGTTTATACTCAGCCTTTGAATGGCTTTGGCATGGGTTGCGGCCAGATAACCGGTAACAAAGATAAATCGGCGAAGATTTGGAATTTGATTGCACCATTGCAAAAAGCCCAGACTGCCCAACACATTAGTTTTGTGTGCTTCGTGTTTGTTTAACCCGAATTGATAACGAGCGGCCAGATGATAGACATCTTTAACTTGGGATATATCCAGATTTGAGAGGGTGTTATCTGGTGCGGTTAAATCAAATTCGAAGAATTTGACTTTTGCAGGATTGCCGTTTTGCAGGCTTATCCATTGCTTATATTCTTCGGATCGTTTTGAGGCGTTGCGAATTAACACTGCAACACTTTTGCCTTGTTCTGTTAGTTGGGGCACCAGCCAACGGCCAATAAGACCGGTGGCGCCGGTGATGAGTGTATCTGGTTTAAACATAATATTTTCCTTGTATTAGACTGGTCTATATATTTAATGATGATTGAATTGCTTATGATGATTAGTCGGCTTCCATTAAAATTTACGAATTTGACATTGCTTAAGTGCCTAGTGTTGCCTGATCGCGTCATTGACCAGTTTGGTACAATGCAGGGAGGCGTTATTGAGGTGTTTGATATCGCCATTTATTCTGGAAACCAGCAAGGCTCCCTGAACCTGACAAAATATGATATCGGCCAGTTCTAATGCCTGATCATTGCTTATAAATTTGGCGAGATATTCCTGCAATATTTTTGACCAGGATAAATAGGCTTCGCGACAGGCCATAAGAGTTATGGATTGTGTTCCGGAAAGCTCCAATCCGACTGTTGAAATCGGACAGCCACAGCTAAAGCCTGATTCCAAAAGGCGGGTTTTAAAATAAGCAAAGATGTATTTTATGGCGATTTCCGGCCGATCCGCAGTGGTAAGCGAACTCGACAACAAAAAAGCAATTTCATCACTGATGTCCTTGATTGCTGTTGCTGCAACTTGTTGTTTGCCATTGGGAAAATGAAAATATATGGAGCCTTTGGGTGCCTTGGCATCGGCCAAAATATCGTTTATTCCGGTGCCAGAATAGCCCTTTTCATCAAGTAATCTTGAGGCGGATTTCGAGATTTTTTTTCGGGTTATTTCACCCTTGGAGGCTTTTGTTGTATCAATCATTTTTACATAATAGACCGATCTGTATATTTTTGCAATAGAAAATTCGAATTGCCCGATTTTTTTGGGCGTAGGTATTTGTTGCCCAAGCTATCAACTTAAACTGCTGGAACCATAGAGTTTTTGGTTGTAGTCATTGTAAATCGGTCCAAAAAAAACGATATTTGCGTTTTGGGGATGAACAATGGTTGGGTCAGATAATGTTTGTTGCACAGGCTGGGAATGAGTTGCAAAAAGATGCCGTTGTGGGGACTAAAATTCAACGTTCCCTCGGGTTGGCTAAAGTCGGATTTGCCCAAAATGGTCTGGAAACGCTTTACCAGAGCGGGTGTGCAAAAATTATGCTGCCCAAAAGCTATTGTACGGTTCCCGAGGCAATAATCGTTAACACTGGGGGAGGGCTTACCGGTGGCGATGAGTTTCATATTCACGCCGAGGTGAAGGAAAATGCTAATCTGTGCGTAAGTTCGCAAACGGCGGAGAGAATCTATCGCTCCATTGGTGGGCAGGCCAATGTATTTAACAGCATAAAAGTGGGTGCTGGTTGCGCTTTGGAATGGTTGCCACAAGAAACAATTCTATTTAACGGCTCGGCATTGCAGAGAAAATTTGAAGCTCGGATGGAAATGGATTCATATCTTTTGGCGCTGGAAACCATGGTTTTGGGACGGGCGGAAATGGGTGAAGTGCTGACATCAGTGAATTATCATGATCAGTGGCGCATATGGCGGGGTGGAAAAATAATCTATGGCGATGGTTTGCGAATTGGTCCCACAGATATTGAAAATCTTTCGCATCCGGCAGTATTTGGGACAAATCGGGCGCTGGCGGTTTTGCTTTATGTGGCCCCTGATGCAAATGAGCGCATAGGAGAGGCAAAATCTTTGCTGCGTGAGTTGGACATTGAAACGGCAATTTCTGCATGGAACGGTATGATGGTGGTGCGTTTTATCAGCGAAGAAACTAACAAGTTGCGCGGTGCTATAAAAAAATATCTGCTGGGATTTCGCGGGCGGGATTTGCCACGGGTCTGGTATATTTAATATCCGGTCTGGCATATATAGAATCAAAAAATAAGATGATAGAAAGCGGTTGAATGAACCTGACCCCAAGAGAAAAAGATAAATTGCTGATTTCACTCGCAGCGATGGTGGCACGCGGGAGGCTTGAACGTGGCGTAAAGCTCAATCATCCCGAAGCTATAGCATTAATTTCTGATTTTGTGGTTGAGGGTGCTCGTGATGGGCGCAGCGTTGCTGATCTGATGAGCGCCGGGGCAAATGTTATCAAGCGCGAACAGTGCATGGAGGGCATATCGGAAATGATAAAGGATGTGCAGGTGGAGGCCACCTTTCCCGATGGTACCAAACTGGTGACTGTGCATCAGCCGATCAGGGGATAGGACAAAATGAAGCAAGGAAAAATGATACCGGGCGAAATCTTTCCCGCTGAAGGGGAAATTGTTCTCAACGACGGGGTTAAGTCCATAATCCTGATGGTGGCCAATAGTGGTGATCGGCCAATTCAGGTTGGCTCCCACTATCATTTTGGCGAAACCAACATTGCTTTGAAATTTGATCGGGAAATAGCGCGGGGAATGCGGCTGGATATTGCTGCGGGAACCGCTGTTAGGTTTGAGCCGGGGCAAAAGCGCGAGGTGTATCTGGTGCCTTTTGGTGGGCAGCGACAGGTTTTTGGGTTTAATGGTCAGATTATGGGGAAGGTATAAGGAAAATGTTGAGGATATCTGGATTTGCTTTGCTGGCGTTGCTCGCTTTAACTTCGAGTAATTTTGCGCAGGAATATAATTGCGCAAATCCGCAATCTCAGCTGGAAACGAATTATTGCGCTTATCAGGACTATCTGGCGGCTGACAGGGTTTTGAATGAACAATATCAGCGGGCGATTGCTTTCGCCAAACAGATGGACGCCGTTCTTCCAGAATATTTATGGGGGGCTGAAGACGCATTGCGTCAGGCGCAGCGGGCCTGGATACCATTTCGTGATGCTGCTTGTATTGCCGAGGGGTTTATTGCCCGGGGTGGCACAATGGAATCGTTGCTTGTTTCAAGCTGCTTGGCTTTTTTAACCCGACAGCGAACTGAAGCGCTGGCTAATTTTGCCAACATGAATAACTAGGGCCAAGACCCTAGGGCCAAGACCCTAGGGCCAAGATATAGCAGTTTTGACTAGAATTTGGTTTGTTTTGAATTTATTGGAGCCAGCTTAAATGCCAGCAAAAATCTCTCGTGCCGCCTATGCGGATATTTATGGTCCCACTGTTGGTGACAAAGTGCGGCTGGCCGATACGGATCTGATCATCGAGGTGGAGCGTGATCTCACCACCTATGGTGAAGAGGTAAAATTTGGCGGTGGCAAGGTTATTCGTGATGGCATGGGGCAAAGTCAGGTTACGCGCAAAGAGGGGGCAATGGATACGGTCATCACCAACGCTTTGATTGTTGATCACAGCGGAATTTATAAGGCCGATGTGGGCTTGCTTGCGGGGGAAATTGCCAAAATCGGTAAGGCTGGCAATCCAGATGTGCAACCCGGTGTTGATATAATAATCGGACCGGGAACCGAAATTATTGCCGGAGAGGGAAAAATTCTTACCGCCGGGGGATTTGACAGCCATATTCATTTTATCTGCCCGCAACAGATTGATGATGCTTTACATTCCGGAGTTACAACCATGCTGGGCGGCGGCACAGGACCGGCCCATGGCACGCTGGCTACCACTTGCACTCCCGGCCCGTGGCACATTGGGCGCATGTTGCAATCCGCCGATGCGTTCGCCATGAATCTGGCCTTTGCCGGCAAAGGAAATGCATCGCTTCCCGCAGCTTTAGAAGAGCAGGTATTGGCCGGAGCCTGCGCCCTTAAACTGCATGAGGATTGGGGAACTACCCCGGCGGCAATCGATAATTGCCTGAATGTGGCCGACGCCATGGATGTGCAGGTAATGATCCACACCGACACATTAAACGAAAGCGGCTTTGTTGAAACGAGCATCAAAGCGCTAAAGGGCCGCACAATCCACGCCTTCCATACGGAAGGGGCGGGAGGTGGACATGCCCCCGATATCATAAAAATCTGTGGTGAGAGTTTTGTTATTCCGGCCTCAACCAATCCAACACGTCCATATACGATCAACACAATTGAAGAACATCTGGATATGTTGATGGTTTGCCATCATCTGGATAAATCCATCCCCGAAGATGTGGCGTTTGCTGAAAGTAGGATCAGGCGCGAAACCATTGCAGCCGAGGATATTTTGCATGATATGGGAGCATTTTCGATCATCGCATCAGACAGTCAGGCTATGGGGCGGGTTGGCGAGGTGATAATTCGCACATGGCAAAGTGCCGACAAGATGAAAAAACAGCGCGGCAGAATGTCTGAGGAAACAGGGGAAAACGATAATTTTCGGGTGCGGCGCTATATTGCAAAATATACTATAAATCCGGCGATAGCTCATGGAATATCTGCGCATATCGGCTCGGTTGAAGAGGGTAAGAGGGCTGATCTTGTTTTGTGGGATCCGGCATTTTTTGGCGTAAAACCACAAATGGTCTTGATGGGAGGCGCAATCGTTATGGCGCAAATGGGGGACCCGAACGCCTCGATTCCCACTCCGCAGCCGGTCTATTCACGACCCATGTTTGGGGCTTTTGGGCGCAGTGTTGAAAATAATGCGGTGGTTTTTGTTTCAGAAGCGGCGCAAAGCGATGGAATTGGTGAAAAGCTGGGGTTGGCCAAAAAAACACTGGCGGTTAAAAATACCAGAGGAAATATTGGCAAACGCTCAATGATTTTAAACGATGCCACCCCGCATATGGAGGTGGACCCGGAAACCTATGAGGTGCGGGCCGATGGGGAATTGCTAACCTGCGAACCGGCAAAGGTGCTACCCATGGCACAGCGCTATTTTATGTATTGAGGGAGAGTTTTTATGCAAAACAGTGATTATTTTAAACAATCGGCGGTCTTAAGCGTGGTGGCGCTGGTTTTGCTGATTGCTGGCGTTGTGGTTGGGTCAATGGCTTTTCCCATAACCAGTCAAGAACAGTTTGAAATCATTTATGCGCTGGAAAGCTATACTCGCAATCTGGGGGCTGCCGAGCCTGCAATCAGGTTGATTTTGTTTTTGGATTCAATTTTTATTCTTGCCTATGTGGGGGCGATAAGCTTTGCCATAATCGGCTTTGCACGCCGAAATCTTCCGGTAGCGTGGTTTTGCGGTTTGGCAATTCTGGCGGTGATGGGGCTTGATAGTTGGGAGAATATTTTGATCGTATCTTCTCTTGATCTGGTGAAATTCGGGGAGACAGTCAGCGCTCAGACCATGGCACAACAAATGCTGATTTCTTCGCTAAAGTGGCAAATGTCAGCAGTTGCTTTATTTGCTTTAAGTTTTTTGTTGCCGGGCAAGCGATTGGCTGAATTTTTGCTGGTTTGGGGAACACGTCTGGGATTGGCGATAGCTGTGCCTTTGTTCGTATTTAATCCGTTTGATCTTCGCGCCGTTGGCTCGTTAATGATTTTAGCCTCGATGTCTGGCGGGTTTGTTTTGCTGGCAATTGTCGCTTGGCAAAATCGCAACAATTCGGAATTGAAATAAAAACGAATGGTGAGTGATAAAATAATTCGCGCAACTGCGATCTCTAAATCCGATGCCGGGCAAGCGGATAGCATTACCTTGACCTATAGCGACAGGTTTCGGCGGCGCATTGCCATGGTCTCGGATAATGGAATTGAATTTTTGCTTGATCTGGCAGAAGCAACAGAACTGAAGGATGGGGAGTTTTTGGTGCTGGATGATGGGCGAAATATTAAAATTATTGCTGCTAAAGAAAAGTTGATGCGCATTAGGGGGAAAGATCAACAGCATCTGGCAAGAGCGGCATGGCATGTGGGTAACCGGCATCTGGCCTGTGAAATTCATCCCGAATTTATTGTGCTGATTAATGATCGCATCATTGAAAAAATGCTGTTGGGGTTGGGCTGTGAGGTAGAGCAGTTCGAAGCGACGTTCAGCCCGGAGGGTGGGGCTTATGGCCCTGGGAGGGTGTTGGCACATTCCCACTGATATGGTGCAAATCCAAACCTCCCCCCTAAGCGATATACGTCAGTTACAACTACTAACACAGTGGCTCTCACCTGCCTTTCCGCTGGGCGCATTTTCCTATTCCCATGGTCTGGAATGGGCGGTAGCAGCAGGGGATGTTGTTGATGGAGCAAGCCTGAAGGAGTGGATATTTGCCAATATCAACTTTGGAGCCGGGCGCAATGATGTGATCTTAATTGCCCATGCCTACAAAGCTAAAGACGCAGCGCAATTGCAAGAAATCGACCAGTTGGCCAAGGCTTTTGCATCCAGTAGCGAGAGGTTGGCTCAAAGCATAAATCTGGGCAAAGCGTTTAAAAAAACCCTTGCTGATGTTTGGGGGGATGAGATTGAAGCAAGTTCTTATCCTGTAGTGTTGGGAGCGGCTCTAAAAATTCATAAGCTGGACCTGTCATTGGCCGCATCGCTTTATCTGCAAAGTTTTGGGGCAAATCTTGTGGCCTGCGGGCAGCGTTTGTTGCCGGTTGGTCAGACGGAGGGACAAAAAATTATTGCTGATCTCGCGCCCCAAATTGATGAGTTGGTTCCTGAAGCTATCAAGGCCACTCTTGATGAATTGGGGGGCTGTGTTTTTCGCTCCGATATGGCCTCGATGAAACATGAAGATCAAAAGGTCAGGATATTTCGCACGTGAATCGGGAAAATAAAAAATCTTCAAACGGGCCTTTAAGAGTGGGGATTGGCGGACCCGTGGGGGCGGGAAAAACCTCCATGGTTGAAGCTTTATGTCGTTCTATGGTCAAGAAATATTCCATCGCGGTGATCACCAACGACATTTATACAAAAGAAGATGCTGAATATCTGATGCGGGTTCAGGCTTTGCCATTGGAGCGCATACGGGGTGTTGAAACCGGGGGCTGTCCCCATACGGCAATTCGCGAGGATGCATCAATTAATCTGGCGGCCATTGATGATCTTGTGGAGCAAATCCCCGATCTTGATCTGATTTTTATTGAAAGCGGTGGTGATAATCTTTCGGCGACATTTTCCCCGGAGCTGGCCGATATTACCCTTTATGTGATTGATGTGGCGGCGGGTGAGGAAATTCCGCGCAAGGGCGGCCCGGCTATCACCCGCTCGGACTTGCTGGTAATCAACAAAACTGATCTGGCGCCCCATGTGGGGGCCTCTTTGGAAGTTATGAAAAGAGACAGTGAAAGAATGCGCGAGGGGCGGCCGTTTGTATTTTGTCAGGTTAAGCATGGCAAGGGTGTTGATGAGCTGGTGGAGTTTATAACGAGGGTTGGCGGGCTTTAATCGCGATAATTCTGACGGAGAAGAATTTGATTGGACGCCCATGCAATCCGCCCGACAAAGATTTATTTCGTAAGTAGCTTGTAAAGCAATTCGCTTGCGCTATATGGTATAGTATGAAAAGAAAAACCTATTCCATTGTTGATATGGTGGTGCTTGGCATTTTGCAAAAAGAGCCAATGAATGCCTATCGGCTGGCCGGATTTGTTGAACATAATAATATCACCCGTTTGGTCAAGCTGAGCACTCCTGCAATTTATAAAAGCTGTAGGAGGCTTTTTGAGCAGGGGAATTTGAGCGGTG
>CAZMVQ010000079.1:0-6780 GCA_964569865.1 uncultured Devosia sp.
CAGATGGCGGCTGTCGGCGATGTCCGTAAAACCGCGCCAGCGGTCGGAAATTTCCTTGTCCTTGGCCAAGACGTTGGTGACGTGAGTAAACAGGCGCTGGTTGTTTTTCAGCGTTTTGACCAGCCCGCCAAAGGCCTCCTTGCGTTTACTCTGGCTTCTGTCCGTCATCAATGTCAGCGTTGCTTCAAGCCCGAGCTGTTCACCGGCGACATCAAACTTCAAGGACGCCATGGTTTCATCGAACAGCCGGTTCCAGGCCCCCTGCCCGGTAACCGACTTGTCGTGGAACAATTCCTCGACCCTTTCCTCGAGCTGATAGGGCTTGGCCTTGCCCAATTCGTCAAACCAGGGGCGATAACGCGCCAGATCCTTGTTTTCAGACAATGCATTCTCTAAAACCCCATCATCTATTTTGTTCAATTCCAGCGAGAAAAATATCAAACTGGTGGAAAGATCGGTCAGCGCCTGCTGACAATCTCCCATAAACTTTGCCCGGTCAGGGTCGGTGGTGTTTTTGGCATAATTCAAAAAAGCAAACGAGCCAATGCGTCCGGTGATCTCGCTTAAATCCTCATAGCGAGAAATCGCTTCGATCAATTTACCCGATTTGGTCAACTGCTCCAGATTGCCCTTAAATTCCTTTTCGAAATTTTTGGCTCCACTCTGGGCTTTTTTCAAATCGTCTTTGAGTTCTTTTGAACCTACTCCCGGATAAAGATCGCTTAGGTCCCATTGGGGCAATTTACCAAACTGATTATCAAAATTTTGTGCATTTGAGTTTTTAGACATCAACAACCTCGAAAAGTGTAAAATTTTTTACCGGCAAATTGCCGATACCTATGCTTTTCAAGAGCCTATTATGCCGAAGAGCATCTGCCAACAGCAAATCCGGTATCATGATCGTGATCGCAGATGTTGTTTATAAAAAATTATTTGCAAAAACCCAGTTTTAAGAAATTATTTTTTAAGCAAATCAACATCATTAAAACCCTGTTAACGCCCCATCCATAGCCTGACCCAAAACGGGACAGAAATGATTCTGCAACCCAAAGCCACAAATTTTATATTCAGCCAGCGTGATATATGACAAAAGTTCTAATTGTTGACGACGATCCCATCCAGTTGCGAATAACCAGCGCCATTGCTCAAAAAGACGGCATGGAAGTGCTGAGCGCCACTGGTGGCGAAGAAGCGCTTGCACTGTTAAGGGAGCACCGCAATATTTCGGCTATGGTGCTTGATATGGTGATGCCTGATCTGGATGGAATGGGCGTGATGCAGGCCATGGCCCACGAGCACATAACCTGCCCAACCATTGTTCAGACAGCCAGCTCATCCCTTGATACCGTAATCAATGCCATGCGTCAGGGAGCCGTTGATTTTTTTGTCAAACCCGTGGCTCCGGAGCGCCTGATAATTTCTTTGCGTAATGCCCTAAAACTTGGACAGTTAGAAACCTGCGTCCGCCTCGATCAACATCGGCGTGAAGGTAAAATGCTCCTGAGTGATATCATTGCGCAAAGTCCTGCCATGGACCGAGTGATTGAACTTGCCACCAAGGCGGCAAAGTCAGACATTCCGGTGCTGATCGAAGGAGAAACCGGGGTCGGCAAAGAAGTTATAGCCCGCGCCATTCAAGGCTCATCAAACAGGGCCGGAAAGCCTTTTATAGTCGTAAATTGTGGTGCCATTCCCAAAGATCTGATTGAATCCACCCTGTTTGGTCATAAAAAAGGATCGTTTACCGGCGCAACTGGCGACCATGCGGGCAAGTTTTTAGAAGCCGACGGCGGAACCCTGTTTTTGGACGAAATTGGCGAATTGCCCAAAAATGCTCAGGTAAAACTCCTGCGCGCCCTGCAATCCGGTGAAATAGAAGCGGTCGGAGCCAGCAAACCAAAGAAGGTCAATGTCAGAATAATTTCTGCCACCAACCGGCGATTGCTGAATATGGCCAAAGAAAAAACCTTCCGCGAAGACCTTTATTACCGCATGAATGTTTTTCCCATCTATGTACCTCCCCTGCGTGACCGCCCTGAAGATATTTCTCTGTTGGCGCAGTTTTTCTTAACCAGGCTGGGATCGGAAACCGGGCGCAGAATATCTTCAATGACAGAGGAAACATTGGATTTATTGCAATCCTATAATTGGCCGGGCAATGTTCGCCAGCTGGAAAATGCGATCTATCGGGCCATTGTTTTATGCGATAGCAACCGCCTTGCCCCGGTGGACTTTCCCCAGATTGTGATTGGCACATCAAGCCGAAAAAAGGCCTTAAAACAGTCCCGGCAATTACCAATCCTGCTAGAGCCTGTTCACATTGATATGGCACCAAAAAAACCTGAACCTGATTTAGCTTCAAGCGATAATGCAGATAAAAACAACAATAAAACTGATCGGTTTTTAGCACCGGACGGTGCAATTCAGCCGCTAAATAATGTTGAAAGGGATCTGATTGCATTTGCTCTTGAATATCATGATGGCAAGATGAGCAGGGTAGCAAAATCCCTAAAAATTGGTCGCTCAACTCTTTACCGCAAACTAAAAGAATATGAATTGGACCTAGATCCAAAAAATAATGGCGACCCAACAGGTAAAAAAAATAACGAACTTGCCGCTTAAATAACTCCGCCGTCACTTTTTTCGACGGTTTTTGCCTTGCTTCAGCCGTCTTTTCCAAATAAATCTTAAAAATATTGGCTAAAGGCAGGTTGAACACTCGGGCAAATACTAAACACTCGGGCAAATTGTAAATATTTGGGCAAATTTAGCGTTAACAAAAGTTTTCAATCTTTATGCTAAATTGTGCCAAACTGAAATTGTGCAGATTGGCTCTGCAAGATCAAAGCCGGTGGGCTTTTTAATATGCTGAAGCGAATATAATTATTCAATTTGCGCTTTGGGGACTAACAATCAAAATCCTGAGTTTTCAGGTAAAAAACTGAGTTGAAACTAGCGTGAATTTCAAGAATAAAAAGCTTGTAAAATCAATCTCCCGGCATCTGCTTGCCGTGATGGTTGCGCTTGTTTCGCTTTTGCCTTCAATTTCACTTTTCCCCCTAAATGCTGCACCGGGAGAGCGCTCCCTAAATCTTTATTTCGTACAAACAGATGAGCGCCAGCAGATCACCTTTAGAAAAAACGGCCGATATGTTCAATCAGGACTGAAGGAAATGAACAATTTTCTTAGGGACTGGCGACGCAATGAGCCCACAGATATGGACCCGGCACTTTTTGACCTGCTATGGAAAGTTTATCAGGATGTTGGCGCCACCGGACCGATTACAATCGTTTCCGCCTATCGTTCTCCCCAAACCAACGAGATGTTGCGCTCGCGATCGCGCGGAGTTGCCAAAAACTCCCAGCATACAAAAGGTTCGGCGATAGATTTTTATATCAAGGGTGTTCCTATATCCAAGTTGCGCGAAGCTGCCATGCGTTTGCAAGTTGGCGGTGTTGGCTATTATCCCAATTCACGCAGCCCGTTTGTTCACCTTGATACTGCAGGTGTCAGGGCATGGCCGCGCATGACCAGAGCACAGCTGCAAAGGCTTTTTCCTGACGGTCGTACCCTGCATATTCCAACCAATGGGGTTCCCATTTCGGCTGAAGGGCGCCGCTACGCAACCGCTGAATGGGACCGGTGTAGATCTGTTCCCTGCGTAGGTTCAAATTCAATTATTTCTCCCAATAGTGATCGCTCCAATGGTGCAGGAAACAATGCAGGATCAGGGCGCACATTGCTTGATATGTTTTTTGGAACCAACAAAGAGGCTGACGAAGCTGCCCCAACAATTATCGCCTCCAATACAGCGGCCCCAACAAGTGTTCACGCAAACACACCAACCCGGCTCGCAGTAACCACGGTTTCTGTGCCCGTTACTTCGCCCAGCCCGGCCCCTCGCGCTGAATTTCTAAATTATCGCTCTCCCGGCGTGATACCGGTTCCAGCTCTGATGCCCCGCGAACTTATGATCGCAGCCCGCTCAAATACAACTGATGATGCCAATTTGCAAACTGGCTCAATTGCCGTTGCCGCGCTGCCCCCCGTCAACATTCCTCCTTTACCGCAGCCAATTGCGCCGCCAGCTCTCAACTCAAACCTGCTGGCCGCCTATGCTCCAGTCACCGAGCCTGAACCCGATGCCCAGCGCGCCCTGCAAATGCTGATCGAGCGCCGGACCAATGAAACAAGTGCACAAAGCGCCAGCACATTATCGCCGGTTTTAAGGGGAAGCATTTCCACCGCCTCATTGGGTCCTGTTTCCATAAGTCCTCCAACACCTACCCCCCATACCGATAATGATCAGCCCGGCGCATCCATTAGTGATTTTGATCGCTTCTTTGATAATACTTTTAACGCTGTCGCCAATGCCCGCCCGGCCACCAACCAACAAAACAATATTGCCTTGAGCGTTTTGAACAGCACCAACCGTTCTGCACCAATGATGGATAATTCCATTCCCATGCGAAATATCCAGTTCTATGCTCCGGATCTGGAACATGTGGGCGATACACTGGTCATGCAAACCCAGATTGCCAACGCTAATTTCGCCATTATGTTTGAGCCGGATGAGGCCGATTTTGACCCTGCCACCGAGCTTGGCCCTCAAACCGTTCAGATAAATTTTTCCCTGTCTGAAAATACTGCTCTGGCCTCTAATCGGTTTTTAACAATTGCCCCGATTATCGTTTCCAGCATCTGATTTTTACAGATGCCAGCCCTGTTCTTCATTTCAAATTAAGTCATAAAAAAATCAAATGATTGCACCATTGCTTTCATTGCTTTAATAATATTTGAAACTGATATTTTGGGGGAAGGATCCCCGGTTGACATTGCCGACAAAAACCCTGCCGGGGAAAACCCCGCTGCTTGATACTATTGATGACCTGGAAAAATTGCGCCAGCTTGACAGCGCTCAGTTACGCCAGTTGGCTGATGAATTGCGGGCTGAAACCATCGACGCGGTTTCTGTCACCGGCGGTCACCTGGGCGCAGGCCTTGGGGTTGTTGAACTAACGATTGCCCTGCACGCAATTTTTGACACCCCCAATGACCGCCTGATCTGGGATGTAGGCCACCAGACCTACCCCCATAAAATTCTCACCGGTCGCCGCGACAAAATCCGCACCTTGCGCCAAAAAGAGGGACTTTCAGGTTTTACTTTACGCACTGAAAGTGAATTTGATCCCTTTGGAACCGGACACTCCTCCACCTCGATTTCCGCCGGACTGGGCATGGCCGTTGGGTCAAAAATCAACGATAAGTCCCGTAATTGCATCGCGGTAATCGGCGATGGTTCCATGTCAGCTGGAATGGCCTATGAAGCCATGAACAATGCCGGGGCTATGGATGCCAGGCTAATAGTCATATTAAACGACAATGACATGTCCATCGCGCCGCCAACCGGGGCCATGAGCGCATATCTGGCCAAGCTGGTATCTTCTCCCGCCTATCGCGGATTGCGCGAAACCGCAAAAAACATTGTCGAGCACCTGCCCGATTTCATTTCTGAAAAAGCCAGAAAGACCGAAGAATTTGCCCGGGGATTTTGGGCTGGCGGCACTCTTTTTGAAGAATTGGGCTTTTATTATGTGGGCCCGATTGATGGCCACAATCTCGATCATCTTTTGCCAATTCTAAGAAATGTCCGCGATGCAGAAGCCGGGCCGTTTTTGGTCCATGTGGTGACCCAAAAAGGCAAGGGATATCCTCCGGCTGAAGATTCTCCCGATAAATATCACGGGGTTTCAAGATTTAATATTGTCACGGGAACTCAGGACAAATCTCCCTCCAACGCTCCCTCATATACTTCGGTTTTTGCCTCCTCCCTGATTGCAGAAGCTCAAAAAGATGATAAAATCATCGCCGTAAATGCCGCCATGCCAGCGGGAACCGGCCTTGATAAATTTGGGGAAATTTTTCCCGATCGAGTTTTTGATGTGGGCATTGCCGAACAGCACGCAGTAACATTTTGTGCCGGCCTTGCCGCTGAGGGGCTAAAACCATTTTGCGCCATTTATTCCACATTTTTGCAGCGCGCCTATGATCAGGTAATTCATGATGTGGCTCTGCAAAAACTTCCCGTGCGTTTTGCCATAGATCGGGCAGGATATGTTGGCGCGGACGGGCCAACCCATGCGGGAAATTACGACACTGCCTATCTTGGAGCCATTCCCAATATGGTTTTGATGGCAGCTGGAGATGAGGCCGATCTCAAACATATGGTGGCAACCGCCGCCGCCTATGATGAAGGCCCGATTGCCCTGCGCTATCCACGCGGAGAGGGCATGGGGGTTGAATTGCCAACCATTGGCAAAGCATTAAAAATCGGGCGCGGGCGCATTCTTAAACAAGGCACATCCATCGCCATCCTCTCCTATGGGGCAAGGCTTGAGCAATGTCTGGCCGCTGCTGAGCAATTGTCAGCCCTTGGTCTTTCAACAACTGTTGCCGATGCAAGGTTCGCCAAACCCATTGACGAGGATCTTTTGAGCCAATTGGCCAAAAATCATCAGGTGCTGATTAGCGTTGAAGAGGGATCAATCGGCGGTTTTGGATCCCACGCCGCCACATGGCTGGCCCAGAATGCAATGCTTGACGGAGCGGTGAGATTTCGCCCGATGATTATGCCTGATAGAAATTTTGAACACGCATCCCAAAAAGACCTTTATGCACAGGCAGGTCTCGATAAAGCCGGTATCGTCGCAACGGCCCTAAAAGCCCTGCCCGCCAGCTCTCAGGTCACCCGGGTTTTAAAAAATCTGGATCAGTAATTT
>CAZMVQ010000079.1:6880-9978 GCA_964569865.1 uncultured Devosia sp.
TTTTTTGAATACGGGGTAGTTTTAAGCGCTTGGCGGTTATTTTTCCCGACTATTTTTCAACATCCGGGATCATGCCCAAGGCATGCATATAGGTATCCAGCAGCGCTTCCTGTTCCAATCTGTCCGATGCGTCAAGTTTACGTATTCGAACGACCTGACGAATAATCTTGGCATCAAACCCAGAACCTTTTGCCTCTGCATACACTTCTTTTATATCTTCGGAAATTGCCTTTTTTTCATCCTCAAGTCTTTCGATTCTCTCAATAAAGGCCCGCAACTGATCTCGACCAACACCTATTTCCGACATTACTTAGCCTCCTTGTTTTATAAGACTTGTTCAAGCTCGAAACGAAAACAGGATCAAGGCTTGTTTGCCACCTTTCCCCATCGAAAATAATGAACGGGGAAATTTAGAAAAATCAACAGGGTTTGTCACATAATTTTGACAAATCGCGCTCCTAACAAAAACTGTTTCCACAACCATACTCATTTTTTTCGTGCCAAATCAGTTTTAACTTTGTAAAAGGTCCTCTAACGGGGCTTTTTACTACCGAAAGAATTCTTACTCTAAATGAAAATTCCCCCATTATCATTCGCTAAACGCCTTTTCTTGCTGGTCTCATTGTTTTTTGGCTTTACTATTGCTCCCCTTGCCCCTGCCTTTGCCGATTTGCGGGTTTGCAACCAGATAGGCAAACCCATTTCCATAGCCTTTGGCTATCGTACCGCTCAGGGTTGGCAATCAGAGGGCTGGTGGGTCGCCGCACCGGATAGCTGTGTTACAGTTTTTCAGGGAGACCTTGATGCCAGATTTTATTATCTGTTTGCCGCCGATGACATATCTGGGGGAACCTGGGACGGCTCGGTTTTTATGTGCACAAGAGACGAAACCTTCACCATTTTTGGCGTCGAGGATTGTCTTGCCCGAGGATATGAAAGAACCGGATTTTTTGAAATTGATACAGAAAATCAAACCGACTGGACATTGCAATTGACCGAGCCTGATACAGATCGACCCTAAAAACAAACCTGACTTATATATTCAAGCCGGGCCAAAAAACTAAAACAGGAAACATAATAGACCAATGAGACGCAACAGACGTGTAAAAATTCTCGCCACCCTTGGACCCGCATCAGACACCAGGGAAATGATTTCAAAACTTGTCAAAGCCGGGGCAGATATTTTTCGCATCAATATGAGCCATGCCAGCCACGAAGTGCTGAAAAAAACGGTTGATCACATACGAGCCGTTGAAGAAGAACTAAAACGCCCTTTGGGCATTCTTGTTGATTTACAGGGGCCAAAAATCCGTGTCGGAAAATTTGCCAATGATAAAATCGAGCTAAAAAATGGTGACGTTTTCACCATGGATACCAATGAAGAGCCCGGCGATCAGCAACGAGTTCACCTGCCCCATCCCGAATTGTTTCAGGCCGTTAAACCCGGTCACAGATTATTGCTGGACGATGGACGCATAGAATTGCGCGCCCTTGACGTAACTGCAGACAAAATAAAATGCGAAACCATTCACGGGGGCATCCTTTCCAATCGCAAGGGGGTGAGTGTTCCTGATAGCTTATTGGCCATGAGCGCCATGACTGATAAAGACCATGCTGACCTCAATCAGGCTCTAAAACATGAAATTGACTGGATAGCCTTGAGCTTCGTTCAGCGCGCCCAAGACATAACTCAGGTGAAAAAAATCACCCGTGGGCGGGTTGGCGTAATGGCCAAGATTGAAAAACCACAGGCCATCGAACGCTTGGGAGAAATCATCAAACTGGCTGATGCCTTTATGATTGCCCGTGGCGATCTGGGGGTTGAGATGCCCCTTGAACAGGTCCCCGGCCTGCAAAAACGCATGATTCGTCTGGCTCGTCGTTATGGCAAGCCAGTTGTTGTTGCCACCCAGATGCTTGAAAGCATGGTGTCTTCCCCCACCCCGACCAGAGCCGAGGTTTCCGACGTTTCCACCGCTGTTTTTGAAGGTGCTGATGCAATTATGCTATCGGCTGAATCTGCCAGTGGAGACTTTCCTGTTGAAGCAGTTTCCACCATGGACCGAGTAGCAATTGCTGTGGAAAGCGATATCAATTATCCAGCCATTATCCGCGCTCAAGGAGCCGAACCGGAAGCAACCGCCGCCGATGCAATTTCTGCTGCCACCCGCCAGACCGCTGAAACTTTAGACCTGGCAGCAATCGTCACCTACACTTCTTCTGGCTCCACCGGCTTAAGAGCCGCTCGTGAGCGCCCCTCAAAACCCATAATCGCCCTATCCCCAAATGTATCAACCGTGCGCCGTCTGGCGCTGGTCTGGGGCATCCATTGTGTGCAGACCAAAGATGCTGATGATTTGGAAGATATGGTCAACAAGGCCTGCTCCATTGCCCATTCAGAAGGTTTTGCCCAACCCGGAGAGCGCATAGCCATTACCGCAGGCGTGCCCTTAAGAACCTCAGGTTCAACAAACATGCTGCGCATTGCCTTTGTTGATCGCGATGGCTCCGGTGCAACCTAAAATTTATAAACGCCCAATAAAAAAGGCCCGCTAAAAAGCGGGCCTTAAAATATGTCAATGCAATAAAGAGCCGAAGCTCAAAATGAACTTTTAGCCTTGGCGGGCTTTAAAGCGTTTATTGACTTTATTGATAATGTAATAGCGGCCACGACGACGAACCAGTTTATTATCGCGATGGCGACCCATCAGCGCGCGAAGCGAATTGCGAACCTTCATGTCCATACCCTCTTAAAAAAAACGGGTGCCACGCACCCATGCAAAAATTTCGTGCCTTTACTTATGAGCAACGGGGTAATCTGTCAATGCGCCATTGTGACAAAGGGGCAATTCTTTGATCTCGCTTGCTTGCGCAATTTACCTGTCTCGCGGCTCGTACCGCTTTACCAGTGACGCTTAAAAAGCTACTGGCAAAGCTGAGCCTGCGACGCGCGCCAAATTGTTGGCCGGCGGCACTTGTGCCGCTTGGTTGCGCTCAATTGAAAATTCAGAACTGCTTAGCACACCACCCTCTGGGTGTTTTGCTGGCAGCGCTATGGCTACGTATTCATTCGTGCCGGGTTGTTTACTCGGCATCGA
>CAZMVQ010000080.1:0-5881 GCA_964569865.1 uncultured Devosia sp.
TTGCGCGCTCGCTGGTTTTCAAGACCAGAGCATTCAACCACTCTGCCACCCACCCGCATATGAAACTCATCGGTTTCAAAGGTTTTTGCAAACTCAAGGATATGCCCGAAAGTTTTACAAAAGCCACATAGCGCTTTGTCTATTCATTGGCAAGTCGCAAGGATGGTTGAAACTCAACAAAATATTTTTTCTACCATTCCCCTGATCAGCAGAAACAAATTCCGATGTAATCCCCTGCCCTAAATTTTTGTGCTGCCGCAGGCTTTAGTCATGAAAATGCTGACTTATTTTTTATAAACCCCTGTTTTATATGAGTAAAAACTAATAGATTACATGTCTGCCTCGCTTGATACAAAATTTAATTGTGATTGTTGTGGGCCGCATTTTTTTTAAATCTCCAAAACAGGATTCTTGTGTGATGGAATATTTTACTCCCGTTTCGTCTTTGATTGGTGGGCTGATGATTGGTCTGGCCTCGGCAATTCTTTGGGTGGGTAATGGCAGGATCGCCGGCATTTCTGGAATTTTCGGACAAATACTCCCGCCCCCCAAGAATTCTGCCACAAACCCGGTCAATCCCGTAATGTGGCGGGTTCTATTTCTGGCTTCCATGGTCATTGGCGGATTTATCGCTTCGGTTTTACTACCCAATCTTGGGGTCGGTGGATTTGGTGGAGACCCCGTACAGTTGATCGGCAACCCATTGTGGATTGCTACCGCTGGTTTGTTGGTGGGACTTGGTACAAAAATTGGCAATGGCTGCACGTCCGGCCATGGAGTTAGTGGTCTGGCCAGATTTTCGTTGCGCTCATTAATTGCGGTGCTGGTGTTTTTTGCCACCGCAGCCATCATCGTAGCCGCCATCGGCATAGTTTGATTTTTTTTTGCTACAGGAGTTAATAATGAGCAATTCAATTACTCATGACAGCGTGTCTAGCTCAACTACAAATATAGCCTATCTTGCAGTTGCTGTGCTCAGTGGCACTCTGTTTGGGGCCGGGCTTTATATTTCGCAAATGATTGATCCGCTCAAAGTACTGAGATTTTTGGACTTTGGGGCCATTAGTCAAAACGGTTGGGACCCTTCACTGGCTCTGGTAATTGTCGGTGCCATTGCCGTGATGATGGTGAGTGTTTTGGTGACAAAATCCAGATCAACTCCGCTTTTTGACAAGCAATTTCATCTTCCCGCTTTAAAGCAGATTGATAGGCCTTTAATTATTGGAGCGATATTGTTTGGCATTGGCTGGGGAATGTCTGGCATCTGTCCCGGCCCTGCCATTACTCTTGTGGCGTTTATGCCTGAAAATTTGTTAATTTTTCTTGGTCTGATGTTTTTTGGTTCGTTTTTGGGCACGTATGTGCAAAAATGGCTTACCATTGGAGATGCATTTGCATGATTAAGTCTGTAACCAGCCCAACCCTACCCGCCGATGCTGATATGATTATTGTTGCAGATATAATTATTGTTGGTGGTGGTTTGGCGGGGCTGATTGCGGCATTCGGGTTGGCAAAATCGGGCAGAAAAATCATTCATCTTGCGCCCCCTGCTCCGCCGGATTTGCGCACTTCGGCCTTGATGAGTCCCAGTGTTGAAATTTTGCAGCAGCTTGATCTGGTGTCAGACCCGGATGAAATTGGCGAACCGCTTACCAAAATTCGCTTGATTGATGCCACCTCGCGCCTGCTTCGCGCTCCTGAGGCTTTGTTTGATTGCTCTGAAGCTGGTGTTAAAGCTTTTGGCTGGAATTTTGCCAATATGCGTTTGGCTGAAAATATGTCGCCTCTGATCAAGAAATATAAAAACCTCAAGCAAATTCCTTTAAGCGCCAGCCAGATGAAAAAACAAGGTCATAGCTGGGAAATAACCTTGAGCGATGGATCAAAATTGCAAGCGCCGTTGATCATTGGTGCTGATGGTAAAAAATCATTTGTACGGCAAAATTCCAATATTACGATAAACCAGCACATGCATGCGCAATCGGCTTTGGTGTGTGACCTGTTACTTGAGCGCGAGCTGGATGGGGAATCAGTGGAATTTCACTATGAAAACGGCCCCTTTACACTGGTTCCTGCCGGCGGCAAAAAGGCCAATCTGGTATGGGTGGACGAGCATGACAGTCTTGAAAAAATTGCAAAATTGCCCGGACATGAAATTGAAGCAATTTTGCAGAAAAAAAGCCAAAACCTGTTTGGAAAGCTAAGTCTTGAAACGCGTGCTTTTGTTTTTCCCCTATCCTCTCATCAGGTAAGTGAAATGGGCAAGGACGGTGTGGTTCTGGTTGGAGAATCAGCCCACGCCTTCCCGCCAATTGGCGCTCAGGGGTTAAACCTTAGCTTAAGAGACGTTGCGCAATTGGTTGAATTAATTAATAAAATTGATACCAATAACCCTAACTGGGCAAACAATCTTTCCCGTGAATATTCGACCAACAGACAGCCCGATACAATCCGTACCAACCGCATGGTCGATACCCTGTTTCAGACGCTTCTTTCAGATTTTTTGCCAGCTCAAATGCTTCGCATGGGGGGTATGTGGGCGCTTAAATCCATCGCACCATTAAGAAAGCATGCCTTTGAAATGGGCATGGGACCGCGTTAATTCAGTCCGCCCAGGCGCCAAGGCAAATCGCGTCAAATTTTCCAATACATGTAGAAAGCAAGCCACTATGTGGCTTGTTAATTGGCGTTTACACCCATTTCACGGCGCAATTCTTCCGCTCTGTCCTGAAGCAATTGCTCAAGGGCATTAGTGCCCGTATCTTCCTGACGGAATTGATCAAAAGTAAGGGAACTTTCAGCATCATAAACCGAGGTAAACCCTTCCAGGTTGATTTCAATCACCAGATCCTGATTCTGACGATTTTTAGCGGTGAGTTTTAGAGTAGTTCCCTGCTTCAAGCTGTTCACATAGGCCTCGTTGATCACCAACTGGGTTGAGCATGATTGGGGATCACAAAGCATAAAGGGCACTCTTACGGGCTGCGCTCCATCAATCTGCCAGGTCATGCCAAACGGCAGCAAAACGCCAAGGGGAACTGCGGCCACGGCCAAAAGCCGACTTTCCTGCCCCGGATCATCGCGTAAAAGAAACGAGCCAAGAAACTGGTTATTTGCCAGAACAACCTGACGTAAAATGCAGGCGTCTTCTCCCGTATCCAAAGGTTCACAAACCTTAAGCCAATTATCTTCAGGGCGGGGCTGTGGATTTGTAGTTGCGTTAGCCTCCTGCCCTTGTGCCAAACCGGGCACAGAAAATGAAAACATTGTTGCGGCCAAAATGCCGGATACGGCCAGATATTTAATATTCATAAAACTTCCTGCAATAGCTTGAGCAAGGCAAATCAGCCCCAATAATTCTTTTAGTTCATCAATTCATCAAATCGGGCAATAACATGACCATCGCCCCATTCCAACCAAATAACCCTAACTTATAACCTAAGTGTTGCTGTTTTCACTCAACCTTGCCATGCGCAACGTCATTTGTGCCACACCATTAAGCCTATCTTGTGGTGTTGGCCAGTTTCGTGAAAACACCAAACGGTGATCAGGTTTTAATCGAACCCCGGATGCCGGGTCTCCAACCAGTTTTATCAGTCCTGCCGGATTGGGGAAACTATTATTTCTCAACGTGATTACCGCCCCTTTTGGTCCGGCTTCGACTTTTTCGATATTGGCAGTGCGGCAAAATGATTTTACCAGAATAATTTTTAACAATGATTGCACACTGTCAGGCAGCGAGCCAAAACGATCAATCATTTCAGCGCCAAAGGCATCAATTTCTTCGCGCTCGTTCAAGTCGCCCAATCGTCGGTATAGCTGCATTCTGACCTGAAGGTCCGGAACATATTTTTCCGGGATCATTACGGGCATGCCAACAGAAATCTGCGGCGACCAGTTTTGGGATGAATTTAACCCGTCCGGCATTGCCTCAGACGATCCGGCGCGCAAGTCCGCTACTGCCTCCTCAAGCATGGCCTGATAAAGTTCATAGCCCACTTCTCGAATATGGCCGGATTGTTCGTCTCCAAGCAGGTTTCCTGCCCCCCTGATATCCATATCGTGGGATGCGAGCTGAAAACCAGCCCCAAGAGTGTCCAAAGATTGCAACACCTGCAAACGCCGCTGGGCCTGATCGCCAAGGCGCTGGTTCGGGGCTGTTGTAAACAGCGCATAGGCCCTGATTTTTGAGCGACCGATGCGCCCCCGGATCTGATAGAGCTGGGCCAGACCAAACATTTCTGCCCGGTGCACAATCAATGTATTGGCGTTTGGGATATCCAGCCCGGATTCAACAATTGTGGTGGATAACAGTACATCAAATTTGCCGTCATAAAACTCGTTCATGATCTCATCAAGTTCACCGGCCGGCATTTGCCCGTTGGCAATAACAAACGAAACTTCGGGCACCTGCTCGCGCAAAAATTCAGCAATGCGCCCCTGATCCTTTATGCGTGGAACCACATAAAAAGACTGTCCACCGCGATATTTTTCGCGCAGCAAGGCCTCTCGAACAGACAGGCCATCAAAGGGGGAAATAAAGGTTCTGATGGCCAGACGATCCACGGGGGCAGTTGCAAGAAGGCTAAGGTCGCGAACTCCGGTCAGGGCCATTTGCAGGGTGCGCGGAATGGGCGTTGCAGAAAGAGTTAGCACATGGATGGAGTGTTTGATTTCTTTCAAGCGCTCCTTATGTCCCACGCCAAAATGTTGTTCTTCGTCGATTACCAGCAGGCCAAGATCATAAAAACTGATGGATTTGGCCAACAGGGCATGGGTGCCAATTATGATATCTACACTGCCATCGCTAATGCCCTGTTTGGCATTTTTCATCTCGGAAGTTGATACTAGGCGCGATGCCTGAGCAATTTTTATGGGCAGGCCAGCAAAGCGCTCAACAAAAGTTCTATAATGCTGACGGGACAGCAATGTTGTGGGCACGACTATTGCCACCTGACGGCCAGATAGCGCAATAACAAAAGCGGCTCTTAAAGCAACTTCGGTTTTACCAAATCCCACATCGCCGCAAACAAGGCGATCCATAACTTTGCCGGAGGATATATCCTCCATTATCGCTTCAATTGCAGTTAGTTGATCTTCGGTTTCTTCAAATTGAAAACGGGCCACAAACTCGTCATAGGCGCCTGCGGGGATTTCTACCGGCTCTGCTTTGGACATGGCGCGGTTGGCGGCAATTTTTATCAACTGCCCGGCCATTATGCGAATGCGGTCTTTTAGCTGAGCCTTTTTGGCCTGCCATGCCACGCCGCCCAGACGGTCTAGCTGGGCTTGCGATCCTGCCTCACCGTAGCGGGTTAAAAGTTCGATATTTTCCACCGGCAGATATAATTTGTCGCCCCTTGCATATTCCAATTCAACACAATCATGGGGAGCGCCAGCCGCTTCGATGGGTTTTAGCCCCAAAAAGCGAGCGATGCCATGGTCCAGATGCACCACAAAATCACCGGCGGCCAATGAGGATGCTTCTTTGAGTGCGTTTTTACTGCGCCGTTTGCTTAGCCCCCTAACCGCCCGTTCGCCAAGAATATCCTGCTCACACAGAACCAGCATTTCAGAAGTTTCAAATCCGCTTTCTATGCCAAGAACCACTAAAGAAACCGTGCCAGTTTTTGTGTTTTGAGCCTCCAGCCAGTTTTGCGCTATCTTGTGCGATTGCAGACCATTGTCTACTAAAACCTGACGCATTCTTTCGCGGGTGCCTTCAGACCAGCAGGCAATTATTGTGCGTTTATTTTCTGTTTTTGCTTTTGTCAGGCGCGCAACCACTGCTTCAAAAAGATTTATATCAACGGATTGGCGCTCGGCGGCAAAACCTGAGGGCAATCGGCCACCATAGTCGATGTTTGCTACATTTGAATCT
>CAZMVQ010000080.1:5981-7896 GCA_964569865.1 uncultured Devosia sp.
ATCAGGATCTATGGGGTTATATTTTGCGCCGGTATTTAGAGGTGTTTGAGATTTGCCCCCCTGCTCATCGGCTTCTTGGACTTTTATTCTGGCGCGGTGATAATCCTTGATTTGCAGGCGGCGCTCTTTAATTGCATCAAGGCACTGGCTATCAAAAACCAGCGGTGCATCTATGCAATAATCGGCTAAGGTTTCCATTTTATCGTAAAAAAACGGCAACCAATGTTCGGCTCCGGGGAATCTTTGCCCGGCACTGATGGCCCCATAAAGCGGATCATTTACCGTATGGCCGCCAAAAGCTGTGGTATAGGATTGTCGAAAGTTTTTTATGGTTTTTGGGGTGATAATGATTTCGCTCATGGGCACCAGCGAAATTTGTTTTATCGGGCCGGTGGTGCGCTGATTATCGGGATTAAATTTGCGAATTGTCTCCAGGGTCGAGCCGAAAAAATCAAACCGCAGCGGAGCTTTCCTGCCCGCCGGAAAAAGATCAATCAAGCCGCCGCGAACTGCAAATTCTCCGGTTTCGCGAACCGTTGGCACCCGCATATAGCCATTGATCGTGGCCCATTCGATCAGTGCTGCGCTATCAACCTGTTTTCCCGCAATGGCATGAAAACTCATTTCTTTTACTATTTGGCGAGGCAAAACCTTTTGCACAATGGCGTTGGCAGTGGTGACAATTATTGCCCCTTTGGATTTGCCTGAAGCCAGTTGCGCCAAAGTATGCATGCGCGAAACAATGGTGATGGTTCCCGGTGATACCCGATCATAGGGCAGGCAATCCCATGCGGGAAATGTTAAAACAGGATGCGTGGGCAAAGTCTGGCGCAAAATGTTTGCCATGTTTTGCATGCGCGCGCCATCGCGAGCGACAAAAACCAGCGAAGTTGCCGGGGAAGAATTTCCCTCGTTTTTGGCCTGTTCAAAGCGTTTAGCCACCAAGTCTGCAATCGCCACCCCATACATGCCATCAGGCACACTTGAGAGTAAAAGTGATGGTTTTAGCTCATCTTCAGTTTGATTTTCTTGAGAACTGTTGTGGGAAATATTCACTGGTGGTCACCAGTTTTGAAATCACCAGTTTTGAAATCACCAGTTTTGCGATTTGGATTATTGTGAAAATTTCTGATTCTGTTCAGCATTTCACCGAGAGCCCCTGATGGAATTTCAACCTGGCCCATCAACCATGCCTGTAGAGTAGTTTCTTCATTTTCCATCAGTTCTTCAAAACGGGCCAGTTCCGCTGCGTCAAATTCGTTGATATGGGCTTCGCAATATCGACCAAGGATCAAATCCAGCTCTTTTGTGCCGCGATGCCAAGCGCGGTAAAGCGCGCGCTTGCGATTAGCGCTTAGTTCTTTGGGAATTTGTTTTTTGTCTTTGTTCAGACCATCACTCATCAAAGAGTTTTCCAAAGTAAATCAAACAGGGTGGCTTCTTGGGTCTGGACCTAATAACCGGTTGCATATGGCTTGTCAGCCTAGTTTTAAGTTAAACAATTGCCTTAACCACTATTTTTCTCAATAATCGCATTTTTTGTCTGTTTATTGGGAATAAATTGCTTTGGGGAGAATAAATTGTCACGGCCTGAATTTTTAATTCCCTTTTTCACCTCTTTGCGCTCTTTCAAAGGAGTGGGACCACGCCTGAATTCTATTCTGGACCGTTTGTTTCTGGCGGGTGAAAGTGGAGGCACGCAGGCCGTTGATCTGTTGATGCATATGCCAGAGCGAGCAATCGACCGGCGCAAACAGGTTAATATAGCACAGGCCGAGATCGGAGAAATATGCACGTTAAAATTGCATATTGACCGTCATGTCCCTGCCCCGCGCGGGCGTCGTTCTATTCCTCATCGCATTGACGCCCATGATGAAAGCGGGGAAATCTCCCTGATATTTTTCGGCAATAATGG
>CAZMVQ010000080.1:7996-9889 GCA_964569865.1 uncultured Devosia sp.
GCAAATAATTGGCCAAGCTTCAAAACGGCCATGCAGCTTGTTCACGACCCACAAAACCCTAATGATTTGAGCGTAACCGGCCCGGCCCGAATGCGTCTGGCCTATGATGAATATCTTGCCGGTCAGCTTACCCTGCAACTTATTCGCTCCCAGATGGTGGTGGAAAAGGGAATTGCCCGCCAGATTGATGGGACTTTAAGCGAAAAGCTACTATCCAGCTTGCCCTATGAGCTGACCAGTGGGCAAAAAACCGCAATTGAAGAGATAGAGCAGGACTTAAAATCCGGGGACCGCATGGCTCGGCTGTTGCAGGGAGATGTGGGATCGGGAAAAACCATAGTCGCGCTAATGGCTATGGTTTCTTGCGCCCAGAGTGGTGCGCAGTCGGCACTAATGGCTCCAACCGAATTGTTGGCCAATCAGCATTTTGCGACTTTGAAACCGCTTTGTGATTCGATTGGTCTGAATGTGGTGTTGGTTACGGGCAAAATGCGCGCTGCTGCCAGACGCGAGGCTTTGGAAAAAATTGCATCGGGCGAGGCGCATATTGTCATTGGAACGCATGCTCTGTTTCAGCAGGATATAAGTTTTTTTGATCTGGGGTTGAGCGTGGTTGATGAGCAACATCGTTTCGGGGTTCATCAACGACTTGCATTGTCGAAAAAGGGTCAAAAAAGCGACCTTTTGGTAATGACGGCCACCCCTATTCCGCGCACTCTTATTCTTACGCATTTTGGCGATATGGCCATTTCGTTGCTGCGTGAAAAACCGGCCGGAAGGCTCCCGATTGATACGGCGGTTTTGCCGTTTTCATCTTATGGACGGGTGGTTGAGCGCTTAAAAACCAGAGTCGAAGAAGGTGCGCAGGCCTATTGGGTTTGTCCATTGGTGGAAGAATCCGATCTGATTGAGCTGGTATCAGCCATTGATCGCCATGGGGATCTGGCCAAAAATTTTGGTAACAGGGTCGGGCTGATTCACGGACGTATGAAACCGACAGAAAAACAACAGGTCATGCAGGATTTTATCAGTGGTGAACTTTCGGTTCTGGTAGCAACCACTGTCATAGAAGTTGGTGTTGATGTGCCAAACGCCACCATTATGATTATCGAACATGCGGAACGGTTTGGGCTTTCTCAACTGCATCAGTTGCGCGGGCGGGTCGGGCGAGGATCAAAATCCTCGTCATGCCTGTTGATGTATAAGGAGCCTCTGGGGGAGATTGCGAGAGCCAGACTAGATGTTTTAAAGAAAAGTGAGGACGGGTTTAAGATTGCTGAACAGGATTTGAAATTGCGCGGCTCTGGGGATTTGCTGGGGACGCGCCAATCCGGCATGCCCGGCTACCATTTGGTTATCCCTGATGTTCATCAGCATTTGCTGGAAATTGCCCATAATGATGCCCGTGAAATTTTAGAGAGCAATCCCGGCCTGACCGGGACAAGAGGTGATGCTTTGAGAAACCTGCTTTATATTTTCCGTCGTGATCTGGCCATTGAGTTGATCAGATCCGGCTAGATTTTTGGAATTATAGGCCACGCTAAGAGGCGAGAGGTACGTTCTTGAACTGCCACCAAGCGGCATAAGTGCTTCCGGCCAACAATTTGTCCGCTCCAAAAGCGAATGTTCAAACGAACAGAAATTTATCTTTATAAATCACACAAAGTGTGTGGTGGGCGGTGAGAGGCTCGAACTCCCGCACATTCATCCAAGCGTTGCCAGAAAAAGTGCATAGCACTTTTACGCTTCGGCAACGCGCAAAAACAAACCGAGAATGAGGGCTCAAAATTGAAATTTGAGATCAAAATATGGTGGGCGGTGAGAGGCTCGAACTCCCGACATTCATCCAAGCGTTGCCAGAAAAAGTGCATAGCACTTTTACGCTTCGGCAAC
>CAZMVQ010000081.1:0-9808 GCA_964569865.1 uncultured Devosia sp.
ACTGATGCTTTTGCCAAGAATGTCGAGCTGGAATATGAGCGTAATGGCGAGCGCTATGAATTTTTGCGCTGGGGACAATCGGCATTTGATAACTTTTCTGTAGTTCCACCGGGAACGGGCATTTGCCATCAGGTTAATCTTGAATATCTGGCGCAAACTGTGTGGACAAAAGAAGAAAACGGGCAAACCATTGCCTACCCGGATACGCTGGTTGGCACTGACAGTCATACAACAATGGTCAATGGAATGGCGGTTTTGGGCTGGGGTGTTGGTGGCATCGAGGCGGAAGCTGCAATGCTTGGTCAGCCGGTTACGATGCTTATTCCTGAAGTTGTAGGTTTTAAGATTACCGGGGAGATGTCGCAGGGGATTACAGCTACTGATCTGGTGTTACGAATTGTGGAAATGCTGCGCAAAAGGGGTGTGGTTGGCAAATTTGTGGAGTTTTTTGGGCCGGGTCTTAACAATCTCACCCTTGAGGATGAGGCGACGATTGCCAATATGGCCCCTGAATATGGGGCAACTTGCGGGTTTTTTCCTGTTGATGAGGATACGTTGGCCTATTTGCGCATTACCGGTCGGGACGAGGCAAGGATTGCCCTTGTTGAAGCCTATGCAAAAGCTCAGGGCATGTATCGCAATGATGATGCACAAGATCCGATTTTTACCGATGTGCTTGAACTTGATCTTGGTGAAGTCGTCCCCTCGATTTCCGGGCCAAAACGCCCTCAGGACAGAATTTCCCTGAGCGAAGCCAAGAGCAAATTTGCCAGCTCTCTGGCAGGTGAATTTGGCAAAAGTGATCAGGCGATTGCACAAGTTGAGGGGCAGGATTATTCGATTGGCCATGGGGATGTGGTAATTGCTGCCATTACCTCATGCACAAATACATCCAATCCATCAGTGCTTGTTGCGGCCGGTCTGGTGGCCAGAAAAGCCAGAGAACTGGGCATGAAGGTAAAGCCGTGGGTTAAAACATCGCTAGCACCGGGATCGCAAGTGGTAACCGATTATCTATCCCGATCCGGATTGCAGGATGATCTGGATGCTATGGGTTTTAATCTGGTGGGATATGGTTGTACCACCTGCATTGGTAATTCAGGTCCGTTACCGATTGAAATTTCCAAAGCGATTGCTGATAAAGATCTGGTGGCCTGTGCGGTTCTTTCGGGAAATCGCAATTTTGAAGGGCGGATAAGCGCTGATATCAAAGCCAATTATCTGGCCTCGCCGCCATTGGTTGTTGCTTATGCATTGCTTGGTAAAATGAGTGCGGATATTACAACTGAGTCTCTTGGAACGGATAAAGACGGCAAGCCGGTGTATCTGAAGGATTTATGGCCAACTAATGCGCAAATTTCCGAAATTGTTCGAGAAACCATAACCCGGGATATGTTCAAATCCCGGTATGGGGATGTGTTCAAAGGTGACGAAAAATGGCAGGGGATCAAGGTCACAGGCGGGGAAACCTATGACTGGAACCCCGGATCGACCTATGTGCAGTTACCACCATATTTCGATGGTTTGCAAATGCAGCCAACTCCGCAAAAAGATGTGAAACAGGCAAGAATTCTTGGCCTGTTTGCAGACAGTATAACCACCGACCATATTTCACCGGCCGGGGCCTTTAAAGTTGACAGTGCGGCCGGAAAATATCTGGTTGAAGGGCAAGTGGCGCCAAAAGATTTCAATTCCTATGGCGCGCGCCGGGGCAATCATCAGGTGATGATGCGGGGGACTTTTGCCAATATCAGAATTAAAAACCAGATGCTTAAAGGGGTTGAAGGTGGTTATAGTCTGGGGCCTGACGGTGAGCAGATGTCGATGTATGAGGCCGCCATGGCCTATCGCAATCAGGGGGTTGAACTGGTTGTATTTGGTGGCAAGGAATATGGGACGGGCTCATCACGGGATTGGGCTGCAAAAGGTACTTTGTTGCTTGGCGTCAGGGCGGTAATCACCCAAAGTTTTGAAAGAATTCACCGTTCGAACCTGATTGGAATGGGGGTTTTGCCATTGCAGTTCAAAGAAGGGGAGAGCTGGAATTCTCTTGGCATGAAGGGCGATGAAATTGTTGATATTGAAAATGTAAATGATATTGATCCGCAAAGTGAAGTTGTTGTGAATATAACATTTGCTGATGGGGAGACAAAGTCAGTCGCAACTACCTGCCGGATCGATACGGAAATCGAAATGGAATATTTCCGTCATGGGGGAATTTTGCAATATGTTTTGCGCAATTTATTCCGGTCATAAACCGCTCACTTAAATTTCACTGCAATTTGAATAGCCAATATTTCTAAAACATCATACAAAAGGGACATGAAAAATCGTGTGCTCCTTTTGTTGGTGCTGGTCATTGGAGCTTTTTCCAATATTGGCATGACTTTGTCCGAAGAAATAAAAACCAGGCCTAAAGCCGTGGTGGAACTTTTTACATCTCAGGGATGCTCTGCGTGTCCGCCTGCCGATGAGATATTTCTGGAGTTAACCGGTCGAAGCGATGTTTTGGCCTTGTCATATCATGTGGATTATTGGGACTATATTGGCTGGGTTGATACTTTTGGAAACCCGGCAAACTCAGATCTTCAGCGCTCATATGCCGCCTCATTAGGAAATGCTCGCGTATATACGCCTCAGATGGTGATAAATGGCGCTATGGACGTTGTTGGTTCGCGCAGGGATGAAGTTGAGAGCGGGATTGGTGCTGGGAATTTGCCGATAATCGTTGATTTAAGTTATTCGGGCGGGTTGCTGGATGTAAAAATCCCGGGGAATTTAAACGGTAATGAATCATTGGTTTATCTGGTGACCTTTCGCAGCCGCGCAGAAGTGGCAATAATGCGCGGAGAAAACCGGGGCAAATTTATTACCTACGCCCAGATTGTTACCTCTCGCCAGATCATTGGCATGTGGGATCCGCAAAAGGGAGTTCAATTGATATTGCCGATGATTGAATTACTGGATGGGGACGATGACGGGGTGGTCATTATGGTTCAGCAACAAACTGATGGAAAACCGGGGCCAATACTGGGGGCTTCATTATTTCAAATGTAGGGGTTTTGTGAGCTTAAAAGCTGGTGTAAAAGAAAGTAACAGTCTGATTGGTTAGAATCAGACTGTTACTTGTCTTTTGTTTGCATGCCCATCAGCACAGTTTTAAGCTTGTGCTGAGCAAACGGGTGGTCGGCTCTATCAGGCTTCATGGTTTGGGGGCAATAAATACCCAACGGAGCCGACCTCTGGAGGCAATAAAAATCTTTTACCGAGATAATCTGGCCCAACGAGGGAAATTTTGTGACGGAAATTGGATGATTTAGGGATTTATGTGCCGCAATTGGTCTCTCAATTGTGGCCGGTCAAAGTCAGAAACCTTCCAAATTCTTTTAAAAGTCACCTAAATGCAGCAAACACGTATGCTATTGTGGGCTCAAGGCAGAATTTGGGGACCGCTAATTCGTTACCGATTTATAAATTCGTTTGAGTCGGGGAATTAGTGCACCAATCGAATGTTGGTGATTTAAAAATATTTCGAATCATTGGTTTGAATCAAATTTTATGACCGGATTTTTTATCAGGGTTGAGTTCTTTCTGCATGTGAATAATCCCATGCCAGCTATCAAATTTAAAACCCAGATCAGGGAATTCCCCTAAAATTTCAAATCCATGTTTTTTATGCAGCGCGATAGAGCTGGCAGTTCCAAGAGTAATTATCGCCACCATTTGTTTGAACCCGAACTGTTTTGATTTTTTGAGCAACTCATCCAATAACCTGCTGCCAAACCCTTTGCCTAAATGGTCGGGAGAAAGATAAATGGCGTTTTCACAGGTAAAACGATAGGCCGCTCTTTCTCGATAGTATGAAGCATAGGCAAAGCCGACGATTTCATCTCCTAATTGGGCGATAATCAAGGGATGGCCCAATTGCGCAATTGTTGAGAATTTTTTTTCTATCTGGTTGGTATCAGGGACATCAAGATCAAATGTCACCACCGAGTTTTTAACATAATGACCATAGATGGCACTGAGCGCTTGCGCATCTGTGCTGGAATAGGGGCGCAATTTTATTGAAGTCATTATCAATTACCTTATCAAACAGAGATAAAAAAAGCCGCAGTCAAAAGACTGCGGCTTTAATCAAATTATAGCTTCAGAGCGCAAGATTAGTTGCGATTGCCAAACAGGCGAAGCAGCATCAAGAAAAGGTTGATGAAATCCAGATAAAGGGTCAGAGCGCCCATAATGGCTTTCTTGCCGGCGATTTCTGAACTATCCAACTCCAAATACATTTCTTTGATTTTTTGAGTGTCATAGGCGGTCAGCCCAACAAAAATCAAAACCCCAAGTACCGAAATACCAAATTCCAGCGCCGAAGATTGAAGGAAGATGTTAACTACCATGGCGATGATGATGCCGATAAGGCCCATCATTAAAAACGAACCCATGGCCGTAAGATCGCGCTTTGTCGTATAGCCATAAAGGCTCATGGCCCCAAACATTGCAGCGGTAATAAAGAATACTCTGGCGATCGAAGTGCCGGTATAGATAAAGAAAATCGACGACAGGGAGATGCCCATCACCGTGGCAAACCCCCAAAATACCATTTGCGCTGTTGCAAAGCTCATTTTGTTAATGCCGAATGACAGGGCCAAAACAAATGCGAATGGAGACAGCATCACTACCCATTTAAGGGGTGAAACATAGACCAAATTGAAGATATCAGCGCTGGAAATTGCCCACTGGGCAAAGAAAAAAGCAACTGCGCCGGTTATGGCTAGGCCAATCCCCATGTAGTTATATACCCGCAGCATATGCGCGCGCAGGCCCTCGTCGATGATCGCAGCGGAATCGGTGCGCGCGTTCAAATTTTGACGATCATAGTCTGCCATTTTTTTGTCCTTCCTAAGGAAACTTGATTTGGTGGTGTGGAAATGTTTTTCGCAAGTGTATTTTAGCTGAGAAACCTTCCCGCATTTTCATGGGATCAATATGGCGATTTGGTTGCAAAAATACAAGGGAGATATTCAGACGTGAAAGGGCGGACCTTGAAAATCAATATTTTTAGACCCGATTTTGAATTTTGTGAGCGATCGGGGAATAAAATCTTCGTGATATTGCCCCCTTTATCAAAAAAAAGCCTTGAATGAGTTTCTCTAAGGGTGTTTTTGCAGGTTGGTTAAGACTTCCTTAGCCATGAATTGTCAAAGAGAATATCAACACTGACTAATCGCCAAATTACTGCCAAAATTTAGGTTAGTGTCGCCAATTAGTTTAAATGTTCCCATAATCTTTGCAGCTTGGTAACCATGCTCTGGGATGATGGGAAAACAAAGACCATCTCCGTCATAAGGAATATGTGATGACGTACCAAAAAAAACGCCGGATAATTTTGAAATTGGCAACTGCCGCTTTAAGCGTTATCGGGCTTGGGTTCGGCCCCGGGCTTGTTAGCGCAAACGCTGCAACGGTTGAAAATCTGGGCACATTCAGGTTTTGGACTGCTTGGAAGGGTGACGATAATAGCGGAGTAATGTGCTATATATCCAGTCAACCTCAAGAGGCGCTTCCAGCCAATGTAAATCGCGACCCGATCCACTTTTTAGTGGTTAATCGTAAGGGGCTTGGCACTCTAAATGAAGTTCAGTCGCTTCTTGGCTATCCCTTAGCCGCTGATTCAACCCCGCAAGTGAGTGTTGATGGGCGTGGATTTGATATGGTTGTTGAAGGGTCGGCCGCTTGGCTGGCCAGTGCAAACGACGAAAATCCGTTTGTCGATGCCATGAAATCCGGGACGCAAATGGTTGTTAAGGGACGCTCGCAGCGCGGAACCAATACCACTGATACCTATTCTTTGCTCGGAGTGACAGCCGCGATGGAAAAAATTGGCCAGGCTTGTAATTGATCTTCTAGCTGGCGTTGGCAATATCTTGTCAATTGTCATAAATATTTGCATGCTGGTATATAAACGATTGCTTGAAAAAGTCCGGGAGCCGGTTTTTTGGATATGCCCTTGTTTTTTAAAATGCGCCTGAATTTGCCAGAAAAAGAGGCGTATAAGGCCTTTTTTTGCAGGGTTGTTCTTGGAAGAATTGTGCCAATGGCGTTTGGCGCTTTGTTGGGCGCAAGTGGTGCCAGCGCCCAATCGGTGCAGGTTTTGGGGGAATTTCGGGACTGGTCAGCCTATACCGCCAATGATGGGGGTGGCCCCATATGTTTTACCATGAGCAAACCCAAAGAAACGCAGCCAGAACCGGCGGGATATACGGATGCATTTGTATATTTAACTCACCGACCTTCCCAAGGTTTGCGCAATGAATTCAATATGATAGCGGGATATGAATTTGCACCTGACAGTGTGGCAATTGCAAAAGTTGGCTCCAATATCTACGAATTGTTTACCAGCGCTGATGCGGCATGGCTGAGCGACCCTGAGCAGGGTGAAGCGTTTGCCCGTGACTTAAGATCTGGAACGAACTTGCTTATCGAAGGCTCAAGTGTTGGAGGGGAGAATATTGTTCAGACTTTTTCTCTTTCAGGTGCCACTGCGTCTTCAAGAGCGATAAATTCCGCCTGCCGATAACTTTAGGGCGCTGACATTTAGGTCTTGACCCAAGAGCATTGACCCGAACATTTTAAACCTTAAAAAAGCTGTTTGAGCTGTTACGGTGCCTATGTTAGATCGGTTCCTGATCAACAGGGGATTGCATTTTGCTGTCTGGCTGTTGGCTATTTACCTCAAATTATTTGTCAGTGCTTTTTGCAGGCACTATTTTTGATTAAATGGATTTTTTGCCATGGCCAATTCAACAGATGTCATTTCAACGATGGGGAATTCGGCAGGACATGAAAATTCCCTTTCAGGGGAAAAAATCAAATACGACCTGATTGGAATTTCACGACCGGAAATTGAGGACCATTTATCTGAAATGGGGCTGGCAGAAAAAGAAGCCCGCATGCGCACCAAGCAATTGTGGAACTGGATTTATGTCAACGGCATCACTGATTTTAATAAAATGAGCAATGTATCCAAAGTGGCGCGACAATTGTTTGAGGAGAATTTTTCTCTTGTACGCCCGGAGGTGGTATCCGAGCAGGTATCAACTGACGGCACCAGAAAATGGCTTTTTAGATTTTTAGACCCAAAAAACCCGGCATTGCCGGCAATAGAGGTGGAAACTGTTTATATTCCGGAGCCGGGACGGGGAACACTTTGCATCTCGTCACAGGTTGGCTGCACATTAAATTGCAGTTTTTGTCACACGGGTACTCAACGGCTGGTGAGAAACCTTACCGCCGGAGAAATTGTTTCTCAATTGTTGATGGCTCGTGATTTGTTGGGAGATTTTCCCGGCGGCAAACGCCCTGTCGATGGCATGACCCCGTCAGGAGACGTGCGCGCCATTACCAATATTGTAATGATGGGCATGGGGGAGCCATTATATAATTTTGAAAATGTAAAAAAAGCGCTGCTGATCATGAGCGATGGCGATGGCCTTTCTATTTCAAGGCGGCGCATAACCCTATCCACCTCCGGGGTGGTTTCTCAGATTGAGCCAACCGGTAATGAAATAGGGGTGATGCTGGCCATATCATTGCATGCGGTAAGGGATGAGTTGCGCGATGAACTTGTGCCAATCAACAAAAAATGGCCGATAAAAGAGCTACTTGAAGCCTGTCGCAAATATCCCGGTGTGTCCAATGCCCGCCGGATTACCTTTGAATATGTGATGCTTAAAGATATTAATGACAGCGACGCCGACGCCCGCGAGCTGGTGCGGTTGCTGGCCAATATTCCAGCCAAGATTAATCTTATTCCGTTTAATCCTTGGCCGGGTTCGCCCTATGAATGTTCAGATTGGGAGCGCATCGAGCGCTTTAGCGATATTGTCAACAAAGCCGGTTATGCCTCTCCGGTAAGAACTCCAAGAGGTAGGGATATTTTTGCCGCTTGCGGCCAGTTAAAATCAGCAAGTGAAAAACTTTCAAGAAAGCAAATTGATGCGTTGGAAGCAAAATGAATATAGAGATCAAAACCCTTGGTGAAAAAGATCTGGACATATTATTAAGCTCTGGCCCGGATGTATTTGACAATAATATTAAGCCCGATCTGGCCAAAGCCTGTCTGGAGCGCGATGATTATTTTATTGCTGTTGCGCTGGAAAAAAACAAAGTCATAGGGATGGCGTCCGGCTTCACGTATTTCCATCCGGATAAACCAGTCGAGTTTTATGTAAGTGACGTGGGAGTTCATGATGACTATTTACGCCGGGGCATTGCAAAACGTTTGATGCAAGCTCTTTTTGAATGTGCGCGAGAAGCCGGTTGCAATAATTGCTGGTTAGCAACAGAAACTGATAATGTTGCTGCCAATGGGCTTTATCGTTCGCTGGATAGTAAAGAACAGCAAATGAATTATTTTGAATTTGATCTGAGCAAAACAGAAAAATGAAGTTTTGGGTTTTGCGCATAGCTCGCGAACTGATTATTTTCAAATAACGGGTTTTGCTTGCAAATTGCCAATAGCAAGTTTACCCAACATTTATGACCAACAAAGCAGCCGGGATAGTGAATTTTATGAGCAAAGATATCAATAAAGTGGTTCTGGCCTATTCAGGCGGGCTTGATACGTCAATCATTTTGAAATGGCTGCAGAATGAATATGATTGTGAAGTTGTAACTTTTACCGCCGATCTGGGGCAGGGAGAAGAGCTGGAGCCGGCGCGGGCCAAGGCCGAAATGATGGGAATTAAGGAAATTCATGTCGAAGATTTGCGTGAAGAATTTGTGCGCGATTTTGTATTTCCAATGTTTCGGGCCAATGCGCTTTATGAGGGGGTGTACCTGCTTGGAACTTCCATCGCCCGCCCTTTGATTTCCAAACGTCTGGTTGAGATTGCCAGAGAAACCGGGGCAGATGCGGTCTCCCATGGAGCTACCGGAAAAGGCAATGATCAGGTTAGGTTTGAACTGGCATGTTACGCGCTTGATCCCGGCATTAAAGTGATTGCACCGTGGCGGGAATGGGATTTGCAAAGCCGGACCAAATTAATTGAATATGCCCAAAAAAATCAAATCCCAGTGCCAAAAGACAAGCATGGCGAGGCCCCGTTTTCGGTGGATGCCAATCTGTTGCACACGTCCTCTGAAGGTAAGGTTTTAGAAGATCCCAGCGTTGCAGCTCCTGAATATGTTTATCAGCGCACGGTTGCGCCAGAGGATGCCCCAGACAAGGCAGAAATTATCACCATCGGGTTTGAAAAGGGGGATGCGGTTTCAATAGACGGGGCGAGGCTTTCTCCGGCCACTCTTTTGACAAAACTAAATCTTTTGGGAGGCAGGAACGGGATCGGGCGTCTTGATCTGGTGGAAAACCGCTATGTGGGCATGAAATCGCGAGGCGTTTATGAAACTCCGGGTGGCACTATTCTTTTGATGGCCCATAGAGGCATTGAATCCATTACGCTGGATCGTGGTGCGGCGCATTTGAAAGATGAAATAATGCCGCAATATGCGCAGATGATTTACAATGGTTTTTGGTTTTCTCCAGAGCGCGAAATGCTTCAGGCTCTGATTGATAAGTCTCAAACTCACGTGGCGGGCGAAGTAACCTTAAAACTTTATAAAGGTTCGGTTTCAGTTGTCGCCAGAACGTCGCCATTTTCGCTATATTCAGAAGATCTGGTGACGTTTGAAGAGGGGTCTGGAACCTATGATCATCATGATGCGCAAGGTTTTATTCAGCTAAATGCGCTAAGGCTCAAAACATATGCGGCTCGAAACCTTTCGTCTAAATAAAACCTGCGAATAG
>CAZMVQ010000082.1:0-9734 GCA_964569865.1 uncultured Devosia sp.
AGCCCGCCGGCGCGAGGCTTGTAAATTCTGGCTTGTCAGTAAGCTTATGCTAAAATGACATTTGCATCGCCTTTTGCCAATTCAATATCGGCTCGTTTCATCAGGCTAAAGGCGGTGGATAGACCATCAGCTTTGGCGGCGGAATTGCATATCACAGAAACCTGTTGCCATTCCCCCCCCGGATATCCGGTTCGTGGGTCAATAATGTGCCCAACCTTTGCCTCATTATCAAACACTGTGCCCAGCGGTGCCGAGGTGGCAATTGCTCTATTGCTGAGTGGAAATGTTTTTCCGGCATTTCCCTCAATGGTGATAGGCCAGCCTGTGCCATCTGGCTGCAAGCCTATAGCTGCGATTTCACCGGTGTTCACCAATATATTGGCCACACCATTGCGCTTGAAATAGGCTACTATTCTATCGGCAATATACCCTTGGGCAATACCGTTAAGGGTGAGCTTTATGCCGGTTTTTTCAAAAAATATGCGTCGGGCCGAAAAGTTCACATATTTGAATCCCGTCAGCTGCCGTCCCTTTTCAATTTCCGCAAAAGTCGGGGCCTGTTTATTGGCATAATTTTGCGCATAAATATCCCACAGGGCTTGAACACTCGGGTCGAACGCTCCTTTGGTATTTATGTTTATGGCGGCACAAATGGAAAGCAGTTCAATCATCTCCAGCGATGGAGTTGTTAAAAAACCTTCTGAATTTAGCTGCGACAATTCACTTTTTTGCCTATAGAGCGAAAAAATATTTTCCAGCCGTGAAATTTCGCTTAGCGCCCCTGCGATGAGAGTTTTAGCTTCCGGGTGGTCCAGAATAATTTGCCCGTTGGCGCCGAGCACAATGCCGCTCCAGCTTTGCACGTTTTGGGCGGCTTGCGCACCAATAATTGGTAGTGCGGCAACTCCCCCCAACAGGCTCAGAACTCTTCTACGTTTCATATTTCAGCTTCCTTCCGGGCGCATATCCATGTCTTTCATGTCAGGCGCATCACTGTTGCTACCCATGGAAGGCATTGTCATCTGCTCCTGATCCATCGGAGCCAGAACCATCTCGACGTTTATCTCGCCAAGCTTCAGGATTTCTCCGCCTCTTTCGATTGTAAAATCACGGGCTTTATCTTCGCTGCTAAAGGGGACAGGTTCGGGAGCACCCATGCCCCCTTTAGCGTTGGAGCCAACCACAAAGAAAGCAGTTTCAGCGTCAATCCAGTTGCCAACTCCCATATCCTGCCAGTTGTTGGCTGCGCCAATATCATTGACATAGATTGCCAGAATTCTTGCTGATTGTTCCAGAGATTTGAAATAGGCAAGACCATCGCGCACGGAGGAAAACCATAGGGGATCTATGCTGCCCTCCAGATGTATTTGCGCCCTTGGCCCCTCATGATCCATCACAATCATCTGGTCATAAAAGCCAATATCATCTTCGCTCAAAAGGGCAGGGTCAGGATTTTGTGTTGCAACATTGCTCTGGCAGGCACCCAGCAATACAAGGACAGATAGAATCAAAGCAGCCTTAAAAATATTTGTCTTGAAAACATTCATGTTTCTATTTTCCTAAAAGCAATCCAGGCTAAAAATAATGCCATTACCGGCCAGCCAAGTAGTGATATCAGCAGCCCGGTTTTGTTAGCTACAGGAGCGGTAGCATTGAGGCCGCTGGTTAGGGCCGGCACGGATATTTCGGGCATATTAAGCAGCCTGAAGGCATCAGCGGGGTTGGCCAGCAGCAGAACAGGGAAAATAGTGTTGGTGAAATAACCGCCATCATCAGCAACCAATGCACCAAGCAGACCAAGGTCGTAAAGTACAACCAGAACCAGCCAGATAATGATGACCAGCCCCGAGGCAACACCGGGCTGACGGGCAAGGGCCGAGACCAGATAGCCGATCCCTAAAAAAGCGGCCCCCAGTGGCAATGCTGTTATATAAAGGCGCAACATTGGCGCAAAAGATAGATCAACCAGACCGTGACGCCAGATAACAAGCAGCCCGGAAACAACAAGCCCGACGCCAATTGCAAAGGCCAGAATAATGAAATGCGCTAGGAATTTGCCAAGTAAAATTTCACCTCTGGAAATGGGGTAGGATAGATTTAGGGCCAATGTTCCCCTCTCCAGCTCGCCGGCAATAGCATCAAACGAGAGTAATAGAGCGATCAGGGGAACCAGATATACGGAAAGGGTTGTGATAGATGTCATGGCAACACTGAGAGGGTCGACGCCCAGATTGTTAGCGGTTGCCCCTCCGGCAAGGGTTAGCACAAGAGAAAATAGTGCCATCATGAAAACCGAAGTTGCGACCCACATATTACGGCGGGACACAACAAGCTCCAATTGTGCAATTGTGATAATTCCCATCAGATTACTTCCCTCTCAACGCTTGAGAAATGACGATAGAGTTCTTCCAGGCTGGCCGTGGTGACCTCAACATCACTGATCGCATCTCCAAGAGCGGTGACCCGGCCCAGGGTGGCGATTTTTTGATTTTGCAGACAGGTTAATTCCACAACCCGACCGTTCACCCGTTTAGCGCCCAACTCGTTTGCTACCTGTTCCACTTTTTTTGCCGAAGTGGTGACCCTGAGCACAATGGGCATGGCCGCCTGCTGGCGCAGGGTGGTTATTTTGTCATTTGCAACCAGCTGGCCTTTGCGCAGTATTACAATACGATCAGTGCGCGTTTCCAATTCGCTCAGCGCGTGGGACGACAATAAAACCGCCGCGCCAGCTTGTGCCAGCTCTTGCACAATGTCATAAAATTCATGGCGGGATACGGGATCAAGGCCGCTGGTTGGCTCATCAAGCAACACCAGTTCGGGTTTTCCCAATATCGCCTGTGCCAGCCCAACCCGCTGGCGCATACCTTTTGAATAGGTGGCAATTTTTCGGTTCGCGGCATCGCCAAGTCCCACCCGCTCCAGAAGATCGTCTGCTTTGCCCATGGCAACAGATTTCAGGCGGGCAAAATGTCTTAATTGTTCGCGTCCGCTAAGAGTGCCCTGAAAGGCAACAGATTCGGGCAAAAATCCGATTAAAGATCGGGCTTTTTTTGACCCCGGAGCCGTTCCCAATACGTTTATTGCCCCCTTGCTAGTCGGGGTTAGCCCAAGGATCATTTTTATTAATGTGGTTTTGCCTGCGCCATTATGGCCAAGCAGGGCAATGCGCTCACCAGCCTCGATTTTCAGGCTGACGTCTTGAACAACCGCGTTTGATCCATAGCGTTTTGTGACGTTGGAGATATTTAGAGCGCTCATGGCAGTTCTTTCCAGGGGGATATTGCAATTGTAACGGGTTGCATGAGAGGAGCGCTATCCATAACACCACCGGGCAACAGGGCAGGAAAAGCGGATTGGGACCAGCGGATAAGTTGTATGGCAGGAGAGCCTAAAAGCAGTCTGGCCTTGGGTTGGCGCCAAAGCACCTGATCCATCACATCATTGGGCCGATAGGGAGCATCGGCTATGCCATCGCCGTTCAAATCAAAGGCGGGGTGGTCGGACCAGTAATTACCCCGACCCTCAAAGCTCCAGTCAATCCAGCGCGTGCCCGCATATTGAACCTGAACCCGATTACCAATAAATCCGTTACCGCTAAACTTGTTGCGCTCGGATCCGGCGGTAAAATGAACCCCGATACCGCAGCCGGAGAACAGGTTACCCGTAAAGTTGTTTTTGTGGGAGTTATAAATAAACAGACATTTTTCGTTGACCCGCTCAATGCGGTTGCCAACAATTTCGCTATCATTGGTGTAGTTCATCATGATGCCGTGATTGCGATCACCGCGCGACAGATTGCCTTCAACTCGTACGTTGTTGGAATTCATAATGGCATAGCCAAGATGATTGCCTAGCGAAATATTGTTGGAAACTACACTATTGTGCACATACATGTAATGGACAGCAAACCTGAGATCGCGAAAACGATTGCCTGAGAACTGATTATCGTTTGAAACATTGGCAAAAATTCCATCCCGACCCCAGCGGATATCATTGCCGATAATTCTACTTCCTGGTGAATTCCATAAATATACCCCATTGCCCCGATCGTTCATGCGGTGGTCTTGGCGCCCTTCAATGACATTGTTTTTGATAAGCGAGTTTTTAGACCCTTGAAGGTTCACACCGATCAGGTTGCCAATGAGCCTGTTGTCAATAACAAGGGCATTGGTGGCATCTTTATTAAGGGTAATTCCGGCATCTTTGGTTTGACCTGCCGACCCTGAGCCTGAAATTGTAAGGCCTTTAAGGGTGACATCAGAGGCAATGACAGCAATCACAGAGCCGGTGCCATTGCCTTGGATACTCGCCTGTCCATTACCATCAATCGTTAGGCCAACCCCAACGATAACCGGGCCATTATGGGTGCCGGGCAACAGGCGGAGAATGTCCCCCGCCTGCGCTTTTTGCAAGGTTATAACAAGCTCTTGCCCCCCCGGCTTTACAAGCCATTCCAATGCCCCCGCAACAGATGCGCCAAGCAGTAGAATAAACAATGTCAGCAAGGTTCTCAAAAGCATTGTCATACCTATCTTTTAAGCAGGTTCAACCAGCATCCGGCCGCGCATTTCAAGATGCAATGCATGGCAGAACCACTGGCAATAGAACCAGTGCACACCGGGCCGATCAGCAACAAAAGTCACAGACTGGGTTGCTTGCGGGCCAATTTCCATCGCCACCCCGAAATTCACCATGCAAAAGCCGTGGGTCAGATCATCCACATCATCAATATTGGTGATATAGACGGTAACCTCGTCGCCCTGCTTGACAGTAAATTTCTCCAAAGAGAACACGGGTGCTACCGAGTACATATAGACCCGAACCTTATTGCCGTCGCGAATGACATCTGCGGCCCCTTCCAGATCCACACCATCTGCTTTCGCCTGGGCAATCGCATCAGCAAATAAAGGATCATCGCGTTTATATATTTGGGAAGGATTTACCTTGGAGCGATGCACGATAATGCTGTCATGGGGTTCGGCAAAGGTTGAGCCGTCATGCACTACTTCAAGATTGCCATTGGAGATATCAATGAGCTGTTCATTCTCTGGTTTAAGCGGACCTGTATTTAGAAACCTGTCCTTGGAGAATTTGTTCATTGAAATCAGCCATTTGCCATCGGCTTCTTTGGTTTCGCCCATGGAAGTCGAGTTATGGCCGGGTTGATAGGCCACATCGACCTTGGATATTATGGGGTCAACATCCTCGCCCGCATAAAGACGAATAGCCTTGTCGATATCCCATTTTACCACCTGACTATCAAGGAACAGAGTGGTAAAGGCATTACCTTTTCCGTCAAAGGCGGTGTGTAACGGCCCAAGTCCCAATTCTGGTTCGGCAACGATAACCGAGCGCGGATCTGCATCAGATGAGAACAGTGCATCTACCTTGCTCACATCAATCACCGAAACCGTTGGCGACAATTTGCCCGCGATCATGATATGTTTGCCACTTGGAGCAGCATTCACACCATGGGGTGAGGTGGGGATGGGCACATAGCGGGTATATTTGGACCCTTTACGACCATCAAGAACCGGAACACCGTTGAGCATTTGATAATCACCGGCGGCAACCCCCGCTTCAATAGCTTTGATGTCAAAGATGACACAATGGTCCATTTCATTGGCCATCATATCAGCCAAATTCATACCGTTTTCCGAGTTGTAGCTGGAGGCGAAGGCATATTTGCCCTGATAATCAGCATCGACATTGTCCAGATTACCAGAAACCTGCAACTGCCATTTGACTTCCATTGTGTCCCCATCGATTGCAGTAAAGACCGAGACATAGGTGGAGATATCCTCCAGACTTCTGCCATCATTGATCAATGGAGATTCATGCTCACCATTGGCAAAGACATAACCTGTGCGAGGGAACTTTTGCGGACGCAAGCCGTGAATGGCAAAAGCATTAGGGATCTCGATGATCTTGTCGCATTTCATAATATCAACGCGAACACGGGCCACCCTTGTATTGGCCTTGTCGTTCATGAACAGATAACGACCATCATAAGTGCCATCGGTAAACGACATATGGGGGTGGTGAAGATCACCATTATCATAGGTCTTTTTGCCCTGTTTGGCCAACATGGCCTTTGTCTCTGGCAACAGTCCTTCGGTAAGAATTTTCAAGGATTCATTGGTCTGTCCCCATCCGGTGGCCGAGCAACGATTGAAAACCGGAACCCGCATCAACTCGCGCATTGAAGGTACACCTAAAATACGCATTTCGCCGGTTTGTCCCGAAGACCAAAAGCCGTAATATTCATCAAGTTCTCCAGGTTTTAATTCATTTGCAGCAGCGGCCTTTGCCGGAGTGGCAAGCATCGCACCACCACCGGCTGCGGCTATCGCTCCGGCAAGAACGGCTCCGCGACCGGTGCCGGTTAATAGGGAGCGCCTTGAAATTTCTTTTTTTTCTTCTGTGTCATCAGACATTTTTATTCTCCTTTTTTGGGGGGGATGAATTATAAATAACCTGGTCCAGTGCTGCGCCTGACAGAGCAGTGCTCTGGGCCAGTCTGTCCCGCTTTTTTCGTTTCAGAATCCGAACGGGGCATTTGAAATCGTCCTGATACAGAACCTGGCAGTTCAAACAGGACAGACATTCATTGGGATTGATTTCACCGGTGGGGTGAATTGCCTGCACAAAACATTCATTGGCGCAGGTCTGGCAAGGATCGCCGCATTTATTGTAGCGTTTAAGCCAGTCAAACATGCGCATGCGGGCAGGGATCGCCAGTGCGGCGCCCAATGGGCACAGATAGCGGCAATAAAAGCGCTCGACAAACAGGCCAAGTCCCAGAATAATTGTTGCAAACAGAACAAAAGGCCATGCGCGGGCAAACTTGAGAATGATTGTAGTTTTGAATGGCTCCACTTCGGCAAACTGTTCTGCCAGAGGGATCGAAATCATAGAAAGCGCTACCAGTCCGAGAAATATCATATATTTGATTGGCCACAGGCGCTCATGCAGTCCCCATGGCAGGCGCCATTGGGGAACTTTGAAAAAGCGGGCAATTTGATTTAGCAGCTCCTGCAATGCGCCAAAGGGACATAACCAGCCGCAAAATGCTCCTCGCCCCCAGAATAAAAGTGCTACCGCCACCGATACCCATAAGATAAATACCAGCGGATCAAGTAAAAACGTATCCCAGTTAAAACCTGCTATCAGGGAGGAGCCCAAGGCCATAAGGTTGACCACCGAAAGCTGGGCATTCTGGCTCCAGCCTAAAAATACCAGTGTGACCACCAAAAACCCGATGCGGAACCAGTAGAATGCCCGCGCATTTTTTGTCGCCTGAACCTGAAAGAAAAACACACCGGTCAATATGGTTAGCATTGCGACCAGCACGCTGATCTCGATTTTTTTGTCCTGCCAGATACGTTTCCACAAATCTGCGCGGGCAGCCGAATCTTCTTCCGCTTGCGAAAGTTGAGGGTCAGGCGGGGCCATGATTAGCGGTGTTAGATATTTTTCTGGCAGATTATATCCCAGATCGAAGGTCAAAAAGACCTTCTCGATCGCTCCTACTGACCGCTGGGCCAGCAATTGAATACGCCAGGGCTTGGTGGGATCAAAGCCGGATCCGGCTGGGATTTTGAACATGTCGGTTTCACTGAATGTGGGTGCTCCCTCGGCAGTAATCCCTCCCAGCCGGCGGTGTTGCTTGTCCCGAAAACGTACGGAAATATCACCCTGAATGAGCTGAATACGGTCAAATACTCCGCCCCGTACATATCCCGAGCCCTTAAAAGAATAGCGCCCGCGCCCCATTATAAGGATTGCCTGATCACCTTCTTCCAGCCAGTCGGTTAGGTTGTTATATTCTGCTCCCCCCAGCAGGCTTAAACCGATCTCGGGTGCGGATATTAGCGCCACTTGCATGTCAATATACAGATCTTGCAGATCTCCTGATTCTGGCCGGGCGATGGCGCGCGGATCTCCAAGATCCTCGAATGCCGAATTTATTTGCCCCAAATCAAGGTTCAACCGGCGAACCGAGCCATCTCCAGCAAGGTCATTCCAGCTGTAAATATTGGCTTCTGCCATGTTCATACTGCGTGCGGGGCCGGTGCTAACAACTTCAACAAGTCCACCAAGCCCCAAAGCGCGCGCGACCTTGATGCTGGCGCGCACGATGGAATCATCAATAATCATGATGGTTACAGTGGCGCCGGATATGATCTGCAAATCGTGCCCTGACCCGCTCGCTGCCGCTTCACCAACAATATCAAGCCCCTGATAGGAAGCAGTTAGGGCCTGAATTTTACGATCGGGTATCCCGATCAAAACAATGGGCTCGGAATGCTCGACCAGTTTGGCGCGCATCAGTTTTGCGTCCAGATCGATTGCCACCAGAACATGGATAGGCTTGCCCGAATATCCGGTGGTGCCCACAAAATCGCTGGTGACATAGGCGTAGCCCAATAATTCGGATCCATTGAGAATTGGAACCACGGGTATTTGCTGGTTTAATGGGCCATAGGATGTGGCACCTTCAACCAGCTCATTGGCGGGGATTTGGGAAGTGAATTTCAATACAAAGGGAGATGTATTCTGGGCCGATGCCGAGAAGGTAAAAAACAAGAAAATTATCTGGATAAAGGCAATAATGCCAAAGGTGAATATTTGGTGGGGAAGAGAGCTTCTCTTCATAAGCTAAAACCAATCATATTGCTTTTAACTATTTGAAAAAATTCGGAATTTATTGAATGTTTCGAACAAATTGTAAGACTAATTATTGCCATAAACTAGAACCTAAAAGCATCAAACAGTACTGATTAAAATCAATCAGCTATTCGCTTATATAGCTCTGGGACGGGCCAAGTTTGTTCCAGAACAAATAAAAACCAGTTAGGCAAAAAATCTGCTATAAATATATTTGGGTCGTGACCATAGTAGCCAACTCGGGAACTTAAGTAGTGATTCCAATCGATCGTAATCTTCTAAAAGAATTTGCCTTGTTCGCTAAAATGAGCACTGGAGAACTTGATAATATTTTGTCCGGAGCTACCAGCCGGCTGCTTGGGCGCAATGAAGTGGTGTTTAAACAGGGTGATTCGGCGCTATCTTTTTATATTTTGCTGCACGGACGTTTAAAGGTCTCTCAGGTCACCATTGATGGCCAGCAGGTTATTGTTCGCATCATCAATCCCGGAGACCTGTTCGGCATCGCCAGGGCCTTGAATCGGGATAGTTATCCGGCAACAGCCAAAACAGTTAGCGAAAGCCTGATCTTGTGCTGGCCAACGGCTTTATGGGATCAATTTATGCAGGAGCATCCGGCGCTTTCAGCCAATGCCATGCAAGCGGTGGGAACCAGACTTCAGGAGGCGCATACGCGTATTCGCGAGATGGCAACCGAGAATGTGGAGCAACGGGTTGCCCACACTATTCTCAGGCTTGTCCGCCAGTCGGGAAAGCGTGTGGATCAGGGAGTAAATATCGACTTTCCGATTACCCGTAAGGATATTGCCGAAATGTCGGGAACCACTCTGCATACGGTTTCACGAATCTTGAGCGCGTGGGAAAATGCAGAGCTGGTGCAGGGGGGACGTAAAAAAATATTAGTATGCCATCCCCACCGTTTGTTGCTGCTTGCCGATGGTATTGTAGAGGGGCATATTTAAGACACTTCTCTTTTAGGTGTTTGCCTTTTTTTTGCTAAAGGTCGTTTTGAAAGTGACCTGCGCCCCAAGTTCCCTCCACATTTTTTGTAAAGTCCTTGG
>CAZMVQ010000083.1:0-9658 GCA_964569865.1 uncultured Devosia sp.
ACCGGAGAATTTGCAACAGGTTTATTGCGCAATCCCGCATCAATCTGCCCAACTATCCAGGGCTGCCCCTGGGCAGCACGCCCAATCATCACCGCAGCCGCATTTGAATCGTCAAGGGCTTTTTTGGCACTATTCAGATCAACAATATCTCCATTAACCACCACCGGAATATTTACCGCCTCCACCACATCGCGAACAGATTTCCAGCGCGCTTGCCCCTTATAAAATTGCTGACGGGTACGCCCATGCACCACAATCATTTGCACACCGGCACTCTGGGCAAGTTTTGCAATATGGGGCGCATTGATTTGCTCATCATTCCAACCCAGACGCATCTTGACGGTAACCGGCAAATCAACCGCACCAACAACCGCCTGAATTAAAGCAAGGGCTTTGTCAGGAACCCGCATCAGGGCTGACCCGGCATAACCATTGGTGACTTTTTTGGAAGGGCAGCCAAGATTTATGTCGATAATATCCGCCCCCGTATCGGCGGCCATTTTTGCACCCAATATCAACCAGCGTTCTTCATTGCCTGCCAGTTGCACAATATGGGGGAGTTTTCCCGATGGTTTGAGTTTGCGCTTCATTTCATCCATTCCGCTGGCGAGAGCGGCACTGGCAATCATTTCACTGACCACCATGGGAGCGCCAAAATTTTCCGCAACCATGCGAAACGGGGCATCAGTAATCCCGGCCATGGGAGCTAAAAAGGCCCTGCCCTGAATTTTTATATCGCCAACTTTTATGCAATGCTGTTCTATATCCGTTGCCGCCATCATTTGCTAGTTTGCCGTCTTTTTAGGCAGCTTGGTATTTTTGCCTTAACTTTGATCATTGCCCCTGTTTAGCTGGTTTTGATGGTTTTTCCAATATAATTAGTTATGTGGGTAAACAGCGCCGATTTTTACCAGTTTCATGCTCGTCTCCTATTGGGCCAAAACAATTCTTGGGCTATCAACAATAGGGCCAAACAAAGAAAACAAAGAGAAGCAATTTCACTCTGCTGATTGAGAAAAACTTGAAAAAACCAAATGAACAAAAAATTGCTATCATAGTCGCAGCCGCTGGCTCTGGCACCAGAGCATCACGGCATGGCAATGACCTGCCAAAGCAATATCGCCAGATTAATGGCATCCCAGTGCTGTCTCGCACCATCAATGCCCTGCTGGATATGAATATTATTGATTGGGTTTTACCGGTAATTGGCGCTGATCATCAAGAATTTTATCAGCAACTAAAACTTGAGAACCAAAAATTATTACCCCCGACTGCGGGTGGTAAAGATCGCCAAATTTCATCTCTGGCCGGTCTTGAGGCACTTAAGGCGCAAAAACCCGATCTGGTATTAATTCATGATGGTGCGCGCCCTTTTGTCACCAAAAATCTGGTGGAACGGGTCTGCGACGCGCTGATCAAACAAAAAAGCAACGGAACAACCACAGGAATTTTACCGGCAATAAATCCCACCGATGCCATAAAAACTTCTGCTGACGGCAAAAATATTGAAAAATCTCTGGATCGGGATAGGTTGTGGGCCGCCCAGACACCCCAGGGATTTCACTTTAATGAAATCCTCAAAGCGCATCAGAAAGCCAAAAATCACCCGGACCGCTTTAGCGATGATTCCGCTTTGGCAGAATGGGCCGGGCTGAAAGTAATATTGCTTGAAGGCGAAGCGGATAATTTCAAAATCACCATCAATAGCGATTTTTTGCGAGCTCAAGCGATGTTAAATCAAAATAAAACACTGTCAAAACAAATGGAAACCAGAGTCGGTTCCGGGCTGGACATTCACCAGTTCGAACCGGGAAACAGTGTAAAACTGGGCGGAATTGAAATTTCCCATGATCGCGCCCTAAAAGGCCATTCAGATGCTGATGCTGCCTTGCATGTATTGACAGATGCCCTGCTTGGCGCATTGGCCGAGGGAGATATTGGCACTCATTTCCCCCCCTCAGAACAAAAATGGAAGGGAGAATCTTCGGATACTTTTTTGCGATTTGCCGCTGACAGGGTTGCAAAAAGGGGCGGCAGAATTGTGCATCTGGATTTGACCATTATTTGCGAAAATCCCAAAATCACCCCCCACGCGCAAAAAATGCGCCAGAACATTGCCCGAATATGTTCCATTGATAAGGGGCGTATTTCCATCAAAGCCACCACATCTGAAAGCATGGGTTTTATCGGTCGTGGCGAGGGATTAATGACCATGGCAAACGCCACCATCGAAGTTCCCTATATTGAAGTGGCCCAAAACGATGGCGGGGATAAAAAAAATGTTTCCTGATCCCATATTGGAACTTGCAGCAAAAACAGTTTTTGCTCTTAAGGCGAACAACATGAACATATGCACCGCCGAGAGCTGCACAGGCGGGCTGATCGTTAGCGCTTTAACATCAGTTTCCGGCTCATCCTCCGTGGTTTATGGCGGCTTCATCACCTATGCCAACGAGGCAAAAAATACGATGGTAAAGGTGCCAGCAACACTTATCGCCAGCCATGGAGCGGTATCGCAAGAGGTGGCGATCGCCATGGCAGAAGGCGCACTTGCACAAAGCAAATCTGACATTTCCATTGCGGTAACAGGAATTGCCGGACCGGACGGCGGATCGGAAGAAAAACCTGTTGGTTTGGTGCATTTTGCCTGCGCCACACCAGATAAAACCGAGCATCAGGAAAAAAAATTTGGCGATTTGGGCCGTGATGAAATCCGGCTGGCAACCGTAGAAACAGCGTTTCAAATGGTTCTAAAAACGGTTATGGGCTAAGAATAGCGCCGCTCGGCCTCATCCATAAATGCATCCAATATTTCACTCTGCTTGTTGGCAAAGGCCGTCTCGGCAATCGCTGCAATCAATGGATTGGCAATTTCAAAATCTATCTCGAGTTGAACGCTGGTGCCTTCCGCTTCGGGGACAAATTTCCACAAACTATCCAGATATGAAAATGGTCCATCCAGCGCTTGTGAGTGCACGCTCATCAAATTCTTATCAATGATTACCCGGCTGGTATAGCTTTGGGATATGGGGCCAAAATTCACCTCCATCAGCGCCAGCTCAGAATTGTCGCCATCGTCTCGCACTGCCATGTCTGTGCAATTGGGCACAAAATCAGGGTACGAGGCTAAATCAGCAACCAGAGCCAGCATTTGCTCAGGGGAGAATTTAACAGTATGGGAAAAATTTAATTTGGGCATTCAAGCGGTCTTAAATCTGTTTAGCAGGGTTTCAATATCGGCATTGTTGAAGATTATTACAAGTTCGCCGGAATTAGGAAGATGTTTTAAGATGAAGGGGCGCAATTCTTTGTGGTTTCGTTTGTAAAACAAAACGTATTTCAAAAAACTTATGTCCAAAGCTTCGGGGCATCCTTTGGGTCCGTCTATTCTAACCTGTCCAAGGTTCATTATTATGCGCTTGAGTACACGATAAAGGCAAACAAGGGTTGGGGTGTAGAACAGAATCACCAAATCACACCTTTTAATGCGATCTTCTCCGGTTCTAAGGAAACCACCATCCAATATCCACGATGACCCCGCGATCAGAGCCGAATGCTTTTTTGTCCAGTCATCTTTAATCGGCTCTTTCCAATTGGGAAGCCAGAACTCCTGATCAAGATGAATGAGTGGCAGGTTGGAAACCTGAGCAAGTTGCTTGGCCAGTCGAGATTTTCCGGAGCCAGGACTGCCAAGAATTGCAATGCGCTTCATATTTGCAGTGCTTTCATATTTGCAGTACTTGGAACAGCCAAAAGGGAAATTCCCTAACCCAGTTTTGCCTGACGCGCAACACGAAGGCGGGCAAAATCATCCCCCGCATGGTGGGACGAGCGGGTTAAAGGCGATGACGAAACCAGCAAAAAGCCCTTAGCATAGGCAATGGTTTTATAGGCTTCGAATTCCTCCGGGGTGACAAAACTTTTAACCGGCGCATGTTTTTTTGTCGGTTGCAGATATTGCCCGATAGTCAAAAAATCCACATCGGCCGAGCGCAAATCATCCATGAGTTGCAATACTTCGTTGCGGGTTTCACCAAGCCCCACCATAATGCCCGACTTGGTGAACATCGTCGCATCCAGCTCCTTTACCCGTTGCAAAAGACGCAGAGAATGAAAATAACGCGAGCCGGGGCAAATGCTTAAATAATTGGAGGGCACAGTTTCCATATTGTGATTATAAACATCAGGCTTGGAGGCAACAACAATCTCCAACGCACCATCTTTGCGCAAAAAATCGGGGGTGAGCACTTCAATAGTTGTGTCGGGACACCTGTTACGGGTTTCCCTAATTACGTTAGCAAAATGGCGTGCGCCCCCGTCATCCAGATCATCGCGATCAACCGAGGTTATCACCACATGTTTTAGGCCAAGTTTTTCGATGGCTTTTGCAATATTTTCCGGCTCGTTCACATCAAGTGGCAGCGGACGGCCAGTTGCCACATTGCAAAATGCGCAGGCCCGGGTGCAAATTTCTCCCATGATCATAAACGAGGCGTGCTTTTGAGAAAAACATTCACCAATATTTGGACAGCCGCCCTCCGAGCAAATGGTGACGATATTATTTTCCCGGATTATGTCTTTTGTTTCCTGATAGATTTTGCCACCCGGCGCTTTTACGCGAATCCATGATGGCTTGCGCAGCATGGGCGTGTCGGGCCTATGGGCCTTTTCCGGATGCCGCAAAGCCTCGTGTCGCAAAGCCGGGTTTTTTGATGTATCAATTAAAGTGACCATATAATTCAACTCTTTGGTTTGACTATCTGGAGCCACCATATTTGCGATAGGCCCAGATTAAAGCGCTGGCTCCGGCGACACCGGCCAATAGTTTGAACAGAATATTGCCCCCCCAAAGGCCAAAAACTATCCCAAGCACCAAGTTAAAAATAGCCGCGCCAACTACTCCCAATATTACATTCAGGATTAGCGGATTATTGGCATCCATTAGCCGATCAGCTATTATTCCGGCGATGCCGCCAATTATAATTGCGAAGAGAAAACCCATAAAAGCATGTCCTTTGCGAGAGATTAAACCTCACCTACATATTGAGTGCGCGACCGTATGCGTCAAGTACGCTTTCTTTCATTGTTTCACTAATTGTTGGGTGGGGAAAAATTGTATGCATCAATTCTTCTTCGGTGGTTTCCAGATTCATGGCCACCACAAAGCCCTGAATAAGCTCGGTAACCTCAACCCCAACCATGTGAGCGCCCAGCAATTCGCCGGTTTTATCGTCAAATATGGTTTTTACCATGCCATCAGCCTCACCAAGCGCCACCGCCTTGCCATTGGCAATAAAGGGAAAACGCCCAACCTTGATTTTGCGCCCCTGCTTTTTGGCTGCTGCCTCGGTAAGGCCAACGCTGGCCACCTGCGGATCGCAATAGGTGCAACCGGGAATTTTGGATTTATCCAGCCCGTGAACTTTTTGGCCGGCAATGGTTTCAACACAGATTATGCCCTCATGCTCGGCCTTGTGTGCCAGCATTGGTGCGCCTGCCACATCACCAATGGCAAAAATTCCCGCCACATTGGTGCGGCCATGATCATCGACAATAATCGTTGAGCGATCAATTTTCACCCCGAGATTTTCAAGACCAAGATTTTCGGTATTTCCCTGAATACCAACGGCTGAAATCAACACTTCAGCGCTGAGCTTTTCGGTTTTTTTATTAGGCAATTCAACCTGAGCAATTATACCAGTTTTGGTTTTTTCAACTTTGGCTACTTTGGTATCGGTTAGAATTCGTATGCCGCGCTTTTCAAAACGCTTGCGGGCCATGGCAGAAATTTCTGCATCTTCCACAGGCATCACCTGCCCCATCAATTCAACCACCGTAACTTCTGATCCAAGCGCGCGATAAAATGATGCAAATTCAATCCCGATAGCGCCGGATCCCATAACCACAATGGATTTGGGCAATTTTTTGGGCTTCATGGCCTCGAAATAGGTCCAGATTCTATCCGCATCCGGCTCGATTCCCGGCAAAATTCTTGGGCGTGCGCCGGTGGCAATGATGATATTTTTACATTTATAGGTGCCGGTGGGCAAAATCCCGCGAGGTTTGGGGTTTTGTGGCTCAACAGCCGCTTTTTTAGTTTCGCTGACCAGAACTTCGCCGGCTTTAACAATTGTTCCCTCACCCCAGATGACGTCGATCTTGTTTTTCTTCATCAAAAACCCAATGCCAGAACTCATCTGCTTGGTGATGGCGCGCGAGCGTTTGACCACGGCTTCCATGTCTGCTGAGAATTTTTCGACCTTTAATCCATAATCCTTGGCGTGGGCCATATGAGAATATACTTCAGCCGAACGCAAAAGCGCCTTGGTGGGAATACATCCCCAATTCAGGCAAATCCCCCCCATATGTTCGCGCTCGACAATGGCGACCTTTAACCCCAGTTGCGCGGCACGAATGGCAGCAACATATCCACCGGGGCCTGATCCTAAAACGATCACATCATACATATCTGCCATGATTTCCTCTGTTTACTTAAATCTGTTGTTTTAGTCGGTTGATTGTATCAAAATTAAATTTGCAACAGGTTTTTAATTTCTTTGGTCAAAGCCAGACCAATGGCTTTTGTATTTCTTTCATCCAGATGAACACCATCAATCGACGAAGCATTTGCAACGCTTGCAGCATCAAAAAAAGCTGTTTTTTCTTCATCAGCAACCCGGCGATAAAGCGGGGCAAGTTTTGCGCTTTGTTCGACAGCGCCAGCAAATACCACACCAAGCTCTTCGTGATCGGTTTCAACACAAACGGGTGGCGCAACCAACAGAATTTGTGGTGCATCTGCATTGTCAAGATATGAAAAACCGTTGATGATTTGAACCAGCCTAAGCATACCTCTGGCGCTGGAAACCGCACAACCTGAAAGATTAGGTTTCATATCATTGCAGCCAAGCATGATAATAACGCAATCAAGCGGCTGATGGGTAGCCAAAACAGTTGGCAAAATTCTGGCGCCGTTCAAATCGGCAGCACCTGAAAAATCATCGAATATCGTCGTGCGACCGTTCAAACCCTCAGCAACAATTTTAGCTTTGTCACCCAAACCTGCCTGCAAAACATTTGGCCAGCGAGTGTTAAAATCATGACGGCCACCATTAGGAATTGCCCCCCAGGTCAGGCTGTCACCAAAGCATAAAATGTTTTTCATCAATTCCCGCTCCGGTTAAGCCAGCATTATTACCGGGCTTTCAATCATTTTTTTGAAAGCACCAAGCAATTGTGCACCAAGCGCTCCATCAACCGAGCGATGATCACAAGATAGAGTGACATTCATAAAGGTGCCGGTTTTAACCTGACCATCTTTTGCATAAACCTGCTCCTGCCCGGCCCCGACAGCCAAAATCGTGCCGTGGGGCGGATTAATAACCGCAGAAAAATGCTTGATGCCAAACATGCCAAGATTTGAAACAGCGCTGGAACCACCCTGATATTCATGGGGAGCCAGCTTTTTGCTTCGGGCACGAACCGCATAATCGCGCACTTCATCAGAAATCTGTCGCAAGGATTTTGTCTCTGCTGAGCGCACTACCGGAGTGAACAATCCCCCCGGAACCGCCACGGCCACCGCCACATCAGAGCTTTTATGATAAAGAATTGAATCTCCGGCCCAGGTTGCATTGGCATCAGGCACCTGTTGCAGGGCCAAAGCCCAGGCCTTCATAATAAAATCATTCACCGATAGCTTATATTCGGGCTTGCCCTCTTTGCTTTTTGGCGCAGCACCATTGATTTTTGAACGGGCTGCCAAAAGATTATCAATATGACAATCAATGGTCAGATAAAAATGGGGAATAGTTTGCTTGGCCTCGGTAAGACGGGCGGCAACAACTTTGCGCATGCCGTCATTGGGACGCAGCTCATAAGTGCCTACCTCATAAAGGGCCAATACCTCTTTGGCGCCCATTCCAGAGGCAAGTACAGCTTTTGCGCTCGATACCGGCTTAGTTGGCACACCTTCCCGAATGGCTTTTTCCACATCGGATTTCACCACACGCCCTTTGGGACCGGAACCGGAAATTGCCGAAATATCAATCCCCGCATCACCGGCAATTCTTCTGGCCAAAGGTGAGGAAAAAATTCTGGCGGAACCTGATTTGGTAACCGCTGCGGATGCGACCGGCGCGGCAGATACAACAGGGGCAGGAACGACCGGAACGTCCGGAGCGGATGCAGCTTCCGGCGCAGTTGATGCAGCAGAAACAGCAACATCACCAATATCCGCAACGCTCTCCCCCTCCTCCAGCAAAATTGCAATCACCGAATTAACCGCAACATCTTCAGTGCCGTCAGCCACAAGAATCTTGCCGATTGTGCCCTCGTCCACAGCTTCCACTTCCATGGTTGCCTTGTCGGTTTCAATCTCGCAGATCACGTCTCCAGCAACTACCTTGTCGCCTTCTTTAACGTGCCATTTGGCCAGAATTCCTGTCTCCATGGTCGGAGAAAGCGCAGGCATGGTGATATTTATAGGCATTATTGCTTTTTCCTTTAAGTGCGATAGGTGACAGCTTTTATTGCCGCCACTACTTCATCAACATTGGGCAGGGCCAGCTTTTCCAGATTTGCAGCATAGGGCATCGGAACATCCTTGCCGTTTATTCTGGTAACCGGCGCATCAAGATAATCAAAGGCTTCTTCCATCAGACGAGCCGAAATATCACCACCAACGGAACATTGTGGCCACCCCTCTTCAACGATTACGCAGCGCCCGGTTTTTTTAACCGAATTGACAATTGTCTCCACATCGAGCGGACGAATTGTGCGCAAGTCAATCAGTTCCACATCCACGCCTTCGCTTACGAGTTTTTCTGTCGCTTCGGTGGCGTATTTCATGCCGATTGACCAGGCTATCAGGGTGACGTCACTTCCAGAACGAACAATTTTTGCCTTGCCGATCGGCAAAACAAAATCATCCATTTTCGGCACTTCAAAATTCTGGCCATAAAGTAATTCATTTTCCAGAAAAACCACCGGATTTTGCGAGCGAATAGAGGCTTTTAACAATCCCTTGGCATCGGCCGCACTATAGGGGGCAATTACCGTTAAGCCGGGAACATTTGCATACCAGGGGGTAAAATCCTGTGAATGCTGAGCGCCTACTCTGGAGGCGGCGCCATTGGCACCACGAAATACAACCGGCGCATGCACCTGTCCGCCCGACATATAAAGCTGCTTGGCGGCTGAATTGATAATCTGATCAATTGCCTGCATGGCAAAATTAAAGGTCATAAATTCAACAATGGGTTTTAGACCGGCAAAAGCCGCCCCGATAGCAATTCCGGTAAATCCATGCTCGGTAATAGGCGTATCAACAACCCGACGTTCGCCAAATTCATCCAGCAACCCCTGAGAAATTTTATAGGCCCCCTGATATTGCGCCACTTCTTCGCCCATCAAAAACACGTTTTCATCGGCGCGCATTTCTTCGGCCATGGCCTCGTTCAGCGCTTGACGTACGCTCATTTCAACCATTTCCACACCCTCAGGCAGGTCCGGGTCAGCTTGCGGGACAAATTTTGGCGCTTCGGCACTAATAGAACTTGCAGCAACAGCACTTGCGCCAACAGAACTTGCGGCGATTGGTTGAGCATTTTCAGGGGCAGCAGATTTGGCGGTATTTGTGTCAGCGGCACTGGTGTCA
>CAZMVQ010000084.1:0-9328 GCA_964569865.1 uncultured Devosia sp.
GACTTCACTGTGCGGGCATCCGCAGAGCAAAGGGCGGACGTGCCGCGATTTTGCCGAATATATTTCGAGTTATGGCTCATAAGGCGGTGGCGTTTGCCAGCGGCCCCTGCGATCACCTTGCCTGTGGCTGTGACCTTAAAGCGTTTTTTTGCGCCTGATTTTGTTTTTAGTTTTGGCATTTTCTCTTAACTTTCTTATATGTTTCAGCCAAAGCTGAAAAGAGAGATTTTGGGTCGCCACGGCATGCCTTTTGAGCCGGACCACCCGGTTTAGATTGGCGCGTTATACTGCCTGCACCGGGATGAAGCAAGCAACAATTTCATTCAAGAGGATTTCTAAGCGCAATCATCCTAACGGCCCATTTTGCCACCAGCTCTGGCCCATGCGCCAATACCACCGCTTAGATTTGCCACATTATCATAACCGGACCGGAGTAATTGCTGTGCAGCCGCACCGGAACGGGCACCCGATGCACAAACAACCACAATTGTTTTGCCTGAGCCCACACCGGGCAAAGTTGAAGACCCATCAGGTTTTGCATGGGTCATAAATTCTGGAAGCGGGGCGATCAGCGCGCCTTTTATGGTACCTGAATTTGAAATTTCGGAATGGCCGCGAACGTCGACAAAAACTGTGTCCTTGTCGCCAAATAATTGAACTGCGGAAGTTGCGGAAATGGTTTGCATTTTAACACTCGATTTATTCGGGGAGGAAAATATTGATTTGAGGAACGAGAAGTTCATTTGGATGGTTCACTTGTCAGCGATTTAAGAAAAGGGGTGATTGGTTAGGGTTTTTGGATCAGGCGTCAAATACCAGATCAGAATTTTTGGCTTTAACGGGTACCAAAAGATAGCGAACCCCGTTTTGCTCGGCCTTGGGAAAACGCCCGGCACGAATATTGACCTGAATGGATGGCAGTAACAAAACAGGGGCCGCCAAAGCAGCATCGCGCTTTTTGCGCATTTCCACATATTGTTCTTTTGTGACCCCGTCCTTGATGTGCTTGTTATTTTTTTGTGCCGCCACGGTGGTTTCCCAAGCAAACTCAACTCGCCCGGGGGCCTTGTAATCATGGCACATGAAAAGACGGGTATCGTCCGGCAAGGCCAGCAATTTATGGATTGAATCAAAAAGCTGTTCAGCATCACCACCGGGGAAGTCGGTTCTGGCAGTGCCAAAATCTGGCATAAACATGGTGTCGCCAACAAATACAGCATCTTGAATATGATAGCTGATATCGGCTGGAGTATGGCCCGGAGTGTGCATGATTTTCATGGTAAAGCGGCCAATTTTTATCTCGTCACCTTCGGCGAACAAACGATCAAAATCCGATCCATCGGTTTTTAGATCGTCAGCAGCGAATACCGGGCGAAAAATTTCCTGAACCTTGGTAATATGCTCGCCAATGCCAATTTTTGCTCCGGTAAGAATTTTAATCATTGGTGACCCGGAAAGGTGATCCGCATGGGCATGGGTTTCCAATGACCAGAGAATTTTCAGGTCAAGCTCTTTGGCCCGTTCCAAAATGGCCTCAACCGATGCAGTATCCACGGTGCCTGACCTATGATCATAATCCAGAACCGGATCAATAATCACAGCCTCTTTTGCCTCCAAGTCTGCAACCAGATAACTAATTGTATTGGTTGCATTGTCGAATGAGGCCTCAATGAATATATTATCACTTGAGGTTTGGTTTTTTGAGGCTTGCAAATTTTTAGTCATAGCAATTCTCTCTTTTTGGTTTAATTGAGCAATTGGGTGTAGTTTTAGTGGGCTCACAAACACAATTGTTGATTTATTTAACTTAGTATATATATTAGTATCGTCTAATATATCAAGGTGAATTGAGAAAAAACATGCTGGACATGCCAAACGACATTCAATCTTTGCAAAATAAGGCTTCTGAAGTTGCCACATTGCTAAAGGCAATAGGCAATGAAAAGCGTCTTATAATCCTGTGTCAGCTTGCCGACAGGGAAGAGGTTTCAGTTGGTGCGCTTGCTCAAACCGTGGGGCTTGGTCAATCGGCGCTCTCTCAACATCTGGCCAAAATGCGCGATGAGGGCATCGTTACGACAAGGCGACAGGGCCAGACTATCTGGTATCGGATTGCAGATGCGCGGGTTAAAGAGCTGATGGCAATATTATATCAGCTTTATTGTACCGATTGAAGATTGCGCCAATTGAAGATTGTGCCGATTAGGGCACGATTTGATACTGTGATCTTAAAGCAGGTTTAGCTTTTCGCGCATGGCAAATCTTGCGGTTAAAACAACAGCGACAAATGCCAGCCCTGAAGCAAGACCAATCCATATTCCAATGCCGCGCCATTCCAGCATAAATCCAAAAATGTAAGCTGTTCCCATCCCCACGATCCAATATCCAAACAGGGCCATAAACATCGGCACGCGGGTATCTGAAAGTCCACGAAGGGCCGCAACCATTAAAATCTGCGCCCCATCCACCAATTGAAAAGCGGCAGCGACCGCCAAAAATGAAGCTGCAAGGGCTAGCACTTCAAGATTATCAGGGTTTGTCGAATCTAAAAACAATGTCACGAGAAAGGCCGGGAACAATATGAATATGGCCAAAGGAAGAACCATGAAAGCCGTTCCCAGTCCCATGGATGTCCATCCGGCAATTCCAACGCCACCCGAATTTTTTGCCCCATATGCTATTCCCACACGCACAGTTGTCGCCTGAGAAATGCCAAGGGGAACCATAAAAGCAATTGCTGCCAGTTGCAGGGCAATTGCATGGGCGGCCAGTTCATCGGTGCCCAAAATCCCCATCAATATAGATGCTGCACCAAATAAACCCACCTCGGACATTATGGTCAGACTGATCGGAGCACCAATAAACAATAATTGGCGAAAACGAGGCCAATCAGGTTTAAAGGGCCTAACAAGAATATAATAGCGCCGGTAGCGTGAGTTAAAAACCACAAATGTCAGCAAAATTGTGAACATGATCAGGTTGACGATGGAAGTGGTAATTCCCGCTCCCAGCATCTCAAGTCGGGGCAGTCCGAAATTACCAAACATCAGGCCATAATTGGCCAGGGCATTGATAAATATGCCGCCAACCGTGACCCACAATATTACTTTGCTATCGCCGCGCGCCGTCAGTAATGAGCGAAAAATTACGATGCCTAAACCGGGAAATAACATCCATACAGCGCTGGAAAGATAGGTTTCTGCCAGTGAAATAACTTGCGGGTCCTGACCCATCAATCCAAATATCGGGCCCAGCTGCAATACCAGAGGAGTAGCAAGAATGCTAAACGCGGCGGCTAGCCAGAAGCCTTGCCGCACGATTTTTCTTATGACTCTGTTTTGGCGCGCTCCAATTGCCTGGGCAATAAGGGGGGCAGTTGCCGTCACCAGCCCCACCCCGCCAAGGAACAGGGTAAAAAAAATGGAGTTGGCCAACGATCCGGCGGCAAGGCTGCTGGCCCCAAGCCAGCCCATCATAATCACATCGGTGGCGCTAAGCGCGATCCCTGCCAATTGGGCAATAACCAGAGGCCAGGCCAGCGTTAGCGTAGCCTTGAACTCCCCGGACCAATCAACAATTTTATGTGGTTTGGCCGGCATAAACGGCGCTCCTCTCCAAAAAAACTGGAGATGCGCGCTTTCGAAAAAACACAAATATAACAATATTAATGTGGATTACGAACCGCTTGAGCGCCCCAGAAAGGCAATTGCAGCTTTTCCAATTTTAAGTGTGTTTGTCAATCCAAGATTTATTTATCAAGACTTATTTATCAAGACTTTTTATCGAGAAATATTTGCGACAGATAGGTAATGCAGGTGAGGCGCTGCATTAAGCTCAGCCATTCTCCAGTAAATAATACAGGCCGACAAAAGCCATGATCAGCACAACGCAAAGGCTAAACGCTCTTGCCAGTACGGGTCGTCCTTGTGATTGCGTGACAAATGACAATCCGGCAAATACAAAAGCAGACACCGCGATCCCGGCGACCAACGAAGAGATTTTTAAACCCTCAGGTTTGAAAAACATCAGCACCATGGGCATCAGACCAATGGCAATAAATATTATTCCCAGCCACAGGCCCAATGATTTTTTATTATTATCCAAAATTTGTTGCTCTACAAAAATTCACCCGGCTCACATTTAGAACCGGGTGTCTTAATTTTTGTACAAAGCTTCGCCAAAGCCTGCGCACCTATTTTACAGGTGCGATAACCATAACCATTTGGCGGCCTTCGATTTTTGGCAATGCCTCAACCTTGGCAATTTCTTCCATCTGATCACGCACCTTGTGCAGCAATTGCAGACCCAGCTCTTGGTGAGCCATTTCACGACCCCTGAAGCGCATGGTAATTTTAACCTTGTCACCTTCGCCGATAAATTTCTCGACGGCGCGCATCTTCACATCATAATCATGGGTGTCGATATTGGGACGCAGCTTGATTTCTTTGACGGCAATAATTTTTTGTCGCTTGCGAGCGTCGGCGGCTTTTTTCTGGGCCTGGTACTTATACTTCCCAAGGTCAAGAATTTTGCACACTGGAGGTTTGGCGTTTGGTGATATTGCAACCAGATCCAGCCCTGCCTCCTGAGCCATTTCCATGGCCTTTTGTGTGGGTGTGGGGCCAAGGTGATTTCCCTCGGCGTCAATCAGCTGCACTTCGGTGTCAGTGATATCGTGGTTTGCGGGCGGCCCTTTTCTTTGGGGTGCCACTGGTCTCATCGGGCGTCGAATGTTGTTTGATCCTTCACATTATTTACATTTTGCACTTGGTTTACGTTAAGCACTTGTGCACCAGTTTACGTGCCAGCACAATTCGTAGGGTAAAATCGTTTGGGTTGGCCATAAAGTCAACAGTCAAATCGGCACTCATATCAATAGTTTTGTCTGTATATGGTAATTTTTTTGTCAGTGTATTAAAATTGCAAACAAAAACAGTGTCCATACCCTTGTTACAATACGGAGAATAAATTTTGTCACAACATCCAGAGTTTATAGAAATCACCAACAAGCACGGGCAAAGAACAATAGCTTTATTGCGAACCAATGCAGTTTTTGTCGAAGGGGAAAACAAACCCTGCCTATTCTGGCTCGGTGGTTTCAAATCCGATATGGAGGGATCAAAAGCCATAGCAATTGACGCATTTGCTTTAGAATTAGGGCTTAACGCAACCCGGTTTGATTATAGCGGCCATGGAAAATCCAGTGGTGAATTTTCTGAAGGGTACATAGGTCGTTGGCTGGACGAGGCTATAGAAGTTTTTGACAGAAGTGAGGGGGAACAAATCATCATCGGCTCTTCCATGGGCGGATGGCTGGCTTTGCTGCTCAACAATATTTTGCAGAAACGAAAAACTCCACAGGTAAAAGCTATCATTCTCATCGCGCCAGCGATTGATATGACCAAAGATCTGATGAGCGACCATTTCAGCGAAAAGCAGTTGAGTGAACTTCAATCAGAAGGTTTGATTGAACTGCCATCTGATTATGACGAGCCATATATCATCACAAAAAAACTTATTGAAGACGGCAAAAATCATCTGCTGTTTGGCGAAGCAATCGAGACGGGTTGCCCTGTGTTTATTCTACAGGGAGCTAAAGATCAGGCCGTCCCCGCTTCTGCCGCCATAAAATTGCTTAGCCATATTATGCAGGACCCGGTATTTTTTACCATGGTGCCAGATGGCGATCATTCTTTAAGTCGCCCACAAGATCTTGCCTTGTTGAAATCCACGATTAGCCGGATAATTTCTGACGCGGAGTAGAAAGCGGCGTTTTTTCTATACCTGCTGCATCAAAATTGTCCGGGTCCAGCCAGCGTTCCAGCCGGGTGCGAAGGGCGGGCCATTCTTCATCAATAATAGAAAACCAGGCGGTATCGCGCTTAGCACCCTTTATAATCATGTGCTGGCGAAAAACTCCCTCGAACGAAAAGCCAAAACGAATTGCGGCGCGTTTTGAGGGGGCGTTCAGATTGTTACACTTCCATTCAAAACGTCGATAACCCAGATCATCAAAAATATGTCTGGCGCTCAGATAAAAACTTTCGGTGGCAATTGCGGTTCTGGCCACCCCGTGCCCCCATAATATGGAGCCGATTTCAATTGAAGCATGATTGGGTTCAATGCGCATCAGGGCCTGACGACCACCACACTTTTGGGTGGTTTTGTTAACTACCGCAAAATAAATCATGCCCGGCTCAGCGCTGACCTCTTCAATCCAGCGGGCCAATTGCTCTTCATTATCCGGGGGAGTTTCAAATAGATATTGATGATATTTTTGAATGTCCTGTCCAGAAATTGCCTCAAACAAATCCTTGGCATGGCAGAGCTGGAGTGGCTCAAGACGACAAAATTCCCCCTCAAGGACCAAAGGGATTGGCAGCACAGCGGCTTTTAATTTACTCAATTACCTGCTCGTGGATCATTCGCAATCCTTCGCGATAAGTGGGGTAGAGCAATTCTATACCCAAAGCGCTTTTGATTTTGGCGTTTGAAACCCTTTTATTGTCCGAGTAAAACATTTTTGCCATTTCACTAAGTTCCGCCTTTTCAAACGGCACTGATTTGGGTGGTTTGACTTCGAGCAGTTTGGCACCAAAAGTTACCAGATCCTGGGGAGGGGCCGGTTCATCGTCGGTGAGATTGAATATTCCCTCAAGTTGATTTTGCATGGCAAGAGCCGTAATGCGTCCGATATCGTCGCAATGGACCCGGTTAAATACCTGACCGCGCTTGATGATGCGATGAGCTAGACCGTCCTGAAGTTTGTTAATGGCCGAGCGGCCGGGACCATAAATTCCCGCAATGCGAAAAATTGCCAAGGGGACTTCGCGTTTTTTTGCGTATTCAGTCCAGCTTTCTTCGATTTTAATTCGCTCGGCAGCGCGCTCATTATCTTTAGCCAGCTCAGCACCTTCATCAATCCATGCCCCGTTTGATCCCGAATAGACCCCGACAGACGAAAAATACGCCAGCCATTGCAAATCCGGTGCTTTATCAAGCTCTTGTTGATGGTGAAGAAGAACCGGATCAGCACCGTTTGTTGGTGGAATTGAAGCAATAACATGGGTTGATTTTTTTAGGTCGGCGGCCAGCATCAATCCGGGTGCACGTCCATCAAAGGCATGGGAGCGAATTTTTGCCCGCAGCAATTCTTCGGCCCGTGGGCGCGAGCGGGTAGTGCCAAAAATTGTAATATCTTTGTCGATAATATCGCGGATGGCATTGGCGGTTGCCTGAGAAGAATAACCCATACCGAAAAAAAACACGCCCATAAAAGCCCCTCAAATTCTTAGCCGCTTCGGTAAACCCTAAAGTTTAGATCACGGCCATTGCAACTGATTCTAGCTTATATATGATTTTATCACTCCCACTCACTCAAAACCTGAGCATTCCGCTCTTCTTTTTTAAATTGTGCACTTAATTGCGCCACTTTTTCATCATTAGCCAATTGCCTGATGGCCCAAACAGCAGCGCCTCGCACAATTGCATCCGGGTGTTTTAGGGTGGCAATAATTTCTGGCAACAGGTGCGGGGAGTTGGAATTGCCCGCTGCAATCAGCACATTGCGCAAAAACCGGACATGGCCTAATCGCTTCACCGGCGAACCGGCAAAATATTTTCTAAAACTTTCATCACTCAAAACAAGCAGGTCGCTAATGTGTGGCAGGTGTAATTTTTCTTTTGCGATTAATTTGCTTTCGCTGACGGATTTGGCAAATTTATTCCACGGACATACCGCCAGACAATCATCGCAGCCAAAAACCCTGTTGCCCATGGGTTTTCTGAATTCTAAGGGGATTACGCCTTTGTGTTCATTGTTATAATAGGCAAGGCATTTGCGGGCATCCAGACGAAACGGAGCAGGAAATGCATCGGTGGGGCAAATATCTAGACAGGCGGTGCAGCTTCCACAATTTTCCTCGTGTTCCTGATCTTTGGGCAGCGTTTTATCCGTAAAAATCGCTCCCAGAAACAACCAGGAGCCAAACCTGCGCGAGGTTAATATGGTATTTTTACCCTGCCAGCCAATCCCCGCACTTTGGGCCAGGGGTTTTTCCATCACCGGTGCCGTATCCACAAATACCTTGACCTTGGCACCCCCATTGCGCGCCAGCAGACCGGCCAGCTCCTTTAGGCGTCCCTTGATCAGGTCATGATAATCGCGATTGCGGGCATAGACAGAGATATTGCCACGGGTTTTTTGCTCAAGATCGGCAATGGGATCAGAATTTGGCCCATAATTCATACCAAGAATTATTATCGAGCGCACATCGGGCCACAGGATTTTTGGGGATGAACGCCGCGCTTTTGTCTGCTCCATCCAGTCCATATCCGCATGCCAATTGTTTTGCAGCGAAGTTTTTAGCTTTTGTTTGAGATCAGGACGCGCATCAGCGCCAACAATGCCAAAAGCATCAAACCCGAGTTTTCGCGCCCTTGTTCTTAGCATCGCCACCAGTTTGTCGGGGCTTGGGTTTTTATGGTCCGTGCTCATGGCATGCTGCGTTCAAACCCTATCGGTTTTAGGCCTATCGCCTCAAAAATCCAGATTTGCGTAGTTGGCTGAAGGTGGAAGTGAAACCAACCTATCGGCTAGCAAGGGGCGAAACGAGGGACGAGACTTCATTCTGGCAAAAAAGTCTCTGGTTTCCCCGGCCTTGCTCCAATCCATATCGCCCAGATAATCCAAAGTCGAAATATGCGCCGCCAAGGCAAAATCAGCAAGCGACATTTCCTCTCCTGCAGTCCAGGCTCGTGAGCCTAAAATCCAGTCAAAATACAATATATGTTCATGAAGATTGGCCTTGGCAGCGCGTAAAACTGCAGTTTGCGGAGAACCGTCACCTCGCTCGGACCGGCCCAGTTTTTCTTCCAGAACATAGCGGGTAACTTCGTCATTAAGTTTAAACAAAATCCATTCCAGCAAGCGCCACATTTCCGCCTGCATGGCAGCATCATCAGGTATCAGGGTTGCAACCGAAGTGGGGGCATAGTTTTTTTCAATAAAATTTATGCAGGCCAATGGCCCTACAATGGTTTCGCCGCCGCTTTCAATAATCACAGGCAGAGTTGCTGCTGGCGAAATCGCCATAAAATCGGCCTCTCGTTTCCAAGGAGAAATCTGCTCCATATCAAGGGAGGCACCATATTCAGCACATATGAGACGGATAAGCCGCGAGGCTGGATCAAGTCTGTGGTGTAAGAATTTTGCCATGTGGCTACGTTTCCTTTATTGGGCACAAAAGAGTTCAATCCTTCTTACGAAGTGCTTAGGGTCAGGACCTATTAAATTCATCCATTCTGCGCCGCTAGATTTTGGTTCTGA
>CAZMVQ010000085.1:0-9078 GCA_964569865.1 uncultured Devosia sp.
CAGTTCCGAGATGGACCGTCTTTGCTCCGGTTTTCGAATCTGGTAATCGCAATTCTCTGGCATTGAAATTAACATGGTTCCATTGAAGTGTCATAAGCGCATATAATAGCAGGCTATCAATAGGCTACCACTTTTTTACCCTCATCAACTGCGTGGGCTCAATCCGACGGTTTGAGGTAATGGAAAAATCAGCGTTCCTAGTATGGCGTCATATGCCGAGTTTTTTAGTTCCACTGCGTTGTGCCCTACGCATCCTATATCCCAGCTTATTCAAATTCCGCACTATACTGGCCTTGGTCATTACATTGTGGCAATGGCTGCCCAGCCCGCCAAAACCCTCCCGTTACCTCACGCCTTCGGCTCAGGGCGGCAATCTGTCCTTTGAATTGCCCTGATTTTTGTAATAAGGCAGCAATAGGCGGTCTTGTAAAATAGCAGGAGACAAACATTAACTGGCGCAATGAAGCTCAACAGCGAAACATCAATAGATGTCGAAAAAACTGCTCCCGGATCTCCCCAGCCAATATTGTTTAGAAGCCTCAACTATCAACACTGATGTTTTAGAGCGATTGCTGCACCTGACCGAAACCGATTTCGAAAATGCTTGACGAAACCGGTTTCGGTAGATAGAAGGAAACTCGAGCGGGAGGAGTAAATGAGTGGTTCTTCGAAAAAAAATGTGGTTGGCATTCGTCAGGGCCGGACAAAAAAAATTACTCTAAAAGACCTGTCCGACCAGCTGGGTTTAACCAAAGGGACTGTTTCGCGTGCCCTTAACAAATATCCCGATATCGCTGAATCTACGCAACAACGTGTGGCGCTTGCCGCCAGCGAACTGGGCTATCGCCCCTCCAGTCACGCCCAGGCCATCAGGACCGGTCTGGTCAAGTCAATCGGGCTTGTTCTGAACGTTGCGGGCGAAAATGCTCACCGCCCGTTCCTAGCCGAATTCCTTGATGGAATATCACGACGTCTGGGCGAAGATGAATGGACATTGGTCGTGGCAACCGCCCAATCGGATGACCACAGTATTCAAGTGCACTCCCGTCTGATCGCAGAGCAAAAAGTTGATGGCTTCATCCTGCCACGGACAAAAATTCATGACAGAAGGGTTGAGTTGCTAAAAAGCAAAGAGGTGCCTTTTGTCCTGTATGGCAGAGTTGCCGACAGTCAGGATTGCGCCTTTTTTGATATTGCCGGTGAAAATGCCATGCAGCAGGCGGTGGCCCGGCTCCATGGTATGGGGCACAAAAGGATAGCGTTTATTGGCGGTCATAAAGACAACAATTTTGAACTGTTGCGCCGTGATGGGTATTTGAGGGGGCTGAACAAGGCGCAAATCGAACCTGACAATGATCTTATCGTCGAAGGGGCCATGTCGGTGGAGCAGGGTTTTAGGGGCGCTCGGGGTTTGCTGTCGCTAGACAACCCTCCGACAGCCATTGTATGCGCCCTTGACCGGGCAGCGCTTGGGGTCTGTCGCGCGGCCACGTCACTGGGTCTTTATGTCGGGCGTGATATTTCTGTCATTGGATATGATGGCATTCCCGAAGGCGCTTATGCCACTCCGCCCTTGACCACGTTTTCAGTCGATTCAAAAGTGGCAGGCTCTCGTCTGGCCGATATCGTACTGCAAGTTGTGCGCGGCGGCGATGCCAACAGTTTTCGCGAATTGGCTGATGCCCGTCTGATTGAACGTCAATCAGATGGACCACCAACCAAATCGTCGAAAGAAATCTGTGCATTGGTTGCACAGACCATTCAACAAAGTCATGGGAGGAAAAAATGACTTACTCTTCAAAGAGCAGGTGGAAAAACCTGTTGGTTATAACGTCGCTGGCGTTTGTTTTGTCTGCTGGCGCGGCAAGTGCGGATTCAATTCGATTTTGGACTACGGAGGAGCAGCCGGACCGGCTGGCAAAGCAACAGGAAATGGCCGTCGATTTTGAAGCATTATCAGGCATTTCTGTTGAAGTTATTCCAGTTACCGAGAGCGATCTTGGCACCCGCACCACAGCAGCATTTGCTGCTGGTGATTTGCCAGATGTCATTTACCATCCGCTGCAATATACCCTGCCTTGGGCAGAGGCTGGTATTCTTGATACAGACGCCGCAACGGAAGTTATCGAAAGCCTTGGTGCGGCGACATTTGCTTCTGGTGGACTTAATATGGCTGCCGTCCCGGACGGTTACGCCTCTGTGCCGGTCGATGGCTGGACACAGATGATCATCTATCGCAAGGATCTGTTTGACGCCGCTGGTCTGTCGGCGCCCAATACCTATGCCGACGTGATTGCAGCCGTTGATAAACTGCATAATCCCCCTGAAATGTTCGGCTTTGTGTCGGCCACCAAAATCGATGAAAACTTCATGTCTCAAGTGCTTGAGCATGTTTTTCTGGCCAATGGCGTAACTCCGGTGGATGACAATGGTTTTGCCCCCTTAGATGAAGCCAAAACAATCGAAGTGCTTGAGTTTTACAAGGCGATTACGGAAGCCTCACCCCCGGGTGAACTTTACTGGAAACAATCGCGTGAACTCTATTTCGCTGGTAAGGCTGCAATGATTATCTGGTCGCCGTTCATCATGGATGAACTTGCCGGATTGCGCGATGCGGCTCCGCCAACTATCAATGATGACCCGACCACTCGCGCCCTTGCCGATGCCACCGGTTTTGTGACCTCGTTTGCCGGACCCTCTAATCCGGACGGTGCGGCCTGGGGTGACGTGAGATATTTTGGTATCACTGCGGATGCGGAAGTTGACGCGGCTATGCAGTTTGTCCAATATTCGATGAACGAAGGATATATGCAGACCCTTTCAATTGCGCCCGAGGGGAAATTCCCTGTGCGTATGGGAACGGCTGAAAATCCTAACGAGTTCCAGACTGCATGGGCAAAACTGCCAGTTGGTGTGGATCGTAAAGCACCCCTGTCGGATTTATATCCACAGGACGTGATTGATAATATCGTGCTTGGTCTGAATACCGCCCAGCGCTGGGGTGTGGTTGAGGGGCAGCTCTCGCTGGCCTCGAAAATCATCAACGCCCAGATATTTAACCGCTATGTGCGTGAATATATCGATGGTGTGCGTGACGCGGCAGCAACAGTTGCCGTTCTCAACGAAGAACTGGCCAAGGTCAATTAAGTAAAGTAAACTAGTTGGCCGGAGCACTAAGCGTGCTCCGGTCCCCATTTTATCTTAAAACGGCGGGCCATCATGCAGATGACAAACAAACCTCCGACAGGCAGCGGACCGCTACAAAAGCGCGAAGCCAAGCTTGCCTGGGGCATGTTGGCCCCGACGTTGTTAAGTGCGTCACTTGTTGTAATGCTACCGCTAATAGCGATTTTCTGGATCAGCTTCAAACCTATCGGTCTTGAGGACCTGCGCATGCCGGAGCCCAGGGTTTATGAACGTATCCGGGGCAATATTGAAAAACCGGGCGACGAGGCTGTGCTCGAATACCGCCTTACCAATTCCTCGAGCAAAGAACCCATCACTGACGTGACCATGCGTGATGTCCTGCCCAAAGGTTTGACCATCCTGCAACTTGATCAACGCTGCACCCTGAATGAGCGAATTTTGGTCTGTGATCTGGGGGATTGGCAGGCAGGGTTTAAAGAACGAATGCGCATGCCCATTACCGGCGATCAGAGCTTTATTGACGCTAATCCGAACCCGCGCGATACGCAGGCAGATCTGAGTGGTAATGCCAACTCTGTTTTGTTTGATACCACCTTTACGCTGGAAAATTTCATCCGCCTGTTTGACGGCAGGGAGTTTTGGAGCGTCATCGGCGTAACCCTGTTCTATACGATCTTTGGCACTATTGGAGCGCTGGTTGTCGGCCTTTTCGCCGCCCTGTTGTTAAACAAGAGTTTTCGCGGTCAGGGCATATTGCGAGGTCTTTTCCTGTTTCCCTATGTCGCCCCGGTTATCGCTGTGGCCTTTACCTGGATCACGCTGTTTGATCCGTTCTCCGGTTCTGCCAATGCATTGTTGCTACAGATGGGCGTTATCGAAACGCCAATAAACTTTTTCGGCGCAAAACCCCAGGCCTTAATCATGGTCACTGTGTTCGAGATCTGGCGCTATTTCCCCATGTCGTTCTTGTTCATCCTAGCGCGAATGCAAAGCATCGATGCTGATATGTACGAGGCTGCCGAAATGGATGGCGCCTCACCATTCCAACAGTTTTGGTATTTATCGGTTCCACAATTAGCCGGTATCCTGAGCGTACTGTTTCTTTTACGCTTTATCTGGACGTTCAACAAATTCGACGACATCTTTTTGCTGACCGGAGGCAACGCGGGCACGCGCACGCTGACGGTTAATGTCTATGAACAGGCATTCGCGGTTTCCAACATCGGGGCCGGGGCCGCCGTTGCTGTGGTTATCTTCGCAATTTTGGTGATGTTTTCTGTGCTGTTCTTCAAATACGGATCAAGGGAGGAAGGGCTGTGAGACTGTTTCGTAAAGGTTATGTCATAGCCCCAATACTTGGAGTGCTGTGGGGCGGAGTTGTCGCCATTTGTGTTGCGATTGCCCTGGCGCTGGCCACTGGTGCTGCGGTGACACCCGGCCTGTTGGCAGCAATGGCTGCAGGTGGCACCGCGGCGTTCCTGTTGCTGATGCGCAGACCCAATCAATTGGGCAATTTTTCACTGGTGCTGATCACGCTGGTTAGTGCCATAGTCCTGGTTGCGCTGCGTTTTGGGCAGCCGTTTGGCATACCTCTGGGGCAAATCGCGCCTATGCAAGCAGGTGGCCTGATTATATTTGCCGCCGGTAGTGTCCTGCCTCTTCGTGCAATGTTGCACGAAATACCAGTCGGTGCGTTATCGCGCTATGAATTCGAGACTGCCATCATCCGGTTTCTGACCGGATTCGGTTATGTTTTTTTTACCCTGATTGTGGCTATTCCGTTCTTCATCATGGTGATGACCAGCCTGAAAAGCCAACAGGCTCTACTGCTTAATCCACTTGATTATTCCCTCGATCTAAGTCGCGGCTGGGGCCTGTTCAGATCCTACGTCGAACTTTTTCGCGACTTCAATTTTGGTCGCTATCTGCTGACATCAGGATTTGTTTCAGTAATGACAGTAATCGTCACGCTTGCGTTCAGCATCCCGGGAGCCTATGCGGTGGCTCGCCTGCGCTTCAAGGGGCAGGCGATGATGTCGCGCTCAATCTTGTTGATCTATATGGTGCCAATGATTGTGCTGGCCCTGCCGATTTACATTGCCTTTTCCATGGTCGGCCTGCGAAATTCAATCTTTGGTATTCTGTTAATATATCCGGTTACCACCATCCCGGTAGCACTTTATATGTTGCAGGGTTATTTCCGTGGACTTCCGGCCGAGATTGAAGAAGCCGGGCTGATGGATGGGTTGAGCCGTTTAAAAGTCATCTGGCAGATAACTCTGCCGCTCTCGTTGCCGGCCATCGCCTCGGTGTCGCTTTATGTGTTCATGATCGCCTGGAACGAGTTTTTGCTGGCCTTTATGTTGCTTGATGACCCAAGCAAATTCACCCTGACCCGCGGCGTGGCGATGCTGAATTCTTCAGAAATTCCTCGCCAGCACCTGATGGCCGGGTCCGTGATCGCGACAATCCCGATCATGCTGATTTTTTTGGGGCTGGAAAGGTTTATGACCAAGGGCCTGACAGCAGGCAGCGTGAAAGGATAATAAAAAATCATGCTTGATAATCTGGACACCAAGGCCCGCGACATTTTGCTGGGCAATGACATGGGCACATATACTGTGCCCACAGCTGGCCTATACCCCTACCAGTGGAACTGGGACAGCGCCTTTGCCGCCCTTGGATTTTCTACTTTTGATCTTGAACGCGCCTGGGTTGAGCTGGAAACTCTGTTCAGCGGGCAGTGGGCCAACGGCATGGTGCCCCATATTATTTTCCATCGCAAAAGCGCCGGCTATTTTCCTGGACCCGATGAATGGGGCACAACGCACTCCCCCCCCACTTCCGGCATCTCTCAACCCCCGGTTGTAGCTACCGTTATGCGCAAAATTTTTGAAAAAGACCCTGAAGGTGGACATGCACGACTGAAAAAGCTGTTCCCAAAACTTCTGGCATGGCATCGCTGGTTTTTTAACAACCGCAACGAAGATGGCATGATTGTCGTCAACCACCCTTGGGAAAGCGGACGCGACAATGCGCCTGAGTGGGATGAGGCGATGCGCAATATCGACATTTCAAATGTTGGCAATTACCAGCGCAACGATCTGGGCCATGTTGATCCGCACATGCGGCCGCAAAAATCTGATTATGACCGCTTCATGGCCATAGTCTATGCCGGGCGCGAATGCTCTTGGAACGAAGCCGAACTGGCCGCTAATGGCCCGTTTCGGGTTGCCGATCCGGGCATGACCTTTATTCTGCTGCGTGCCAACCGTGACCTGCGGGCAATGGGCGAAATCCTTGGTGAGGACTTAACCGAGATCTCTCATTGGATAAAGGTGATAGAGGAAGGTGCGAAAAAGCTCTGGAACCCAGAAATTAAAGCCTATGACGCGCTTAATATCCGAACCGGCAATTTTGCCCACAGCCTGTCGTCTGCAGCATTTTTGTGCTGGTATGGCGGTATAAATGACACTCGCATGCTCGCCATCTTTGATAAGGTAAGCAGTGCTTCTCCGTTTGCCATGCCAAGCCATGATCCGGACTCAGACCGGTTTGAACCCTTTCGCTACTGGCGCGGACCTGTCTGGGGGGTCATCAACACGTTATTGGCAATGGGCATGCGCGATATGGGCCTTAACAATCAGGCTGAAAGGCTTCGCAATGACACAGCCACGCTTATCGCCCGATCCGGCTTTGCCGAATATTACAACCCTGAAGACGGTAGTCCGGCAGGCGGTATGGATTTCACCTGGACTGCGGCCATCTGGCTGGCATGGGCCTCCCCCAAGGCACAGAAAAAAGGACAATAACAATGGACGTCATTGTACTTAAAGAGGTTGAAAAATGGTTTGGTGATGTTCAGGTCATCAAGGGCGTAGATCTGGCGATCAAGGAGGGTGAGTTTATCATTTTTGTAGGCCCCTCGGGATGCGGCAAATCCACCTTGCTACGCATGATTGCGGGTCTGGAAGAAACCAGCCGCGGGCAGATTATGATAGCTGGCACCGAGATGACCTCGCAGCCACCAGCCAAGCGCGATCTGGCGATGGTCTTTCAGTCCTACGCGCTTTATCCACATATGAGCGTGCGTGATAATATTGGGTTTGGCCTGAAAACTGCTGGCCGCCCGCAGCAGGAGATCGTCCAGATGGTAAATGAGGTGGCTGCCTCCTTGCGCCTGGAAGATTATCTTGATCGCCGTCCGCGCGATCTCTCCGGCGGGCAGCGACAAAGAGTTGCCATTGGTCGCGCCATTGTTCGCAACCCGACCGCATTTTTGCTTGATGAACCCCTGTCTAATCTTGATGCAGCATTGCGTGTCGAAATGCGCTACGAGATCGCCAAACTGAGCCAGACTCTGAATTCCACGATGATATACGTCACCCATGATCAAGTGGAGGCTATGACATTGGCAGATCGCATAGTAGTGCTCAATGATGGCATTATCGAACAGGTCGGCTCTCCAAAAGAGCTATATCTCAGTCCGCGTAACCTGTTTGTCGCCCAGTTCATCGGTAGCCCGAAAATGAATATTCTTGCCTGTACCACTAAAGGCGACCGGCTTGTTCTGGCCAGTGGCACCAACCTCAAGGCTCCAAAGAGCGGCAAGGCCGTGCTGGTTGGAATTCGCCCCGAGGCGATCGCGCTGACAGATCCCGGTAAAGGCCAGATCGATGGAGTTATTGATGTGGTCGAATATCTGGGCGCCGATACTTTCCTGATAGTTAATTGCGCGGATGCCGGTCAGATCACAGTGCGGGTGAGCGGCGAAAACACACTGGAACCGGATGCAGGGGTAGGGCTTGAGTTCGCCAGCAACAAGCTTCATTACTTTGATGAAAGTGGCCGTGCGCTCTAAAAATGGGATAGCTTAAATGAAACGCTCTGAGATAAACCGGATTTTGCGCGAGGGGCACGATTTCATTCGCTCCTTTAGCTTTCACCTGCCCGGCTTTGCACGCTTGACACCTGATCAGATGCGAGAGCGGCGAGTGGAACTTTCTGGCATTATTTCGTCTCGATTGGGTTGGGATATAACTGATTACGGACAAAATGATTTTGAAAATCTCGGTCTGTTCCTTTTTACCTGCCGCAATGGTTCGCAAAGGGATATGAAGCGCGGTGGCACCATGTGTTATGCTGAAAAAATCATGATTTCGCGCCGCGACCAGATCTCACCAATGCACCGCCATATTGTTAAGAGTGAAGATATTATCAATCGCGGTGGTGCCAGGCTGGCGCTAAAAATGTTTTCATCAGACAAAGTCGGCAACATTGATAGTAAGGCAGAGGTGCTGGTGATAACGGACGGTTTTGATCGGCGCTTGAGCGCCGGTGAAACATTGTTATTGGCACCGGGCGAAAGCGTGACGCTCAAGCCGGGAAATTGGCACGCTTTTTGGGGTGAGGGAGGAGATGTGCTTATCGGAGAAGTCTCCAGTGTCAATGATGATCTCACCGACAATATTTTTGCAGACCCCCTAGGCCGCTTTGCCGAAATTGAAGAAGATGAAGCCCCGCTACATTTACTGGTATCGGATTATGACAAATGGCTGGCCCCTCAGGGGTGAGGACAACAGCTCTTATTGGCTAACTTTTGGGCACCCATTTTTGATAAATACCAAACTACCTGATGATGGATTGATGCCGACTTCTCAATAAACGAGTTGCAACGGCAAAAATTCTGCCCAGACCAGAATGGAAGTTAGAACGCTGTTTTTGCAAAGAATGCGACACCTCTCTGGGCGACATGGCCACAGGAGATATATATGTGATCGCAGCCTCTGCCTTGGGCGGTGATCATGGAATACTGCCAGACGCGTCGCGCTGTCGAGGTCGCCATATTCGAATACATCAACGGCTTTTATAACCCTCGCCGCAGACACTCAGCATTAGGTTGGAAAAGCCCATTGGCTTTCGAAAGGATCG
>CAZMVQ010000086.1:0-9043 GCA_964569865.1 uncultured Devosia sp.
TCGGCATATATCTTTTCTGTGTCATAGGGGCCATCCTTGGAGAGTTATACTCTCAGGTAAACCCGGGACGGTTCATTCATATCACATGCCTGAGCGCTTTAAATCAAGTTTATGGTCTCTAAAAAGTCTAGTGAAACTTGCTCGATCGTCTGCTTGTCCACATCGACTCGTGAATTCAGGTCCTGCATGACCGCATCAGAAAGTGCAGCCGATAAAGAATTCAACAAGTCGCCAATATTTGGATTTGCATCCAACACTTCTTGCCGGATCGGAAAGTACATTCAACTCGTTTGCATTCGAACGCGGCAAAGCATCATGCATTAACGGTATTCCCACAAGAGATGCCCAAAGAATTCTGAGGCAACAGGTGCATGGCTTCGGTGGCTATATTTTGAAGCCTGCAGCTGTACGTGTCGTTGAATCAGTCAAACCAGATAGGATTTGACCAGGCATGTTTGCCAAAATTATCTCGAATTGTGACGCGGACGAAGGATTCTTGGTATTTTTTGATGGAAAATTTAGCATTAAGCAGCCCCTGTCCCATCACCTGATCGGATCTGTGGCCGCGACCGTGCAGACCAATAAACGCAGCTGGTGAACATTCAACAAGAATTTCACCGTTTTTGATTTCTATGTTTTTTATTTGTGGACCTTGGCTTGAATAGTAATGCCCAGCTTTCAAGGAGCTAAGAATTTCGTCTGGGTCCAGACTTTTGGCGAGCACGTGCACCCATCCACCAAATGCATCTACAGTTAAGTGGTGGGCGTCATCAGAAGCAAATGCGTTAAGCCTTCTTCCCCCGTTTAGCATCATATCCAGATAAGCAGTATCTTGCCCTTTATCTACAATGACCTGCGCGCCGTGATTGTAAACCTCGATGGCATGGACAGTTTTGATTTGCTCTGCGTCTTTGGGAGTTAACGCATACCAGCTTGGGTGAACAATTCCAATAAATGCCCCGCAAGCTGCGGCCCGGTCAGTAATCTGAGCACATGTTTCACCGGGGGAAGGCTTGGCGAAATCCAGAGGCAATCCAACTGCCAGAATATGCCAGGTTTCGCCATTTGAAATTTTCCCCTGATGCAGCTCTGCACCAAAAAGCGTAGTGAATTTCTCGTTACGGCAATTTTTACTATCGGTAAGTGGAAAGCCGAATTTTTCCAGATAGTGATCGCTCAAACAAACAAAGTCGTATCCGGCATCCTGATAACGTTGGCAGACATCGGAAGGCTCCAGGTCACCGTCTGAATTATTAGAATGAGTATGGACATTGCCACGGTAAAAACGGCCAGGGCGGCCGAACGGAATATTCTTCACAAAATTATCTCCACACATTGAAAACTAAGGTTATCGCCAACCATCACTTAACAGTTAATGCGCGATGTCGACACTTGATATAAAAAACACACAAAAACCACAAAATCAACATTTATGATTGACTATTGCTAAAATTAAACATAGCGTCAAATAGAAATTAACGATCCATACTGACAAAAACTGGATAAATGACGTGAATTTAGCTGCAACAATAAACAATATATCAGAAAAGACGCTCTCGTCTGAGCAGCTTGTCGCTAATGCAATTAAAACCATAAAAACAAAAAATCCTACAATAAAGGCATTTTCTGATACTTATTTCGATGATGCTATGGAGATGGCAAGGGCATGTGATCTTGATGCAAAAAAGGGTGTGTGGCGGGGGCCGCTTCACGGTGTTCCTTTCGGCGTTAAGGATTTGCTTTATACTCGGGGCCGCCGTACGACACGTGGATCGGCCGCATTTAAGAACTTCATCCCTACTGAAAATGCAGTAATAGTTGAACGGGTGGAGGCGGCAGGCGCGATTTTGATTGGCAAGACCACCACCACCGAATTGGGTTGGTCAGGATCTTCAGTTTCTGAGTTTTATGGCTCAACCCGAAATCCATGGAATACTGAACTTACCAGCGGCGGTTCGAGCAGTGGATCGGCGGCAGCAATTGCTTCAAATATGGTGCCCTTTACTCTGGGTTCCGATGGCGGTGGATCGGTAAGAATTCCAGCTGCTTTTTGCGGAATATTTTCAATGAAGGGAAGCCTGGGACGCATTCCGGTTTATCCCAGTAGCGCCACCGAAATGTTGTCCCATGTCAGTCCTTTGACCAAAACGGCAACCGACAGCTCTATTCTTTTCAACTTGCTAAAGGGGGCGGATGCCCGCGATCATCTTTCTCTTCCCAATGACGGTTTGGACTATACGCGGGGTGAAGTCGATTTTTCCAATATCAAAGTCGCATATGTGCCGACCTTGTTTGGTGCTGATGTCGATAGCGAAGTTTCAACGGTAGTTCAGGACGGTGTTGCCAGAATTCAGGATTGCCTGGGAATTAAACCTGTAACTGTTGAGCTGGACTGGGAAGACCCAATTGAGATATTTGAAACCTTGTGGGTTGCAGGGCGAGGAATTGCATTTTGTTCTGATCGTTTAGAGCAGGAAAATATGCTTGGAAGCGGATTTAGGAATCTCGTCAACGCATCGCGCAAATATTCAATAAATGACTATTTGGATGCGATGAGCGCGCGAGCGGTATTTGCGTCTCAAATTCACAAATTTTTTGAGCAGTTCGATATTTTGCTGTTGCCAACTGTTCCAATTCTTCCATTTGGTGCCAACCTAGAGGCACCTAATGGTATGCGCGTCAGGTCAGAGGTATTGCCTTGGACGGCGTGGACACCGTTTACCTACCCTTTCAACCTTAGCGGAAATCCTGCCGCTTCGATTGCTGCCGGGCTTTCCAAAGAGGGGCTGCCCATTGGCTTGCAGGTGGTGGGGAAACGTTATTCTGACGGTCAGGTGTTGGCCTTTTGTCGTGCACTGGAAGAAAAGGCGTCGTTCAAGACGCTTGATGTTGAGCAATATACGGCAAACCGTCGGGCACCAGCTTATCAACTGTGAAAACGAAATTTAATCTAACGGAGGATAGAATATGACTATGCTTAAAAATTTAAAAAAATGTTCAATGGCGGCCTTATTGGTTGGCATGACAATGGGATCTGTTCAGGCCCAATCTGTTGTCGAGGTAGAGTGGTGGCATCCATTCGGCCCTGAGGGGATCGGTGAAGCAGTTGCCGATTTGGTTGATCAGTTTAACAGCGAAAACCCCGACATCTTCATCAATTCAATTAACAAGGGTGGGTATGGTGTGACACTGAATGCAGCTATTGCTGCGTTTAGGGCTGGTGAACAGCCTGGCCTGGTTTTGGCCCTGGGGCGCGATGCACCGACTTTGATGACTTCAGACGCCATATATCCAGTTTATCAATTGCTGGAAGATTATGATTATGATGTGGAATGGAGCCGTTTCATTGCTCCGGCTCTGGCCATGTTTGGCGATGGTCAAGGCGCAGCTTCGCTGCCCTTTAACAGCTCAACACCGTTGCTTTGGTATAATGTTGATGCCTTTAAAGAAGCAGGCATAACCTCACCTCCGGTAACTTGGGACGATGTGGGAGAAGCGGCCAGACAACTAAAAGACATCGGTTTTGAATGCGCTTTGTCTTCTGAATGGCCCAATTGGGTCAATCTGGATGGTTACAGTCAAATCCAGAATTTGGAAGTCGCCTCCAATAATAATGGCATGGATGGTTGGGACACTGAGTTTACATTCAACCAACAGCCGCAATATGTAGCACATATTCAGCGCCTTAAAAACTGGATAGACGAAGGCATTTACACCTATGCCGGCCGGGGAAGCAATTCCGCGATCTTTATCAGTGGCGAATGTGGGATGTCATTTTTGTCTTCCGCCGCATATTTAGGTATTGAGGGTGGTGCAGAATTTGAATTTTCTGTAACCTACATGCCAATCGAGGCTAATAATGAAGATCCGAAAAGCTCTCTGATTGGTGGAGGCTCCATTTTCGTGATGGACGGCCTTACCGATGAGCAAAATGCTGCAGCGGCAAAATTCCTCGATTTTCTGATGCAAGCTCCGCAACAAATTGAGTGGCACAAGCGAACTCATTATGTGCCGATTTCTCTGGATGCCTATGAAACTCTTAAAGCCGAGGGTTATTACATAGAAAACCCTACTCAGGAATTTGGCCTGTTGCAGTTAAATCGTGGTGGTGAGCCGGGTCCGCTCAATAGGGGGTTCCGTTTTGGATATGCCAGCCAAGTTTATACTGCACTGAATGAAGAGTTGGAAAGAATTTGGGCCGGCGAAAAGGAAGTTCAAGCCGGGTTAGATGATGCGGCGCGCCGTAGTACTGAAATTGTTGCCAGGTTTGTAAAAACCCTAGGCCAGTAATCTGGCATCCGCACCGTGCGGTTGTTCAGGTAGAGATGCTCGCGGTCATGTCTCCTCTTATAAAGACTGCGGGCAGGTCCTCTCTGTTGGAGGCCGCTTTTTTTAATCAAGCGGCCTCCTGTTTGAGGAGAACACCCCGAACTGGTTTGGTATATAATTCAGTTATTCTAAACTTGGTGGGTATTTGAAATTGAAGTTTTTACAGGTAAATGTGTCTTGTGGAAAATAATAAAACCTAAATGTCGTCGGCCATTAACAATATTTGATGGCACCTGGAGCAAAATTCATGGATTGTCAAATACATATAAATTGGGAGAGGTGATATGCAAAAACGTGTCTTGTTTAACAATAGATACTTACCATTTGCTCTAATCTTTCCGCAAATGCTCATTCTACTGGTCCTGTTTTTTTGGCCAGCGGGCCAAGCTGTTTATCAAAGTTTCACTATCTCTGATCCATTTGGCTTGCGATCATTTTTTGTAGGGTTTGACAATTTCAGAACAATTCTTAGCGACCCTGAATATTGGTCTTCGGTACGTTTAACACTTGTCTTTACTGCTGCCACAGCCGGTCTCTCGCTTTCTGCGTCTTTTATCATGGCGATATTTGCTGATCGAGTTATTCATGGCTCCGGCGCATTCAAAACGTTTTTAATCTGGCCTTATGCCGTTGCGCCTGCGGTCGCTGGCATTCTTTGGGTTTTGTTGTTCAACCCCATATTCGGTGCCATTGCGCTTTTTTTGAAATCTATTGAGGTCGATTGGGATCCGTTTTTGAACGGAGATCATGCCATGATTTTGGTAATTGTGGCGGCCGCTTGGAAAATTTTCAGTTTCAATTTTATTTTCTTTCTTGCCGGACTGCAGGCAATACCAAAAAGCCTGATTGAGGCAGCGGCTATTGATGGTGCTGGACCGGCCATGCGGGTGTGGAGGATTGTTATCCCGTTGCTTTCTCCAACCACATTTTTCCTTGTTATTTTGAATATAGTTTTCGCATTCTTTGAAACCTTTGGCATCATCCATGCGGTGACCCAAGGTGGTCCGGGCAACTCTACGAATATCCTAGTATATAAAGTTTATAGCGATGGTTTTATCGGGCAGGACCTGGGCTCATCTTCGGCTCAGTCAGTACTTCTGATGATTTTGGTTATGGCCCTAACAGTATTCCAATTTAAATTTATTGAAAAAAAGGTGAATTATGCTTGAGGTGATACAATGGTAGAGCCGCGCAACTGGTTTGATTATCTTGCCTATTTTACGCTAACGGTTGGAACCGTGGTGATTTGTCTGCCCCTGATATATGCTATTTTAGTTGCTTCGATGCCGGATGGTCAGGAAATGTTGGCGGTTCGATTTATCCCGGGTGGAAAGTTTTTTGAAAATCTGGCTCGGGCCTGGGAGACCGAAGGCTTGGGTCGTCAGATCGTGAATTCGCTTATCGTTGCTGTTGGAATAACCGTCGGTAAAATCGTTATCTGCATTTTTTCTGCCTTCGCTCTGGTTTATTTTAACATGCGATTTCGATTGGCATTTTTTGGACTTATATTCGCAACTTTAATGCTGCCAATCGAAGTCCGTATCGTTCCCACATACGAAGTGGCGGCAAATGTATTTTTGCCAATTAAACAAGTGGCCTCATTTTTTGGTCTGGAGTTCAACCTGCGATGGAGCCTGTTGAATTCTTATTGGGGACTGACCTTGCCATTAATTGCATCGGCGACTGCCACATTTCTTTACCGTCAGTTTTTTCTGTCGGTGCCAGAAGAAATTTGTGAAGCAGCAAAAATTGACGGGGCAGGGCCGCTCACCTTTTTCTTTCGAATTTTGTTGCCAATGTCGGCAACGACCACCGCTGCGCTGGCCGTAGTGCTCTTCATATTTGGTTGGAACCAGTATTTGTGGCCACTTCTTATGACCACTGACGTTGAGATGAAGACAGTTGTGGTTGGGGTAATTTCAACAATTTCTACCGACGGGGGCGATCCGCGGTGGAACCAGACTATGGCAACTGCAATTTTGGCGACAATGCCGCCGGCGATCGTGGTTGTTGTGTTGCAGCGTTGGCTCGTCAAGGGCCTGGTGGATACGGAAAAATAATGGAGAACAATAAAAACCATGGCTAAAGTAACATTTCGGCAGGTAGAAAAAAGTTATGGGACACAAAGGGTTGTCCATGGCGTGGACTTGGAAGTTGATGATGGTGAGTTCGCTGTTATTGTTGGTCCATCCGGTTGCGGCAAGTCCACACTCTTGCGCATGGTTGCAGGGTTGGAGCCAATTTCAGATGGAGAAATCTTGATCGGCGATAAGGTTGTCAACCAGGTTGAGCCCATGAATCGTGACATTGCCATGGTATTTCAAAATTATGCACTTTATCCTCATATGAGTGTCTTGCAGAACATGGAATTTGGTCTGAGCCTTCGCAAAGTTTCAAAACAAGAGATTAAATCGCGCATTGATAAGGCGGCAAAAATACTTCAGCTCGAAGGGTTTTTAGATCGCAAACCCTCAACTTTGTCTGGTGGGCAACGTCAGCGCGTTGCCATGGGGCGGGCGATTGTACGAAATCCGGAAGTGTTTTTGTTTGATGAGCCACTTTCCAATCTTGACGCCAAATTACGGGTGCAAATGAGATTGGAAATCAAAAGGCTGCATAATGACCTATCGGCAACCAGTATATATGTCACCCACGATCAGGTGGAAGCTATGACTATGGGCGACAAAATGATTGTCGTAAATGAGGGGAGAGTTGATCAGGTCGGTCGACCGATTGACATCTACCAACAACCCGCAACGACATTTGTAGCCGGATTTATCGGTTCTCCGCCAATGAATTTCGTTTCTGCGATCGTGGAGAAAGACGGCATTGTCAACACTATTGATGGGCAGAAAATTTCGCAGATGAATGGAAAAGAAATTCCCCCTGGAGACGTCATTTTTGGAGTTCGTCCCGAGGAAATCAAAATGTGCGAGAAAGATGAAGCGTCATTCTCGCTACGCGTTGACACCACTGAATCCCTTGGAGCTGAAACTCTGATTTATTGTGTGAACGGCACTACCGAATTGACTCTACGTAGAGCTGGAGCCCTTGAGTTCGCACCCGGAGACGAGATAAATATAAGGTTTCCACCAGAATCCATTCACTATTTTGATCCTAAAACCCAAAGGCGTTACGCATAGAAAAATATTTCAGTTCGTTCGAATGGTCGCACTTAAGGATTTCTTGGTAACTTATATTCTTTAAATCTCTTTGCGCAGTTTGCAAAGTTCAGTCATCAATAGTAAGTGGGTTTTCTACAGTTTCTGTCAACAAGGAGGCCATTATATTAAACAGGCACAGAATTGAACATATCCTTGCGCAACTTGCCAGAAAACACCGCGTTTCAGTAAATGACTTATCGCAGGAGTTACAGGTTTCAAGCGAAACCATTCGTCGCGATCTCAAAGATCTGGAGGCTACCGGTCAGTTGGTGCGAGCCCATGGTGGCGCTGTTACAACCTCGGTTATACATGATCAACCGATTGATGAGCGGATCAGAAAGAATGCTGAGAAGAAAAGCGCGATTGCGCGGCTTGCGCGCGAGCAAATTCAGGACAATACAACTATATTTCTAGACACAGGAACAACAACCCTTAGTCTGTCTCGGCAGTTATCTGGGTTTTCGAATATTCGGCTTTACACCAACTCACTAAAAATTGCTCTAGCTGCCAACGAACATCACGGTGTCACGTTGTTTTTGACCCCGGGTCGGCTTCGCAGGGTTGAGCAGGATTTGGTAGGGTATGAGACTATTTCATATATTCAGGGGTTTTGCTTCAATGTTGCCTTTATGGGAAGTGCGGCAATCAATCTTGATTACGGTTGTATGGACTATGAGGAAGATGAAGCGCACATTCGCAAGGTTTTGATTAAACATTCACGTACCAGTGTCATTATGGCCGATAGCACAAAATTTGGAAAAACGGCTAATGTGCAGTCCGCCTCGTTTTCTCAGGTGGACCAGATCATCACAGATTCTCGGCCAGAGGAAGACTTCGTCAATGCCATTTCTGGTTCAGATACGAAGCTGTTGTTTGATGTTCGTAGTTAGTATGACCGAGGATGAAAATTTTGACTTGTTGCATTCCTTTAGGAGCGGTGAGTCAGAGGGAATAAGTGGCATTCACGACTGGGGTGTTCATTTTGGCCGCTGTCGCTGGCTCATTGGGCGAGTACGCTACGCCCTAAACCCCCGCGAAGTGACCAGCATAACCCGACACAAAAGCTCGACAGGCCACACTTCTTTCCAGGCGTCTATGAAAGCAAATCTCATCGACTTTGGCCTGCAAAGAAGATTGCCGCCTTTTTAGAGTTTCCCTCTCCTTCTTCAATAAGCGGACTTTTTTGCGAAGGCGTGAGTTTTCTTTTTCTACATCCTCATGTGGGCCAGACATCAGATCTTCGTGCTGGTGCTTTTGAATCCATTTATTCAATGTCGAAAGCCCAACCCCTAAATCTGATGCCACTTTGGGCCGCATAAGCCCACTCGTTGTTGTGATGCGAACTGCATCACGTCAAAATTCTTCCGTGTATCTGATTGCCATTCCTGATCGCCTTCGGTGCAATTATTACTCTAAAGAGACCAGAACCAAAGCGGGACAAGACCAAACCTCGGCTTTTGTAGAGGCCGTTTATAGTTTCAGCCAAGGCATTATCATAGCTATCACCGACGCTACCAACCGATGGTTCAATACCTGCCAGGGCCAATCTC